>JALHDI010000168.1 GCA_022839045.1 Sporomusaceae bacterium
AGATCGTTTTCAACGACCTCGTGCGCGACACCGTAAGCTTCGATTCGGGCGGCATCGGCGACTTCGTCATCGTCAAATCGGACGGCATCCCGGTCTACAACTACGCCGTCGTGCTCGACGACGCCCTGATGAACGTCACCCACGTCATCCGCGCCGAGGAGCACCTCTCCAACACCCCGCGCCAGATCCTCATCTACCAGGCTCTGGGGCTGCCCTTGCCCGAGTTCGGACATATCTCGCTCATCCTTGGCAAGGACCGCACCAAGATGAGCAAGCGCCACGGCGCAACCTCGGTGGAGCAGTACCGTAACCTGGGCTACCTCTCCGGGGCGCTCGTTAACTTCCTCGCCCTGCTCGGCTGGGCGCCGGAAGGGGAGGAGGAGATTTTCAGCCGCGAGGAGCTGATTGAGAAGTTCTCGCTCGACCGGGTGGCCAAGAACCCGGCCGTGTTCGACGTCGACAAGCTCAACTGGCTCAATGCCCATTACCTCCGCCAGGCCGGCCCGGCCGTCATCACCGCGCTCGCCCTGCCCCACCTGGAGGCGGCCGGCTACATCACCCTGCCGCTGGCGGACGAACAGCGGGCGTGGCTGGAGCAAGCGGTGGCCGTCGTCCAGGAGCATATCAGCTACGCCGCCCAGGCGGTTGAGCACCTCGGCGTCTTTTTCAACGACAAGGTGACGCTCGAAAGCGACGAAGCGCGGGCGATCCTCCGCGACGTCGACATCCCGCGGGTCATGGCCGCCTTCCGCGAGCGGCTGACCGCACTCCCGGCGGTCGACGACGCCGCGGTGAAGGGCGTGCTGAAGGGGATCGTCAAGGATTTCAAACTGGGCGGCAACAAAGTCTACATGCCCGTCCGCGTCGCCCTCACCGGCCAGGTCCACGGTCCCGATCTCATCCGCCTGATCGTGCTGCTGGGGCAGGAGCGGGTGCTGGCCCGAATGGACAGTACGCTGAAAGCGGTATAAGTTACAGTTGACAACGGTTCTTGTCCGCCTATATAATGTGGTTATCAGCCAATCATAATAAAACCTATCACAATACTAGGAAATGCGAGGATCGGGAGAAGTAGGCGCACACCACCCGGCAGAGAGGTACCGTCACAGGCTGCGAGCGGTACCGGGAGCGGCGCGACCGAAATGCCCCGCGCGACCGAAATGCCCCCGTGAGCAGGACGGCGGAAAGACAGTATGCCGTCCCGGCCGCCGCCGTTACCGGAGCGAGAGGGGCGCAGGCGCGCCCGAACCAGAGTGGAACCACGGAACCACCGTCTCTGCGGAGGCGGTGGTTTTTTGCATTGTACGCAATCCTGACGCAAGAGAGGGGAACAATATGTTCGCACGCCTGAAAAAGGATATCCGGGCCGTTTTCGACCGCGACCCGGCCGCCAAGAGCGTCCTCGAGGTCGTCCTCTGCTACCCCGGTCTCCACGCCATCTGGGCTTACCGTCTGGCCCACTGGCTGTTCGTGCGCGGCTGGGTGGTGCTGCCGCGCTTCATTTCCAACCTCGCCCGCTTCTTTACCGGCATCGAGATCCACCCAGGCGCCAAAATCGGCGAGGGGCTGTTCATCGACCACGGTATGGGTGTGGTTATCGGCGAAACGGCCGAACTCGGCAACAACGTCACCCTCTACCAGGGGGTTACCCTCGGCGGCACGGGCAAGGAGAAGGGCAAGCGCCACCCCACCGTCGGCGACAACGTCGTCGTCGCCACCGGGGCCAAGGTGCTCGGTTCGTTCACCGTCGGCGCGAATTCCAAGATCGGCGCCGGCTCGGTGGTGCTGAGCGCCGTGCCGCCCAATTCGACCGTCGTCGGCATACCGGGCAAGGTGGTCGTCAAGGACGGCTGCAAGGTATTATCGGATGCGGCGGCGAATATAGACCTGAACCACGACAACCTCCCCGACCCCGAGGGCGAGATGCTGCTCTGCCTCCACCGGCACCTGGCCCGGCTGGAGGAGCGGGTGGCTCAGTTAGAAGAGGAGCTGAAGAACCGTGACCCTGAGAGTGTATAACAGCCTGACCAAGAAAAAGGAGGAGTTCGTCCCCGTCGAGCCGGGCAAGGTGAAGATGTACGTCTGCGGCGTTACCCCCTACAACCACCCCCACATCGGCAACGCCCGCCCGTTCGTCACCTGGGACGTCATCCGCCGCTACCTCGAACACAAGGACTACGCCGTCTACCACATCCAGAACTTCACCGACGTGGACGACAAGATCATCAACGCCGCCAACGCCGAAGGCGTCACCTGGGACGTGATCGCCGACCGCTATATAAAGGCCTACTTCGAGGTCATGGATAAGCTCAACATCCGCCGCGCCCACCTCTATCCGACCGTTTCCGGCCACATGGGCGAGATCGTCGCGATGATCGAGAAGCTCGTCGCCAAGGGCTTCGCCTATGTCGTCGACGGCGACGTCTACTACAGCGTGGAGAAGTTCGCCGACTACGGCAAACTGTCCGGGCGCAGCCTCGACGACATGAAGGCCGGCGCGCGGGTGGATGTGGACGAGCGCAAGCACCACCCGGTAGATTTCGCCCTGTGGAAGAGCGCCAAGCCGGGCGAACCCTCGTGGGAGAGCCCGTGGGGGCCCGGGCGGCCGGGCTGGCACATCGAGTGCTCGGCGATGTCGGCCAAGTACCTCGGCCACGGCTTCGATTTCCACGGCGGCGGCAGCGACCTCGTTTTTCCCCACCACGAAAACGAGATCGCCCAATCCGAGGCTTACGCCGGCGGCGGCCCGTTCGTCCGCTACTGGCTGCATAACGGCTTCATCACCGTCAACGAGGAGAAGATGTCCAAGTCGCTGGGCAATTTCTTCCTCGTCAAGGATATTCTCGCCCACTACCCGCCGGAGGTCCTGCGCTTCTTCATCCTCTCAACCCACTACCGCAGCCCGCTCAACTTCAGCGACGAGCAGCTGGCCGAGGCCGGCCGCGGCCTCGACAGGCTTCGCGCCGCGGTCGACAACATGAAGTACCTTGCCGGCACCACCGTCGCCCGGGGAGCGAGCGACGCGTCCCAGGCGCTGCTGGCGGCGGCCGCCCAGGCCCGCGCCGACTTCGACGCCGCCATGGACGACGATTTCAACACCGCCCTGGCGATCAGCGTCCTCCACGGCCTGGCCAAGGAGATCAATATTTACTACAGCGCCGTCATGGCAGGGAAAGCGCCCGTGGCCGGCGAAGCAATAGCCTCAGTGCAGGCTGCCTATTACGAATTGGCCGACATCCTCGGCCTGCTGGTGGCCGAGCGGATGGGCGCCCCCGACGTGGTCGGCGCCGCGCCGGCTCAGGACAACGCCGCCCCCGCCCTCCTCGACCTGATCGTCGAGATCCGCCAGGAGGCCCGCAAGAAGAAGGACTGGGCCACCGCCGACCGTATCCGCGACCGGCTGGGCGAGCTGGGCTACGTCATCGAGGATTCTCCCCAGGGAGCAAGGTGGAAGAAACGTGAAGTTTGACCAGTACGAGCTGCTGGCCGCCAAAACCTTCGGCGACCTAGGCGCGGACGGCGCGCCCAAGGCCCGCTTCGCCGCCGCCGACGCCAGAGCCCTCCACCCGCTGGTGCTCGCCTACATCGGCGACGCCTACTTCAACCTCTACGTGCGCACCAGGCTGCTGGCCTTCGAGCAGAACCGCGTGCGGGTGCTGCACGGCCACGGGGCGAGGATGGTGTCGGCGACGCTGCAGGCCCACGCGCTGCGGGCGCTGGAGGATGGGCTGAGCGAGGACGAGCTGGCTGTCGTCAGACGCGGCCGCAACGCCAAATCGACAGTGCCCAAGAGCGCCTCGGTGGGCGACTACCGCGCCAGCACCGGCTTCGAGGCCCTGCTGGGGTACCTCTACCTCAGCGCTGACGAGGCCCGGCTGACGGCGCTCGCCAGCGACGCATTTGTCGTTATTTCCCGGAAATTATCGAATCCGGACGGAAGCGGGGAGAAGAAATGAAGGTTAAACTTATCTGCCATACGCCCGACCCCGAGCGCACGGTGGCCATGTCGGCCCGCCTGTGCTACTCGGCAGTCGGCGCCGAGCAGCTGGTCGAGAAGATGCCGGCCGAGCAGGTCGCCAAGCTGGTCGACAAGATCGTCGAGATGGGGCATCTGTCGACCTTCGAGCACGCCAGCTTCACCTTCGCTGTCGAGGGCGTGTCGCGGGTGCTCACCCACCAGCTCGTCCGTCACCGCATAGCCTCCTATTCGCAGCAGTCGCAGCGCTATGTGAAGGAGCACGACTTCGAGTACATAGTGCCGCCGTCGGTGGCGGCCAACCCGCAAGCGGCGGCCAAGTTCGCCGCCATAATGGACCAGATCCGCACCGCCTACGACGAGCTTGCCGCCCTCGGCGTCCACCAGGAGGACGCCCGTTACGTGCTCGCCAACGCCACCGAGACCAAGATCGTCGTCACCATGAACGCCCGCTCGCTGCTGCACTTCTTCGAGCTGCGCTGCTGCACCCGCGCCCAATGGGAGATTCGCCGCCTGGCGGAGGCGATGCTGGCCGAGGTGAAGAAAGTGGCGCCGCACCTGTTCCGCAAGGCCGGGCCGACGTGCGTGACGCAGGGGGTCTGCGGCGAAGGCGATTTATCCTGCGGCCGCATAGATGCACTCAAAAAACAGGGGGGCCGTTGATAAGCGAAACTTGGCGAGGGCGACTGCCCGAGCCTTAGTTGAGCTATCCGCGCCCCAGGGCGTGGGAAAGCCCCCATCTGCGGCGTTGCTCCTCAAAGCGCTTGCTTGCGTACGTCTTCAGTACGCGGCGCGGCGCGCTTGCACCCATTCGGGTATAAGCGATCACATCAACGCCAAAGCGTTGTGTGCCTGCTTATCCGGTGCGCCTTGCATCTGGGGCAAATAATATAAGGCCGCCTCGTCGCGGCCGGGGGGTCAGAGGAAATGAGCGAAGAATTCGTCGCCGGGCGCAACAGCGTCCTCGAGGCGCTGAGGAGCGGCCGGCCGGTCAACAAGGTGCTGGTGGCCAGAGGCGACCGACAGGGCCCGCTGCGGGAGATAGTCGGCCAGGCGAGGGCCAGGGGGCTGGTCGTCCAGGAGGTGGACGCTGCCAAGCTGGCGGAGCTGACCGGCGGCATGCGCCACCAAGGGGTCGTCGCCATGGTGCCGCCGGTGGCCTACGCCGAGGTCGAGGACATCCTCGCCAGGGCCCGTGAACTGGGAGAACCGCCCTTCATCGTCCTGCTCGACGAACTGGAGGACCCCCACAACCTCGGCGCCATCCTCCGCACCTGCGACGCCGCCGGCGCCCACGGCGTCCTCATCCCCAAGCGGCGTAGCGCTCCCCTGTCGGCGACCGTCGCCAAGACGTCGGCCGGGGCGGTCGAGTATGTGCCGGTTGCCAGGATCGGCAATGTTGTTCAGGCAATAGAGGCCCTCAAGAAGGAAGGCCTGTGGGTTGTCGGCGCGGATATGGACGGCGACCAGCCGTACTATCGGGCCGACCTCAAGGGGCCGGTGCTGGTGGTGGTGGGCGGCGAAGGCCGCGGCCTCGGCCGGCTGGCCAAGGAGGCGTGCGATTTCCTCGTGCGTATCCCGATGAAGGGCCGGATCACGTCGCTGAACGCATCGGTGGCTTGTTCGCTTTTATTGTACGAAGTATACAGACAAAGGGAGTCTTGACTAAGTGACGCGGAAATCCCGTTTAGTCGCAGTAACCGCGATTATCGTTTTTGCCTTGGCCGTTGCGCTGGCTCGCCCGTTCGCCGGCGACGGGGTCTATGAGGGCGTGGCCGTCGAGGGCGTGGCCGTCGGCGGTCTCGGCCGGGATGAACTCATGCAGCTTCTGGCGGCGTGGCGGCAGGAATACCATAGCCGCCACCTCGTCGTTTATTACGGCGACACCGCCTTCCGGCTCGACGCCGCCAGCATCGACTACGACATCGACGTCGAGGCGACCGCCGACGAGGCCTGGGCGTACGGCCGCCGCGGCTCGTGGCGGGAACGGATGAAAAATATCGGCGCCGCCCGCCGGGAAGGCTATCGCATCCCGGTCAGGGTCAGGTATAATGAGAATAAATTGGCGGCCCTGCTCGAATCGTGGCGGGAGGCCATCGACCGGCCGTCGCGCAACGCCGCCATCAGCCTCGCGGAAGGCGGCATCGTGCCCCAGGAGCAGGGGCGCCGGCTGGACGTAGCGGCGGTGAAGCCGCTCGTCCTCAAGGCGCTGCACGCCGGCGACGCCGCCAACCTGCCGCTGCCGGTGACGCCGCTCTACCCGGACGTTACGGTGGCCGACCTCCGCCAGACGGGAATCAGGGATCTGTGGTCGTCGTTCACGACCGCCTTCGACCCCGCCGACGCCAACCGCGCCGCCAACATCCGTCTGTCGGCCCGCCGCATCAACGGCTATATCCTCTACCCCGGCCAGGTCTTCTCCTTCAACCAGGTGGTGGGGCCGCGGGACCGGGAGCACGGCTTCAAGGAGGCGCTGGAGATCGTGGACGGGGAATTCGTCCCCGGCATCGGCGGTGGCGTGTGCCAGGTGTCTTCCACCCTTTACAACGCTGTCCTGCTCGCCAACCTGACGGTCGTCGAGCGGACCAACCACTCCAAGCCGCTCGGCTATGTCGGCCTCGGCCGCGACGCCACCGTCGTGTTCGGGGCGCTCGATTTCAGGTTCGTCAACGACACCGCCGCGCCGGTCGTCATCATGGCGGAGACGGCCAAGAACAGGCTGACCGTCGGCATCGTCGGCCGCGCGCCACTGGCGGTGGCGGTCGAGCTGCTGTCCGCCGACCGCCAGGTCATCCCGCCCGCGGTGGTCAAGAAGCAGGACCCCGAGCTGTATCTCGGCGAGACGAAGGTGGACAAGCAGGGCAAGCCCGGCTACGAGGTGACCACCCTGAGGGTGGTGAGCGCAGGCGGCCGCGAGCTGAAGAGGGAAGTGCTGGCCAAGGACCGCTATCAGCCGGAGAACACCATCGTCAAGGTGGGCACGAGGCTGCCGCCGTTCGTCCAGGAAAAGGTTGACCCCGCCCAGGGGAAAAAATGACTCGCGGAGGGAAGCGGATTTGGCGGACATCATGCTGGTCGACGGCTACAACGTGCTCGGCGCCTGGCCTGAGCTCGCGGCGGTGAAAGAGGACAGCCTCGAACACGCCCGGACGAAATTAATGGACATTCTTGCGGGCTATGGCGCATATAAAGATTATAGGGTTGTCATCGTATTCGACGCCCATGCCGTGCCGGGGGCCTCTTCCCGGACCGAGACGCTGCCCGGCGGCACCGAGGTGGTCTTTACCGCCGAGGGGGAGACGGCCGACAGCTATATCGAGCGGCTGGCCTACCAACTGACCCATGCCGGCCTGGGGGTTTACGTCGTCACCTCCGACCGGGCCCAGCAGCTTACCGTCCTCGGGTCGGGAGCGTGGCGGATATCGGCCCGCGAACTGCGCCTCGACGTGCTGGCCGCCGAGAAGGAGGTCCGCGAGGGGTACGCGGAAGCCGACTGGCAGCGCCAGCGGCAGGAGCTCGGCGGGCGGGTCGGCGAGGAGGTCAGGAAGCGCCTCGACGCGCTGCGCCGCGGCCTGTGAGGGCCCGCGGGCCCCAAGAATAGCTTGACTAAGTGGCGGGTGTGGGTTATAATTTGGTTTGAAAGTGGCATGTACAATCGATTGTGGCACTAAGTTATTTAGTGCGTTTTCTTTTTACGGCCGGCAAGTTGAAGAGTGGGGGCGATATGATGCGGGCTAATACCC
>JALHDI010000041.1 GCA_022839045.1 Sporomusaceae bacterium
CCCGCGAATTCCCGAATCACCTCCAGCGACTTCCAGGTGGTTACTGCCAGGAATTCGATTTGCCCGTTTTTTTCACGTTGCAGTAGATACGCACCTTGATATCCATGGATGTTAGTCAGGGAAGGAAATACCTTTTCCGTCACGTGCCTGAAATAAGCCGGTGCATTCTCGATGGTGGCTTGTCCTCGCCAAATACGGATGATCATTTTAGGTTGCCTCCTTTTGCATTCGAGTGGAAAGTAGCATTTGATTCGTCCTTGAAAAATAAATAAACAATAGGGTTTTATAGAATCCTATTGTTTGAGCCTACTTCGAGTATAAGTGATTTATGCAGAGGGGTTTTGATTTAATTTGGTATGGTTTTTAACTCAATTATAGAAACGCTGGCGATAAAGTTTGGGGGTAGTCCCTTCAAAGTGTTTAAATAGGCGGGTCAGAGAGGCTTGGTGTTCATAGCCAACCTGTTGGGCGATAGCGAGAACGGAAAAATTGGTTTCGCGGAGCAGTTTTTTTGCTTCATTCAAACGTACCGTTTGAATATATGTTTGCGGGCTTACCCCCAGCTTCTTTTGAAACCACTGACTGTAGTAAGATACATTGTAGTGTTCAAGTTTGGCCAATATCGCAAGGGAAATGGTTGTGTGATAGTTTTCGTGAATATATCTTATTGATGGGGGATCTTTTTCTTGCTGCAACAGGCGAAAAGCATAGTTGAGCAAATCATTAATAGCCGGAGTGTTTTGCCTTTTATCCTGCACTTCGCTCAACATAAGCAGTCTGAGAGCGCGCCAGCGTTCGTCCATTTCCCGGCAGTTGACTTCATCCGGATGATATGTGTTGGCAAACATAATTGAAGGAATAAAAAATACCAAGCTTTCGTTGCGTTCCCTGGCATACCATGTGTGCTGGCAACGGGGCGGCAGCAGCACGAATTGCTGCTGATTTAGCTGCATATCCTGCTCTTTGGTTTGTACACATACTGTACCGTGCAGCGGCAGTATCAAGTGACCGAAATCATGACTATGAGTCTGTTCAAAATCTATAAAATTTACTCTTTTTCCGAGCGTAGAATCTGATAGGCTCATTTTCTATCACCCTGTTATTCGGATATTGTTGAGGTGTAAAGGATGAGGTTATTCTATTTGAAAATATGGTATAACTAATATCCGACATAGTCAAGGCCGGATTTTCCCGGGATGACAAAGGCATGTGTGAAGCAATAATATCAGGAATCATAAGGTAATTGATCTGCTTTCGGTTCGCCTGGACCGGTTTCCAGGCGAATTTTTTATTGGTTTTTCCGAGCCTCGTACGGCGAGCCAAGAAATAAAGGCATTTTGCGGAAGAGCCGGCGGTTTCGGTTGCGGGGCCGGTTTAACCGAGTCGCCGCTAGCGGCCTTACCCGCGAAGTGGTATAATGAGTCTAGCCTTTGCGTAAGGAGAAAACGCGCCTTGATGAAAAACGTCTATGACGAGGTAAAGCACTTTTTCGAGGAGGAAATGGCCAACAGTCCGGCGGTAAGGCGTGACTGGGTGGAGGGCTTTCTGCGCCAGAAGGCGTGGGGAGGAGCCGGTGACGACGGGCTGCGGGAAATATGGACCAATCTCCGGATGTTTTTCCTTTACCTCGACCATACCGAAGCCGCCGACATCGAGAATATTCCCCGCAATGAGTACAGCCGGGTGATCCAGTGGCTGGCGGTCCATGTCAAAGGCTTTAAGGCCACGCTGAAACCAGTGCGGCGATTTTTTAACGTTCTGATCGATTTCTATCGTTTCCTGGCCCTGAAAAAACTGGTGACCGACACCAGCGGTCTGGAGCAGGCGGCTGAGGAAATCGCCGGCGGCAAGAGGATCAAGCTCGATGACCGCAATACGGCCATGCGCAAAGCCGTCGATACCCTCGGCGAGGAAATGGATCAGGTCGTGAACGACATCGTCGAAGGGATGATGCTCAAGCTGGGCGCTTTTTTTCAGCGCAAGGAGTTCAACGACGATTTCCAGCGGGCGCTGTTCCTGTTCGCCGGCCCGCTGAGCACCCTGCCCGACACCGAGCCCGGGGAGTTCAACCTGTTTTGGCAGGAATTCTGGGACTTCTTCCTGTTCGACTACCGTCTTTTGGCGAGCGACGAGACGCCGCTCAGGCATTTCGCCGCCGCTCATCGGAATGTGTTCAGCGATGAGGAACGCCAGATAATGGACGAACTTCTGAATGCCCGTTTCACCGTTTTCACTGTCCAGCGCGTCCTGTCGCCGGAATGGGTGGAGTGCATCAATATATTCACCGACGAGAAGTTCCGCCTACCCCATCCCGAATTCGACTACAAAACGATGAAGAGGCTGCTCTTCTTCGGTCATGTTTTTGCCCGCGACACAGTCATGGTAAACTATATCACCAGCGTCGAGCTGAGCCCTAACCTCCGCCGCCGCATCAAGGAGGAAACGGAGCACCAGAAGGCGATCTTCGACATCCAGCAGCCCGGAGCGAGCTGGGAGGATTTCTTCGACCGCCACGCCCTGGCGTTCCGGCACACCGTCGATTCGCTCATCACGCTGGCCAAGGTGAACGTCACTCCTTTCGCCCAGTTGGAGCGCACGTTTCCGCCGATCGTCGTCACGCGGGCGCCCGACGCGCGGGTGAGCCGCCTGTTCGCGAAACTCATGCCGGAATACGGCTTTTCCAAACACGATCGCGATCTTGCCCAACGGCTGTGGCACGACTACAGCCAGTTGGCGGTCAACGATATCCGTAAGCCCGGGGCGTGGGCGGCCGCCGTCGTGTACGCATATGCCCAGATCAACTCGCCGCAGGGGATATCGGCCGAACAGCTGGCCGCCGATTTCGGCGTGTCAACCTCCAGCGTATACGCCAACCGCGATAAGATTTTGCGGACACTCGACCTGACGAAATTCGATCCCCGTTACCTTAATGAAGAAGGGTTCGTATATTCCTTATTCATGTCCTGACGGGAGGGAGTATGATGAAATGTCCGACCTGCGGCCGGGATACCGCGCCGCACGAGACCGTTTGCCCGTATTGCCGGGAGGGCGAAGGCCAGGTCAAGGTGCTCACTCCGGCCGAACGCGAGAATTTCCAGGGGATCACTCTGGACGACGGACCGACGGAGGGTGATCGCCGGAACCAATATGAGAGCGGCGACCGGCGCCAGCGAATATATGTCCGCCAGGTTTCCTTCGGCGGCAAGTCGAGCCTATTGACCAAGCTAATCATTCTTGCCGTCGTCGGCGTGGTCGTTTTCGTCGTTTTGCCGATGTTCTTCCTCTTTTTCGCCGCCGCCGGCCTGGTCTGGTTCATCGTCAGCCTGCTGCGCCGCTAGTTATGACAGAAAAAAGCAGCCTCCCGCAAGGGCGGCTGCTTTTTTGCTGTTTCAGAAGGAGCCGGTATTGTTGTAAGTGGGCGTCGTTCGGTTCTTGAAGACTTCGAGCACTTCCTCGATGTCGGCCAGAAGCTGGGCTTTGTCGTGTGGCAGCGTCCCGGCGAGGGGCAGGAAATTCGATACGTGGTTGCTGCGGAAGATGCACGGGTTGGCGACATCGATATGTTCCATCATCAGCTTGAGTTCCTGCAGGAGGCCGTAGGGGGAGAGGGGCTTGAAACCGCCCCGGTCGGCCGCGGCCCGCAGAGGGGTGCCTTCATGAAGCATGAGGGTGAGGGCGCTGAGCATCGTCGGGCTGATGGAACTCACCACCCGGGCTGTGCCGAGGGCATGCTCACGGGTGCGTTTGGCGCCGCCCAGGCCGAGGATGACCATGACCGACAGCTTGATGCCGGCCTCGAGGACCCGGCGGCCGGCGGCGATCATTTCGTCGGCGGTGCCGCCTTTGGAGACTTTCGTGAGCACTTCGTCGTCGCCGCTTTCGACGCCCAGGTAGATGATCTGTAGGCCGGCAGCCTTGAGGGCCGCCAGTTCGCCGGGCGTTTTGCGCAGGATATCCTGTGGGCCGCCGTAGCAGGTGACGCGGGCGAGCTTGGGGAAAGCGGCCCGCAGCCTGGCGAGGATGGCAAGCAGGCGGTCGGTTTTGAGCACTAGGGCATTTCCGTCGGCGAGGAATATGCGCCGCGTTTCCGGCCAGTAGCGGGATGCCTTATCGATAAGGGCCGCTACTTCTTCCTCGGGACGGGCCCGGAATTGCACTTCGCGGTACATGCCGCAGAAGGAGCAGGCGTTATGGGAACAGCCGATGGTCACCCTCAGGATGAGGCTGTTGGCTTCGGAAGGGGGACGGAAGACCATGCCTTCGGCGTTGTCAAGATACATCGGTATATCCTCCAG
The DNA here is from genome assembly GCA_022839045.1 of Sporomusaceae bacterium. The sequence continues at coordinate 4,296 of JALHDI010000041.1, forward strand.
AAAATTGGTTTGGAACTCCTGTCAGGTAGCGCCGAGGAGTTTTTCTTTGAGCCTATAGTATCCGGATGTAAAGTATGGTCCGTTCTGGGCCTCGCGGTGGTCGAAGCCGTAGGCCCGGCGGCTGACGGCGAGCACCGGCGGCGCCTGGATGCGCTTGGCTACGGCCATGCCAGTGTAAAGCCGCCACCATTTCTCGAGGTCGGCGGTGAATTCCGCCGCCGTCGGGAAGAGACGGGCGACAAGGCCATGTTCGCAGCCGAGCCGCGTCTCCAGCTCACCGGCGGCGTACCAGGCGAGGATGTCCTCGGGAGTAGCCCTGTTCCACCATTCCATGAACGCCCGGAACAGATAGTCGTGGTAGGGGTATACCAGCGGGTCTCCCTTGCCCTCGTCCACCGCCTGTTCGAGGGATAGCTCGGCGCTCGGGACGAGGTGGAAGACGGACGCCGGGATGACCTCGCGCCCGTAGACGCTGGTGTTGATGTACTCGGCGACGGCGTAAACCTGGTGTTTCCAAAGGTCGGCGAGCGCGGCGAGGAACCCCGCCTGGTCGCCGTAAAGCGTGGCGTAGCCGACGGTAAGCTCGCTCTTGTTGGCATTGCAGGTGAAGCCGCCGCCGAAAGCTGCCGCCAGGCCTGCCAGGACGCGGGCCGAGCGGTCGCGGGCCTGGATGTTTTCGGTCATGAAAGGGGTGACGGTCAGGTAGGAGCGGCTACCGTCGCGCATATTGACGATTTCCGCGCGGCTAAGCTGGCCGACGGTGAAATCGACCGCCTCCTGGATGGGCACGACGGCGTACAGGCAGCCGAGGTTCTTCGCCAGTTCCTCGGCGAGGCCCTTGGTGGTGGGGGAGTTGTAGACGCTGGGGAGATTGGCGAGCAGCACTTTGTCGGGCCCGAGAACGTCGGTGTAGAGCGCCGCCGCGACGGCGGAATCGATGCCGCCGGACACGCCGATGACGACCCGTTCCAGGCCGGCCCCGGCCAGGAACTTGGCGGTGCCGTAGCGGAGCGTCTCGAAAACGGTCGCGATCCCCTGGTCGTCCGGTACCGATACCGGCGCGAGGTTCTTCCCCCGCGCGTCGAGATCGAGGTCGACCGTCATCATGGTCGGGGCGAACGGCGGGCAGTAGGCGACGATTTGGCCGCGGCCGTCGTAGACGGTGCTGAAACCGTCGAAAGTATACACCGTTTTGCCGTTGTTTTGGAGGCCGACATTGTTAACATAAATCAAGGGGATGCCGGTCTCTTGCGCCTGTTTGGAAAAGACGCGGTTGCGCTTGTTGTTTTTGCCGAGAGTGAAAGGCGAACTGGAAATGTTGACGATTAAGTCGGCGGCGCTGTTTTTGAGGACCGCGATGGGTTTGAGGCCGTAGTCGTCGCTCCACCCGTCCTCGCAAAGGATGCAGCCGATGTTGACCGTGCGGCCGCCGATGTTTACGGCGACCGGCCGGAGAAGATCGGCAGGCTGCCGCCCGAGGTCCATGGCCAGCTTGCGCAGGCTGTAGAAATGTCGGGAGTCGTCGAATTCCCGGTAGTTCGGCTGGAGGGATTTGATGCGGAAGGGGTAGGGGAATTGCTTGCCGCCGAGCAGTTCGCCGTCCTGGGCGACGAAAAAAGCGTTATACTTTCGTACGCGGCCGTCGTCGCTGCGTTTTGCCCAATCGACGCCGACATTGCCGAACATCACGCACAGGCCGCCGGAGGCGGCGACGATGCGGCGCCCGTATTCTTCGCAGTCCCTGAGAAAAGTCTGCTGCTCCCAGGTATCGCCGAGCAGGTAGCCGGGAACGGCCATTTCCGGGAAAATCACCAGGTCGGCCTGCCGCCCGCGAGCCTCGGCGATCATGGACAGCATGGCGGCGCTGTTCAAATCCGGACGTCCCGGGATTACTTCCATTTGAGCCAGGGCGATTCTAATCAAAAAAAGGTCACCTCACGTGTTGCCGATCAGGAATTTTCCGGCATGATAGTAAAAGACAGGAATGTTTGCGGTTGCTGTGGAAATGCTTTTATTATCATTCTCTGCCGGTAGGTTTATTCCTTTTCGCCCGGGCAAAAAACGCGTCCCGCGGCAGCCGGCGGACTGTAACGAAGAGGCCGGGGTAATAGCGGATCAAAGGAGATGACAAGATGTTCAACAAAGTACTGGCTGCGGCCAGACGGATCGACGGCGTAGCCCACCGCACACCGGTAATGACGTCGAGGCTTTTGAACGAGGTAACCGGCAACACCGTCTACCTTAAGTGCGAGAACTTCCAGCGGATGGGCGCCTTCAAGTTCCGGGGCGCTTACAACGCCGTGACGGCGTTGCCGTCCGAAGAGCGTGCGCGGGGCGTCGTGACTTATTCCTCCGGCAACCACGCTCAGGCTATCGCCCTTACCGGCAAGCTGTTGGGGATTGCCACCACCGTGATTATGCCCTCCGACGCGCCGGCGGTGAAGTTTGCCGCTACCCAGGGCTACGGGGCGACAGTCGTCAAATACGACAAGGAAAAAACGACGCGGGAAAAGGTGGCTGACGAACTGATCGCCCAATATGGTTATACGCTGATCCCGCCTTTCGATCACGAGGAGGTCGTGGCCGGACAAGGGACAGCTGCCAAGGAACTAATCGAGGATACCGGCGGCCTGGATTACTTATTCGCCCCTTGCGGCGGCGGCGGGTTACTTTCCGGCACCGCCGTCAGCGCGAAACATTTGTTGCCTGATTGCCGGGTTATCGGCGTCGAACCGGAGTTGGCCGACGATGCCGTCCGGTCGTTCAAAACCGGCGAACTGCACGCCGTACATAACCCGCCAACGATCGCCGACGGGCTCCGCACGCCTTCGCTGGGGAAAGTGACTTTTCCGCTCGTGCGCAAGTACGTGGACGACATGGTCACCGTCAGCGAGGAAGAGATAATCGGCACGATGTATTACCTCTGGACTCGCCTCAAAATCGTCGTCGAGCCCTCGGGGGCAGTCAGCCTCGCTCCTCTGTTCCACCGTCAGCTGCCCGTCGCCGGCAAGCGGGTCGGCGTCATTCTCAGCGGCGGCAACGTCGATGTGCGTGAGGTCGGTAAACTGTTCGCCGCGGTGAGCGGCTGACGGCGAGGAAAAATTTGCGGCCGCTGGGAAGATTTACAGGGAAAAGCTCTTTGGTGGCGAACAGTAAATGTTGTGGCGAATAATATGAGGAAGCGCCACGTCCAAAGGGGAGATGTCTTCGCATGCGTCGCTTTTTGTTTGCATTAGTGGTTGTGTTGGTCTTCGGCCTGCTGTCCGCGCCAACGGCGGTCTATGCAGAAGAGGGGACAGCTATCCGCAGGCCTACGGTTGCTCTGTTGCCGGTAGTCAATAATTCCGGGCAAAAAAGGACTCAATACATGGCCGAATTGATCAACGAGGCTTTGTACGCGAAGTTCAGTCCCGACCGCTACCTGCTGCTCGACGGCCAGGCGCTGGAAGAAATGCTGCGACGCCAGGGGATCGAAGATATCCGCTCGGTGGACAGCGGCACCCTCACCAACGCCCTGCGGGTGATGGGGGTGGATTATAGCGTCCGGGCGGAAATACACGAGGTTCCCACCCAGCAGCGGGTTTATTTTCCCGACATATTTCTGCTCATGAAGACCTGGACGGCAACGGTGCCTGTCACTTTCTCCGTTATCAACGTCCGCACAGGGGCGACCGCCTACGAGGCATATTTCGCGGAATACGCCAAGCTCGATTTCTTCATCGGCTTTGCCGACCGCAATCACGCTATCCGCCTCGCTCTCGACAAGGTTCTGGAGAAGTTCGCCCAGGAGCAGATCAACCTCGAGTAGGCGCGGGTTTCCAGAAACAGGTTAGACTAAAGAGACGGACGGTTGATATAATAACTCACAACATCATACGGCAGAGGTGCCCCCGTAAAACGGGGGATAATAGGGAAGTCGGAGCATGTCCCCATGCTGCCACGCGGTCCCGCCACTGTACCGGGGAGAGTCTGCATCGCCACTCGCGAGGGGAAGGCGCAGACGTCGAGGAACCGGGAGCCAGGAGACCTGCCTTTGCCGTCAGTACGAACCTTCGCGGAAAGGTGAGTAATCTCCCAGTCATTTTATGGCTTTTCGGGGGTTATCCACCCCTGAGAGGCTTTTTGCTTTTTAAGGAGGTATCCCATGAAGTTGCTCGAAGAAACACTGGCTGCGATCGTACCGCTCGACGCCGGCGTAATGGCCAAAGTTCAGGCGAGGCTGGACAGCCTTACCAAGCCGCCGGGCAGTCTCGGCAGGCTGGAGGATATCGTCCGCCAATACGCCGGCGTCACCGGCGAGGAGCGGCCCGCAATCCCCAGGAAATGCATGGTGCTGGCGGCCGCCGACCATGGCGTCGCCAGGCTGGGGCTGAGCGCTTACCCGGTCGAGACGACGATCCACATGACCCGTAACTACCTCCTTTCCCAGGGGGCCGGCGCCAATGCGCTGGCCAAATTTTGCGGCGCCGACATGGTTGTCGTCGATATGGGGGTGGCAGGCGATCTGTCCGACGTTCCCGGCCTGTGGCATCGCAAGATTGCTTACGGCACCGCCGATTTCACCCAGGGGCCGGCCATGACGAGGGACCAGGCGGTCAAGGCGCTCGAAACCGGTATCGAGATCGTTGCCGACAGGGTCGGGAGCGGCTACCGCTGCTTCAGCATCGGCGAGATGGGCATCGGCAACACGACTGCCAGCGCGGCCATTGTCGCAGCTTTCACGGGGATAACCCCCGAACAGGCCACCGGCCGCGGAACAGGCATTTCGGATAGCCGCCTGGCCGTCAAAATCGACGCCGTCCGTCGGGGCCTGGCGGTCAACCGCCCGGACCGCACCGACGGGCTCGACATTCTGGCCAAGGTGGGCGGCTTCGAACTCGGCGCCCTGGCCGGGGTGATCCTCGGCGCCGCGGCCAAGCGCTGCCTCGTCGTCATCGACGGCTTCAACGCCAGCGCCGCCGCCCTCATCGCGACGTCGCTGGCCGCAAACGCCCGCGAGTATCTGCTGGCTTCGCATCTCTCCGCCGAGCCGGCCCACACGAAAATGCTCGCATATCTCAGCCTCGAAGCGTATATCGATATGGGTCTCCGCCTTGGCGAGGCCACCGGCGCGTCGTTGGCCATGAGCCTTCTCGATGCGGCGATCAAGATGCTGGACGAGATGGCCACTTTCGCCGAAGCCGGCGTTTGCAGCGAGAGTCAGGAGGTCTGCGAATCATGCTGAAGGACACGATCGCCTCGATAGGCACCCTGGATGAAGCGGCGATGGCCGCTTGTCAACTGCGTATCGATAACCTGACCAAGCCGCTGGGCAGCCTGCACGGCTTAGAGCAGCTTGCGGTCCAGATGGCCGGCATCACCGGCCGTCCCAGGCCGCGTGATTTGGGGAAGTATATCATCCTTATGGCCGCCGATCACGGTGTGACTGCCGAAGGCGTCAGCGCTTATCCGCGGGAAGTTACCCCCCAGATGGTGATTAATTTCTGCAACGGTGGCGCGGCCATAAACGCTTTCGCCCGCCACGCCGGGGCCCGGCTGATTCTTGTGGATATCGGCGTTGCCGTCGAACTCCCCCCGATGGCCGGCCTGTACCGGGAGAAGATCGCTCCCGGTACCGCCAATATCGCCCGTGGTCCGGCGATGACTCGCGAGCAGGCATTACGGGCGATCGAAGTGGGCATCAGGATGGCCCGGGTTGCCGTGGGCCAGGGCGCGGAAGTCATCGGCCTCGGCGAGATGGGGATAGGCAACACCACTCCCAGTACGGCAATAATCGCCAGCTACAGCGCCCAACCCCTGATCGAGCTCACCGGCCGCGGCACCGGGCTGTCGGCCGCCGCCATCGCCCACAAGGCGGACGTTATCGCCGGCGCCCTCGCCGTTAACAGGCCCAATTCCGCCGACCCGCTCGAAGTACTCACAAAAGTCGGCGGTTTCGAGATCGCCGGCCTGGTGGGCGTCATTCTCGGCGCCGCCGCCAGCCGTGCGGCGGTGGTTCTGGACGGCATAATAACGAGCGCCGCCGCCCTGCTGGCGGTGAAGCTCGTCCCCGCCGCCCGACAGTACCTCGTCGGCTCGCATTTTTCCTGCGAGCCTGCCCATAAGGAGGCGTTGAAGCTTATCGGCATTAACGCCTATCTCCACCTCAACATGCGGCTGGGCGAGGGGACGGGGGCGGCTCTCGGCATGAGGCTGATCGACGCCGGGCTCAACGTGCTCAACGACATGAAGACGTTCGGCGAGGCCGCTGTGGCGGTCGCCCAGGACGGCCCGGGGGCGCTCAGGCAGCGCCCGGATATATGAACCCTATAAAGATGGAAGCACTCCTCAAAACGGAGTGCTTTTTTAGTCTGTCATATGGGCAGCGGCGAATATCCGCCTCGTCCGAAGCGTGGAATGCTGTCTGTAACATGGTCGCGGAGTTGGTCTGCCCGATAATTCGGCCGGCGAGAAATGATTCCCTTCCACAGTGGCCTTTTGGGTTGAAGCGGCATAAATTGTATTATAGCAACTCATAAAGGAGGAGAGAGCGCATATGGGATTCTTCGACGACATATGCAATAGACATTGGTGTGAAGAGCTGATCTGCGCCTGCGGCAACAACGTTGTGGTTTTCACCGCCGACGGCTTCACCTTCTTCGGCCTGCTCGACCGGGTGGAAGACGGTATCCTCATTCTGCTTCCGGCGGCAAATGAAGACGACGTTATCGTAATTACCCCCGGTGGCGAAGAAGACGAGGAAGACTTGTCGTTCATCGATATCTGCACCGTTGTGGCATTATCGAAGAACGTACAGAAAAACCCGTTCAAATGTGACAAGAAAGAAGACTAAAGGAGGGAAGTAGAAGTGAGTGACGAATCGGTTGCCCGTGACATCACGTGCCGCCTCATCCATATTCTGAAACGCCTGGAAGGCGAGGAAGACGTAAACATAAGAACGGTAGGGGGGTTCCAGTTCGAACTGGAACGGCTTGTTCGCGTGGAGGATAGATTGGCCCTCGGTTCTGACGTCGAGGTGGATCTTCCCGGCGGAGACGAAATTGATCTTGGTAATATCACCATTAATCTATGTGCCGTAACTTCCGTAGGTGAAGACTAAATAAAGCGACCGCGAACCGGAACCCCAAGGTTCCGGTTTTCCTCTGCCATCACTAATATTGTATCGGGACGGGCAATGGGCAGGAAAAGCCTCCGGGCGTAGGGAAATGTACTCCCAATCCCGTAGTCCATGGAGTGACGATGATGCACGACCAATTAATACAGCAACCTGCGCTCTTTGAGTACCTCGACAATAGTATCCGCCAGGCCCTTGCCGTTTTCCCGGCTGGAGAAGGAGCCTTGGCGAGCCTTACCGCCTGGGAACGCCGGGAAGACCGGTGGCAGCCGCTGATGACGACGGCGGCGGTTATAGGACGGAGCGGCTTTGTCTCGGCGGTCGAGAAGCGCGAAGGTGACGGCGGTACTCCGCAGGGAGTATACCCCCTCAGCCTTGTCTTCGGCTATGCGGCAACCGCCGACACGACGATGCCGTACCGCCGGATAACCGCCGACGACTATTGGGTCGACGACCCCGCCTCGCCGCAGTACAACACCTGGGTGAGCGGCAGGCCCCAGGCCGCTTCGTGGGAAACGATGCTCAGAGCGGACGGCCTCTACCGCCACGGGATCGTGGTGGAGTATAACACCCGGCCGGTGGTTGCCGGCAAAGGCAGCGCCATCTTCATCCACCTCTGGCGGGGTCCCGGAGTGCCTACGTCCGGCTGTATCGCTCTCGCCGCGAGTGATCTCCTGCGGATCATCGCCTGGCTCGAACCGACCAATAATCCGGTGATCGTGTTGGGGCAATTATAAAAAACCTCGTCCATGCGGACGAGGTTTTTTACTGAGTTCTTCACGTAAAACCGTTGCTGTTTCGCAGTAAATTGTACTTTCTCGCGCTAATGCAGGGAGGGCAAATTCTTCGGCGTAAGTTAACCGGCGGCGGCGATACCAATAGTGATCGGGATATCGCAGAAAGTCGGGTTCGTGCCGACGTAGAGGATGTTTTCCACATTGATGGCGACACATGCGCCGATGGGGAAGGTTGTGCCCGACACGATCAAATCGACTGCTGTGACGACGGTATCAGTTGTGATGCATGTAACCGAACTGAGATTGGCAGCTGCGGCCGGTCGCGTTAACTCCAGCAGCACGAACTTGCATTCTTCCTCGACTTCCACCTCGATATCCACTTTGGGCGGCTTGCAGCACTTGTCGTCTTTTTTCTTGTCGTCCTTTTTCTTGTCGTCTTTTTTCCATTTGTCGCCGTCATAGTCGTCATAGTCGCAATCCCGGTCGCCGAGGAGCCCTCTGAACCGCCCCGTGAGCACCTGGAAATCGCGCAGAACCACTGTTACGTTAAGGCAGCCGGCAAAGTCCAACCCTTTCGGAAATCCCTTGGGAGAACCCATATCATCATCGCTCCTTTTTCCGTTTTGGCTTATCGCCTACTGCATAATATGCGACTTCTTATGTAAGGGTTACTTAATATCTTGGCCCATACCAAGGCGGACTGGTATTAATGTCCCTAAAAGCATTTCCGCGCGGGTTGGCCGGCTGTGCCCGATTTTATTGAGGATCGAACGATGATATTCACCTTAGCTTTACTTATGAATAGAATATAGTAGACCATAAATATCATTATGAGGAGTTGACAATAATGCCGATAATGAGTCATCCCGGTGGATTCAAGTTTGATTTCGGTTCAACCGTGACCATCCTTACGACAGTCGCATCAGGTGCGGATCATGGTAAAAATGCAGATAGTCTGGGAGTGTTCACGGGCGTGGTTCTTGATGAGGCCAAGCTAAAACTTAAACGGAGCCCCAAACATGTCTCTATTCATATGGATGGGATTGAGGAATCGGTTTGCGGGGATTGCGAATCCGAGAAAGACAAGGACTACGATTGGTGTAAGGATGAGAAAGACAAGGACTACGACTGGGGTAAAGACAAGGACTACGACTGGGGCAAGGACGACAAAGACAAGGACTACGACTGGGGCAAGGACGACAAAGACAAGGATCATGACGACTGGTGCAAGGACGACAAAGACAAGGACCATGACGACTGGTGCAAGGACGACAAAGACAAGGATGACAAACACAAGGACCACCACGGGAAAAAACATGGTCATGCAATCGAAGTAAAGAAGGAAGACGAATTCCTCGTTTTATCGTTGACCTGCCCATCGTTCCCCTTCACCGCAGGGCAGCTCGTATGGATTAATGTCGAGCAGATCGTCGCTTTGGCCGTGGTTTGCCGAAACTGAACCCGGGAGTTAATTAACGGAAGGACCTTGAAGACCAGGCGGAAACCGGTTTCGGGTGGTGCCTGGAGCAGAATATATAAGATAAAAGAGGTGAGCGCTTTGTCAGTATGGGAGATTCCCCACGGGCTAAAACTGGAGCCCGGATCAGCCGTTAAAGTCGTTACGATCGCGGTTGATCAGGAAAAGCATCGAGGACATAAAAAGTATAAGGATGATCACAAGGATTTTAAAGACTATAAAGAGCATAAAGATAAAGACGAATGCAAGGATCCAAAGGACCATAAGGATAAAGACTGCAAAGACCATAAAGACCACAAAGACAATAAGGAGCACAAAGATTTCGGAGACGTAGAGGGTATCTTTACGGGAGTTGTTTTGGGCGAAACCAATATCAACTTGCATCGCGACGCGTGTAAGTATCCACCAGCGAAGGAGGACGGGAAAAAGAAAGACAAACCTCCTCTAAATGTCAAAGAAGAAGAGCAGTTCCTTGTATTATCGCTGCTAAAACCCTCCCCACCATTTTCCGCAGGTCAGATTGTCTTGATCAACGTGGAACAAATCGTAGCCCTTACGATCATTAACAGCAAATAAAGAGAGATGCTAATCCAAGGAAAATAATTATCATCTTGGCGGTATGCCTACCGGGTTGTGGGAGTCAAAAGTATTGCTAAGGGGGGCGGCATATGTTATAATGACATTCAACAACCGCACAGCGCAAAGACCGTGAACAGGAAAAGTAGGCGTGGCGCCTTGTCGCAGAGAGCCGGGGGTGGTGGGAGCCCGGTACGGGTAAGATGCCGAAGTTCTCCTGGGAGTTGCAAGCTGAAGCCCGTCAGGGTGGTAGGTGACGCCGGGAACCTTCGCCGTTACAAGAAGGGGGGTATCGGCTTCGGCCCGTACCCTTGGAGGTGATCCGCCTTTTGGCGGGTAACAAAGGTGGTACCGCGAGTTAAGCCCTCGTCCTTTAAGGACGAGGGCTTTTTGTTTTTCCCGGTACAATGGCCCAATAATATTTTTTAGGAGGAGATCACTGTGACAACATCCAGCCCTCAGCCGGCTGCCGAGCCGAAAGTCGCCTATCTCGGTCCCCGCGGCACCTTTAGCGAGGAAATCACGCTCAGCTTTTACCGGGGAGTAGAGGGATACTTTACGCCATATGCGACCATCGACGCGGTGATCAGAGCGGTGGCCGGCGGCGAGGCGGTGGAGGGCATCGTGCCGGTGGAGAATTCCCTCGACGGCTCGGTGAACATCACTCTTGACACCTTGGCCCACGAGGTGGACCTCCGTATCGTGAAAGAGATGGTGCTGCCTATCCGACACAACCTGCTGGCCCGGGCAGATACCAAGCACATCAACGTTATCCTCTCCCATCCCCAGGCGTTCGCCCAATGCCGCGGCTACCTGCGCGAACATTATCCCGGCGCCGAACTGGTCGCCGTGGACAGCACCGCGGCCGCCGCCTATCAGGTGGCCAGCGGCGCCAAGAATACCGCCGCTATCGGCAGCCTGCGAGCCGCCCGGCTCTACAGCCTCGCTGTGACGGCGGCCGATATCCAGGATAACCCGCACAACAGCACGCGCTTCATCGTTCTCGCCCGCGATGCGGCGCCCGCGGCCGGGCCGAATTGCAAGACTTCCCTTATCTGCCAGATAAACGGCGAGAAGCCGGGCAGCTTGTACGACATCCTCGGCGAATTCGCCCGCCGCCAGGTCAACCTTACGAAAATCGAGTCCCGGCCCGCCCGAACAGGTCTCGGACTGTATATCTTTTTCCTGGACGCCGAAGGCAGCCTGGAGGACGGGAATGTCCGCGCCGCGGTCAAGGCCGTCCGCGAGAGAAGCCTGTGGTTCAAGAGCCTTGGCTCGTATCCGGTGTGCATGGTAAAAAATAAGGTCGAGTGAGGAGGATCGCCATGGTAATCGTAATGAAACCGGACGCCGCCGACAGCCACGTCCGCCACGTGGTCAGCCGCATCGAGGCGGCCGGCCTTTCTACCTGCCTGTCGTGCGGCCAGGACAGGACACTGATCGGTATCGTCGGCGACAAGCGGCTGATCGTCACTTTGCCGGTGGAAGCCTTCCCCGGCGTGGAAAAGGTTCTGCCGGTCACCGACAGCTACAAGCTGGCCAGTCGGCAGTTCCGTCCCGAGGCGACGGTTGTCGACGCCCGCGGGGTGGCGATCGGCGGCGGGAGTCTGGTCGTCATGGCCGGGCCATGTGCCGTGGAAAGCCGCCAGCAGTTGCTCGAAGCGGCCGAAATAGCTCGGGAGGGCGGCGCGCAGTTCTTGCGGGGCGGAGCGTTCAAGCCGCGTACTTCGCCGTACTCGTTCCAGGGGCTGGAGCGCCAGGGACTGGAGTTTCTGGCTGAGGCCCGCGAGGCTACCGGCTTGAAAATAGTAACCGAGGTCGTGGACGTTACCTTGGTGGCGATGGTGGCGGAATATGCCGACGTGTTGCAGATCGGCGCCCGCAATATGCAGAACTTCAAGCTGCTGCAGGCGGTCGGTCAGGCAGGCAAGCCGGTGCTTCTCAAACGGGGGATCGCGGCGACCATCAGCGAATGGCTGCACGCCGCGGAATATATCCTCAGCGAGGGGAACTACCAGGTTGTGCTCTGCGAACGGGGCATCCGCACTTTCGAGGAATACACCCGCAATACCTTGGATCTAAGCGCGGTCGTGGCGGCGAAAAGGCTCAGCCATCTGCCGGTCATTGTCGATCCCAGCCACGGCACCGGCCGCCGCGAGCTTGTCGGGCCGATGGCGCTGGCCGCCGTGGCCGCAGGCGCAGACGGGCTGATGGTCGAGATGCACCCCAATCCGGCGGCGGCTCTTTCCGACGGGCCCCAGTCCCTCGATCCCGATCAGTACCGGGAGCTGATGGCGGCTGTACGGTCGTTGGCTGCTTTTCTCCGCCCGGCGGTGTAGCTAGCGTATTACGTGATGGATACGGAGCTCGGGGTCGTCGGCCAGGTCAAGGACCGCGCCGCTCGTGAGCTGAACGATCGAGCGGGAGGGCGACACCGGGTTGAGATAGACCACCCGGGCTTCACGACCGTCGTTTAAGGCGACGATATTGCCGGACAGGAAATTGAGCATCCGGCCGGTGAACAGCAGGCATATTTCCGGGTCGGCCCGGTGCTTGGCGTCGTTGACTTTTTCCAGGCCCGAGTAGGGACTGTAAACGGTGGACGGATCGCGGTTTATCGTCAGGGCCTCGTCGTAGATGTCGGCGACGGCAACGATCTTGGCGTAGGGGTGGATTTTGTCTCCCGGGAGGCTGAGCGGGTAGCCGCTACGGTCGTTGCGCTCGTGGTGCTGGGCGATGCCGGCTTTTACGCTGGAGGCAAGGTCCAGGCCCTTGACGAGCTCGAAACCATAGCGGACATGATGCTTGTAATGGACGTATTCGTCCGGCGGCAGCAGGTTGGTGCGGTGGAGGAGGGATTGCGGGAGTTGAGATTTGCCGACATCGTGGAGCAGGCCGGCGAGGGAGACGGCGTTGACAACTTCCGGAGGGTAGTTCATCCAGGTGGCGATAAGGGCAGCGATGACGCCGACGTTGACGCTGTGCTGGAAGGTGGCGTCGTCGCAGGGCGGCAGGTCGTAAAGACGGTCGACGACGTTGCCGGCCGACTGTACGCCTGCGGTCAATTCTTCGGCGGTGGCCGTAAAAGCTTCCAGAGAGACCTCCTGGCTGGCTCTTAGGGTCGTAAACGCGCGCTGAACGACGCTGACCGACTTGTTGTAGCTGTTGACGAATTGTTCGACTTCTTGGCTGACAATAGGGTTGACAGGTACTTCGCTGACAATATTGACAACGGTGATTTGCCAGTTTTTCAACTTTTTGATGGTATGGCTGCTGACAATAGTACCGGTGCCGACCAGAACGGCACCGTCTCCCGAGACGAGGTCATGGCTTAGTTCCATTCCCGGAACGAGTTGATCAACGTGGAGTTGTACCGTTCTGCGGGTGGATTCCTTTTGTGCCATTCACATTTTCCCTTCAGAAATAATTCCTATATTATGGTAATTACGACGATGGAACTGTTTTTCCTTTGGGTAGAATGCATTTTTTCGCGAAATAATGACATTTTTTATATATTTGGTTCGTCCTCCTCACCGGCAGGGATTATCGCGCATGGAAAAGAAGATAATAAGAAATATTAGGTAATGGCGCCGGAAACAACTAATGTGAGGTGACGTCAATGACCAACTGTTCGACGATCATGGCCATTCTTCAGGAGAACCGCGTCGAGACTGCTCCCAAGGTCCAGGATATTCTCACCGAATTCGGCTGCTTCATCAGGGTCAGGCTTGGACTGCATGACGCCGCAATCGACCAATGCAGCAACACCGGCCTCATCCTCCTCCAACTGTGCGGTGAGGACATCCCGGTCAAAGACATGGAGAAAAAGCTCAGCGCTATCCCCAACGTCAAGGTAAAGACCATGAGCCTGGATTTCTAAAGGAGCCTTAGCCATCGGGAGGCCGCGGGTGCTGGTGCCCGCGGCTTCGCGCGTGTGGCCGGATTAACCGCCTTGACAAATGCAGGAAGAGTATATATGATTTGGAGAAAAAACAGAAAACAAACGCGAGGTGTTCCAATTGACCGCTAAAGTGTACTTTCTCCCCGTGACCGACGGTTTGCCGGCCAGCGAGCAGGCGGTGGCGATGGACAGGATTTACCAGGCGTCCGGCGCCGATGCCGCGATCGCCGCCAAAGACTTCGTAGCCGTCAAGCTACATGTCGGCGAAAAGAAGAATACCACCCACATAAAACCGGAGCTTATCAAGCTGCTCGTCGACAGGATCAAGGATAAGGGCGGCGTCCCTTTCCTCACCGAGACCTCGACTCTCTACAAGGGAGAGCGCGAGAACGCCGTCAAGCACATCCTCCACGCTCATCGCCACGGTTTCGGCATCGACAGCGTTGGCGCACCGTTCATAATGGCCGACGGCCTCACCGGCAACACCGAGTACGAGGTGGCGATCGACGGCGAACTCCATAAAAGTGTCAAGGTCGCGCGCGAAGTGATGAGCGCCGACGCTCTGATAGCCGTTTCTCATCCTACCGGTCACCCGGCCGCCGGTCTGGGCGCTTGTCTCAAGAACCTCGGCATGGGGCTGGCCAGCCGTATGGGGAAAATGCGCCAGCACTCGGCGATGCTGCCTGAGGTGCTGACCGACAAATGCCGCTTCTGTGGCAAGTGCATCAAATGGTGTCCCCGCGAGACGATCATCGAGAAGGACGGCAAAGCCTACATCATGACGGAAAAATGCATCGGCTGCGGCGAATGCCTGGCGATGTGCCGTTTCGACGCCGTCAGTTACGACTGGGGCGCGGAATCGGGCTACATGCAGCGCAGCATGGCCGAGCACGCCTACGGGGTCGTCGCCGGCAAAAAGGGCAGGTGCTTCTTTTTCAACGTCATGATCGACATGACCAAGGACTGCGACTGTTTCAACGTCGACCAGCGCAAGTTCATCCCCGACATCGGCATCCTCGCTTCCGACGACCCGGTCGCCATCGACAAAGCAACCCTCGATCTCACCGCCAAGGCCCATGGTCAATCGCTGGCCCAACTGGCGTACGCCAAGCATGACGCCATGATCCAGATCGAACACGCCGCCAAGATAGGCATGGGTTCCCTCGATTATGAGCTGATCGAGGTCAAATGAGGTAATCGCATGAAAACCAACGCCGCCCGGATTCTCGACGGGTTCAAATTGGCCTACAGGCTCATAGAATATCCGGTGGACGAGAATGACCTGAGCGCCGAGAACGTCGCCGCGAAGGTCGGCATGCCACCGGAACAGGTCTTTAAGACGCTCGTAGCCAGAGGGGACAGATCAGGCGTCATCCTGGCCTGCATTCCCGGCTCGTTCGAGCTCGACCTCAAGGCTCTGGCCGCGGTAAGCGGCAACAAAAAGGTCGACATGGTACCGCTGAAGGAGGTTCAACTGCTTACCGGCTACATCCGCGGCGGCGTATCCCCCGTCGGTACAAAAAAACGGTATCCCACCTATTTTGACGAAACTATCCTCGTCTGGCCGGAGATAGCGGTTAGCGCCGGCGTGCGCGGCTGCCAGATGGTGCTGTCGCCGGACGACGTCCTGGCGGTGGTGGGCGGCAAGACCGGCGCTATCGCCCGGGCGAAAACATGACAGGGGGAATCAGCGCGACCTTCCCCGGAAATTGAGGTGTGATATGCTATACCATAGTACCCGCGGCGGCCGGGAGAAGCTGACGGCGGCGGCGGCGATCAAGACCGGCATCGCTCCCGATGGCGGCCTGTTCGTTCCCGAGGCTGTGCCGCGGACAGACAAGAGTTTTCTCGAGGACCTTCTGCCGCTCGGTTACCGGCAGCGGGCTGTTAGCATTCTCGAACTTTTTCTCGCCGACTACTCGCGGGACGAGATAACCGCCTGCGTCGATGCCGCCTACGGCGCCGCCAAGTTCGATCACCCGGCCGTCGCCCCGGTCACTCCGTTGGGCGGCGGCACCCATATGCTCGAGCTGTGGCATGGGCCGACCAGCGCTTTCAAGGATATGGCGCTGCAGATCCTGCCCCAGTTGCTGGTGCGTGCGCTGGCCAAGACCGGGGAAACGGCCGAAATCGTCATCCTCGTGGCCACCTCGGGCGATACCGGTAAGGCGGCCCTCGAAGGCTTCCGGGATGTGGAGCGGACCCGTATCGTCGTCTTCTTCCCCCACGAAGGGGTCAGCGAGATGCAGCGCCTGCAGATGGTCACCCAGGAAGGCGGCAACGTCTCCGTCGTAGCGGTGCGCGGCAACTTCGACGATACCCAGTCGGGTGTCAAGCGGATTTTCGGTGACCGTTCGGCCGGCGAACAGCTGGCAGCCCGCGGCTTCAAGCTTTCTTCCGCCAATTCGATCAACTGGGGGCGCCTGCTACCGCAGATAGTTTACTATTTCAGCGCCTACGCCGACCTGCTCAACGCGGGAGCGATCTTCGCCGGGCAACCGGTTAATTTCGTCGTGCCCACAGGCAATTTCGGCAACATCCTCGCCGGCTATTACGCCAAACTCATGGGGCTGCCGGTCAATAGGCTGGTCTGCGCCGCCAACGCCAACAACGTGCTTACCGATTTCCTCCGTACGGGGATATACGACCGCCGGCGCAGCTTCCACAAGACCATTTCCCCCTCCATGGATATCCTCATCTCCAGCAACCTGGAAAGGCTCCTTTATCATGTAACCGGCGGCGACTCCGCCCAGGTGGCGGCATGGATGGGGCAGCTGAACGCGGACGGCGCCTACCGAGTGGAAGGGACGCCGCTGGCCGCGATTCAGGATACATTCTGGTCGGATTGGGCCGGCGATCGGGATACGACCGCCGAAATCAAGGCGGTATATGATCGGCATCGCTATCTCATCGATCCCCATACGGCGGTGGCGTCCCGCGTGCTGAAGGCCTACCGCGCGGCTACCGGCGATGAAGTTCCCGCCGTCGTCGTGTCCACCGCCAGCCCGTTCAAATTCAACGACAACGTTCTGGCAGCCCTCGCCGGGCCCGATGCTTTGACAGGCAAGTCGACCTTCGCGGCCGCCCGGGAGCTTTCCCGGCTGACAGATAACCCGATGCCTGCCTCGCTGGCCGGCCTCGAGCACAAGAACGTGAGGCACACGGCCGTCTGCGATCCGGGCGAGATGAAGACGATGGTTGAAAAGGCTTTGACCAAGAAGTAGTAAAGATAAAAGATAGGGGATACAGCATGGATTACGACCAAACGATGCTAAGTAAAGCCGGCAAGGTAAGCTACAACCTGCCGGTGCCCGTGCTGGTGGAGCGCGCCCTGCGCGCCGGCGAAGGC
>JALHDI010000169.1 GCA_022839045.1 Sporomusaceae bacterium
CTCCTTCCCTCTCTTGAAGAAATGCTGCTAATATCTCTGCGCTTCTTTCTTCCTGCATTTTTTTGCCGTCCAGCCAAAAAATATGAGGATTACGGCGAAACCAGGTTAGCTGCCGCTTGGCATAGCGGCGGCTTTCCTCGGGCCGGTGACGAACGTGGTCTGGTTCCTGGCCTTCCCCAAGGGGATCGACCCGCTCTATCCCGGCCTGATCGCGAGCATGGCGACGCTGCTGGCCGTCAGCTGGCTGACGAAGAGAAAACGCCGGCGCTGAATGCGCGGCCAAACGCACAGACGCCCCCGGCGCGCGGGGACGTCTTTTTTTCTGCGGCCGAAGAAAAATGTTATTCAGGCCGATCAAGCGCCTTGACCATCAGCACCCGGTCTTCCCCTTCGCCGTACTCGGCGGGCAGAAAACCGGCGTCGCGAAACCCCAGTTTGTCCCGATAAACCTTGATCGCGGCCGCGTTTTGGGGCGCGACGGTCAATTCCACCGTGGCGATGCCGTCCTTGGACAGTTTTGTCAGGCTTTGGGCGAACAGTTTGGTGCCCAGGCTCTGGCCCCGCAACCTCCCGTCAATCGAGATGCCGACGACGTACGCCTTGTTTCTGTTTTCCCAGTCCACCATATACTGAACCGCGCCGATTATCTCGCCGTCCCTGCGCAGGGCGAATACCCGGCCGTGCCTTATGAGCGGCACTAGCTGCCATTCGTTCATCCCGCCGGGTCCGAACGCCTCCGCCTCCAGCTCAACCAGGCGCCGGACGACAGCCGGCTCGATCTCTTTTATCAGTTCGATCACCGCTCGTCCTCCCTGAAAACTTTGGTTATATACTTCGAACCGGAAGCCGACAGCAGCCCGAAATAGGACAGCGAGAAGTCTACATTGTCGCCGATCCTGAGCTTTTCGTCCGTCTCAGTGATGTCGACTATCAGATGGTCGCTGCTGGCGCCCAGGATCGTTATTTGCCGATTGACGGGCATGATCCCCTCGATGTAGACATCCTGCCTGCCCAAAGCGAGGATCGCTCTTTTTCTGGGGCCGATGTCTTCGAACTGCGGCAGGTTTCCAAATGCGTCGCGGCCGATGGTGCCGGCGGGCACGGACGGCTTTTCTTTCAGTTCGATGATTTCGGCCCGCAGAAGAAAGGCGTCCTGATGCAACCAGGGGATGATCCGCTGATGAGTGGTGTCGGTCCCCAGGAGGATCCCCTCGCCGATCCTCAGCTGATTGATGCCCGGCGGGATTTGGCCATTTTCGACGAGCAGCAGGGACGACGTCGCGCCGCCGGATATTATGTCGAGGCGGACGCCGAGTTGACTCTCGATCGATCTCCCGACCTTGACCAGCCGGCTGAGGTTCTCGACCTCGGGCAAGACGCCGCCGAAACAGCCCACGTTCGTGCCGATGCCCGCCAGTTTGACGCCGCGGAGCTTCCCGATCCGTTTGGCGGCGCCAAGCGCGTGTTCTATCAGCACGCCTTCGCGCAGATCGCCGATATCGACCATCAGGATGACCTGATGGATTTTGCCGGCCGACAAAGCCTCTTCCGCCAAGGCGGTGATGACCGCTATCTCCGAGTTGACGCTGGCGTCGGTGTACTGCACTACGTTGCCGACGTTGCTCAGGCGCGGGATGCGCAGTAAGGTAATCGGCAGCTCGAAGCCCTGGTTGCGGAGTTCGATTATGTTTTCCATTCTGGCGTCGGCCAGGCCGTCGATGCCGCCGCCGACCATGGCGGACACTATTTCCGGTATGGCGCTGAAGCCTTTGGTCACGCCGAGTACTTCTATGCCCTTGGGGCGGCATTTCTCCACGACCCGAGCGGTGTTGCGCCTTATTTTTACCAGGTTTACTTCCAGATTCAACGCCCACGCCCCCATACCGCAAAGGATTACCGCCGCGGCGGAAAACCGCCGGTGTCGCTCCCGGCTGCCGCTATTGTATTTTCTGCATCGGCTGGGGCCGATATGCAAAGGGACATGGCCGCTGCAAAACAAGCGGTCATGTCCCTCGATATATCAGGTGCGGACCGGTTCGCCGGGAATGCGTCCTAGCCCGACTGCGGCCGCAGGTGGTGGATGTCGTTCAGCAGGGTGACGATGGAGCGCTGCTTGTGGTATTCGATGATGCTGACGCAGGTGTTGTCGAGGCGGATGTCCCAGAGGTGGTTGAGGTGGATGTTGAGGGCGGCGCAGACGATGGTGCGGATGGTGCCGCCGTGGGAGACGACGGCGACGGTCTGGCCGCTGTGGCGCTCGACGAGGCGGACGATGGCGCCGGCGGCCCGTTCCTTGAGCTCGCTGAAGGTTTCGCCGCCGGGGATGCGGACTTCGTCGGTGCGGGTGAAGAGCTGGGTGTATTCTTCCGGCCATCTGTCGCTGATGCCTTCGTAGGTGAGGCCCTCCCATTCGCCGAAGAGGATTTCGCGCAGCTCGGGCAGGCAGGTGACGGGCAAGCCGTGGCGGGCGGCGATGGCGCCGGCGGTGACGCAGGCGCGGCGCAGGTCGCTGGCGTATACGGCGTCGATTTTCTCTTTGGCGAGGCGGCCGGCGACCAGTTCGGCCTGGCGGAGGCCTTCGTCGGACAGGTCGGTGTCGGTGTGGCCCTGGTATTTGAGCTCTTTGTTCCAGACGGTTTCGCCGTGGCGGACGAGGATTATTTTCGTCATGCGGTACCATCCTTGAGGTTTTTTTCCAGCGCGGCCAGGACCGCGGCGTTCTGCTCCGGCAGTTTGACGGCCAGGCGGATGTAGGCGGGGGAAAGCCCCGGGTAATTGCTGCAGTCGCGGATGAGGATGCCGTCCCGGAGCATAGCCTGGCGGAGCGCGGGGGCGGTAGCGCCTTCGAGCCGGGCGAGGATGAAGTTGGCGCTGGCCGGGAAGGGCCGGACGCCGGGAAGGGCGGCGAGGGCGGCGGCCAATTCCTCACGGGCGACGGCGACGGCGGCGACGCTGGCGGCGCGGTAGGCTTCGTCGTCCAGGGCGGCCACGCCGGCGGCCTGGGCGAGGGTATTGACGTTCCAGGGGTCTTTGGCGCGGTCGAGGCTGTCGCCGACGGGGGCCTGGGCAAGCAGGAAGCCGAGGCGCAGGCCGGGGATGGCGTAGAATTTGGTGAGCGACTGGAGGACGATGAGGTTGGAATAGGCAGCGAGCAGCGGCCGGCAGGTGTAAGCGGCGGCGGCGGGCAGGAAGTCAAGGAAGGATTCGTCGACGACTACCCAGGTGCCCGCGCGGGCGGCGGCGGCAACGACGGTTTCGGCTTCGTCGCGGCCGATGAGGCGGCCGGTGGGGTTGTTGGGGTTGCAGAGGAAGGCGATGTCGACGCCGGCGAGCCGGGCGGCGAAGGCGGCGGGGGCGAGGCGGAAACCGTCGTCCGCTGCTAGCGGGAAATAGGCGACGGCCGCACCGGCGGCCCGGGCGGCCCGCTCGTATTCGCTGAAGGTGGGGGCGGCGAGGAGGACGCGGCGGGGACGGCGCACCTGGCAGAGGACATAGAGGAGTTCGGCGGCGCCGTTGCCGCAGGTGACGAGGCCGGGGTCGACGCCGTAGCGCCGGCCGATGGCGCCTTTGAGGGCGGTGGCGGCCGCGTCGGGGTAGTGGATGACGCTGTCGAGAGCGTCCCGGACGGCGTCCCGGACGGCGGCGGACAGGCCGAGGGGGTTGATGTTGGCGCTGTAGTCGAGCAGTTGGCCGGGAGCGGCGCCGGTGAGGCGGGCGCGGGGCAGGCCCGGACGACGTCGGCCCGGCAGGCTTCGGCCGCGGCGGGCGACGGCCGGCCGGGGAAGAGGATGCCGAGGACGGTGCCGCTGTGGGCGGTGTTGACGCCGACCGCCCCGTGGCGGCGGGCGACGGCGATGACGCCGGGGAGCGCGGGCTTGGAGAGAATGGCCTGGTTGGCGAGGGCGCTGATGGTGGCGGCCTGGCCGATGAGGGCGCAGTCGCCGGCGGCGAGGCCGCGGCTGACGAGGTCGACCGCCCGGCGGACTTCTTGTTCTTTGGCGGCGTTGAGGGCGGCCAGGTCGGTGCGGCGGTTGAATTCGAGGGTGTCGATGCGGCCGCCGGCGTCGAAGATGAGGACGCTCATGGACGGCGGGCCGCCGAGGGGCCGGCGGATATGACCGCGGACATGGTCGAACATAACGATGCCGGGAAAGAAGATGCCGTCGGTCGGCTCGATGGCGAGGGCGATGTCGGCGATGTCGTCGGCGGCGAGGCGCCGGCCGGCGGCGAGGGCGGCCGCCTGGCAGGCGGCCGCGATGTCGGCGCTGGATGAGGCCATGCCTTTGCCCTGGGGCAGGTCGGACCGGCCGGCGACGGTAAAGGGCTCTCCGGCGACGCCGAGGTATCCCCACGTCCGGCGGACGGCGGCGACGGTTTTATCGCCGGCGGCCGACGGGCCGGCGGCGCCGGGGGTGACGGTGACCTCGGCGTAGAGGTCGACCGGGCAGGTTATGAGGAAGTTGACGCCGTCCAGGGTGCCCTGGACGAGTTCGCCGCACGAACCGGGAGCGCGGACGGTTGCTGTCATCATAGATTATTCCCCTGTTGCGGGCGCTGCGACTCGGCCGCGCGCGAATTTATTGCCAGAAGTAGCTGTTAGAATCCCACATGAGGACAAAAATGAATAGGACGACAACTTCGGTGAGTTCGGTGACGGCGCCGTAGGTGTCGCCGGTGAGCCCGCCGAGCGCCCGGGTGGCGTAGCGGCCGAAGGCGGCGGCGAAGAGGACGGCCGCGGCCAGGGCGGCGAGCGCGGCCGGGCCGAGGGGGGCGACGAGCAGGGCGGCGGTTGCGGCGGCGACATAAAGGGCGGAGCGGCCAGCGTAGGCGGCGAAGGCTTTGCCGATTCCCTCCGGCCGGGCATACGGATACGAGGTGATGGCGATGACCATGGCCAGCCGCCCGAGCACCGGCATGGCGAACAGGGCGGCCGGGGGGGCGGACGCCACGGGGTTGGCGGGCAGGAGGTCGAGGAGCAGCGACCATTTGGCGAGGATGAGGACGACGAAGGCGATGACGCCGTGGGCTCCCACCCTGCTGTCTTTCATGATTTCCAGCATCCGCTCGCGGGACCGGCCGGACAGCAGGCCGTCGGCGCTGTCCATGAGGCCGTCGCAGTGCAGGCCGCCGGTGAGGAAGATTTCCAGGACGATGAGGGCGGCGGCTAGGGTGTGGAGGGGCAGGTAGGGGTCGGCGAGGCGGCAGGCCGCGGCGAGGATGACGCCGATGACCGCCCCGACGAGGGGGAAGTATTTGACGGAGGCGCCGAAGGTTTCCGGCGCCACGGTGTCCTGGCGGACGAGCCGGATGCGGGTGAGGAACTGCAGGGCGGTGAGAAATTTGTCCATCGTTTGCCCGGCGGGGACGCCGGCCTCCTCTCCCGGTGGTTTATACGATCAGTACGGTTATGATGGCGGCGAACAGGGCGGTGGCGGTGTACATCAGCCTGACGGTGACGGCGATATCGCCGGGCGCGAGCTGGCGGCGCGGTTCGCCCATCGTGGCCCGCAGCGACGGCACGCCGCCGTAATAGTTGAGCCCGCCGAGCCGGACGCCGAGGGCCCCGGCGACGCCGGCTTCGGGGATGCCGCTGTTGGGGCTGGGGTGCTTGGCGGCGTCCCGCCAGATGGTGCGGGCGGCGGCGCGGGCGTCGCAGCCGGCCAGGAAGGCGGCGGCGATTATCAGCGCGCCGGTTATGCGGGCGGGGATGTAGTTGAACACGTCGTCGGTCCTGGCCGCTACCAGGCCGAAGTCGCGGTATTTGTCGTTCTTGTAGCCGACCATCGAGTCGAGGGTGTTGACGGCGCGGTAGAGGACGGCGAGGGGCGCGCCGCCGAGGGCGGCGTAAAAGAGCGGGGCGATGATGCCGTCGGTGATGTTTTCGGCGACCGTTTCGACGGTGGCGCGGGTTACCTCGGCGCCGTCGAGGCCGGCGGTGTCGCGGCCGATGATCCAGCCGACCTTGCGCCGCGCCTCGTCGAGGTCGCCCGCCTCAAGGAGGGACTGGATCTCCCGGCCGGCTGCGGCCAGGCTGCGGGGCGTGATGGCGAAGGCCAGCAGGAGGGCGCCGCCGCCGAGGGCGGCCAGGGGATGGAGGGCGGCGAGGGCGGCCAGCGCCAGCCAGGAGACGGCGAAGCTGACGGCGAGTACGACGAGGACGAGGATAAGGCCGGCGCGGCGTTTGGCGCCTGGCGCGGCGGTGGGGTCGAGCAGCCGCTTTTCGAGGGCGGCGATGAGGT
>JALHDI010000170.1 GCA_022839045.1 Sporomusaceae bacterium
GTGGCGGTGGCGAAGGGCGGTAAGCTTACGGTACCAGGCGATGAGGTCGCCGTCCTCCGCTCCCCAGGGGTAGGTGCCGCGGTTGAAGGGGTCGGTGTAGCCTTCGACGCCGGCCTCGTCGCCGTAGTAGACGCAGGGGGCGCCGGGGAAGGTCATCTGGAAGAGGGCGAGGAGCTTGAGGCGCGCCAGCCCCAGGCGGCGCTGGGCGGGCGGCAGGCGGTAGCGGGCCTGGTCGATGATCGACATCTTCTCCGGGGAGGGCGCTTCGCCGAGGAGGGTGAGGGCGCGCGGCACGTCGTGGCTGCCGAGGAGGTTCATCGCGGCGTAGAAGTTCTCGCGGGGGTAGTTCTCGTACAGGCTCATGAGGGCGGCGTGGACTTCCCCGGCGCTCAGGCGGCCGAGGGCGAAGTCGAGGAGGATGGCGCGGAAGGGGTAGCCGGTGGCGGCGTCGAGGCCGTCGCCCAGGAAGTAGCGCCGCCGGGCGCCATAGCTTTCTTTGTTTGAGGCATCTTCCCACACTTCGCCGATGAGGACGGCGTCGGGGTCTTCTTCCTTGAGCACGGCCCGCAGGCGGCGGATGAATTCGTCAGGCAGTTCGTCGGCGACGTCGAGGCGCCAGCCTTTGACGCCGGCCCGCGCCCAGTGGCGGACGACGCTGTCGTGGGCTTCGATGATGAAGTCGACGTAGGAGGGTTCGAGTTCGTCGACGTTGGGCAGGGTGCCGATGCCCCACCAGGATTCGTAGTGGTCGGGCCAGTGGCTGAAGCGGTACCATTTGTAGTAGGGCGATTCCCGCGACTGATAGGCCCCCTGCTCCGGGTAGCGGCCGCCCTGGTTGAAGTAGCGGCTGTCGCTCCCGGTGTGGCTGAAGACGCCGTCGAGGATGATTTTTATGCCCAGTTCGCCGGCGCGGGCGCACAGCTCGGCGAACAGGGCGTTGTCGCCGAACATCGGGTCGATGGTTTTGTAGTCGCCGGTGTCGTATTTGTGGTTGCTGGGCGATTCGAAGACGGGGTTGAAGTGGTTGCTGGGCGATTCGAAGACGGGGTTGAAGTAGAGGGCGGTGACGCCGAGGTCTTTGAGGTAGGGCAGTTTGGCCAGGACGCCGCGCAGGTTGCCGCCGAAGAAGTCGTAGGCGAAGATGGCGCCGGTGCGGGTGTCGCGGACGTAGAAGGGGATGGCGTCCCAGTAGGGGTGGATGAGACTGTCTTGGGGCGGGCTCACGATTGCGCCGTCGGGGTTGCCGTTGTAGAAACGGTCGACGAAGATCTGGTAGATGACGGCGTCCTTGAGCCAGTCCGGCGTCTTTGCGTGCGGCCGGTGGACGGTTATCTGCCAGGCGGCCGGGTCGTGGTCGTATAGCTGCCCGCGGCCGCCGCGGCGGGCGGGGTTGTTGCCGTAGCGGAAGGTGCGGCCGTGGCGGTGGAGGAGGAAGGAGTACCACAGCAAGCCGGGGTCGGCGGGGACGGTGATTTCGGCCTGGTAGACCCTGTCGTCGCCTTCCTCGCGCCACAGGGCCATGGGGATGTCCTGGTCGCCGCCGCCGTCCCGCCACAGGCGGAGGACGGCGGCGTCCGGCCGGTCGGGGGTGCGGACGGCGAGGCGGAGGGTGACGGGCGTGCGACAAGAAACAGCCCCGAAAGGGCTGCGGAAGAACTGGTTATGCGAGTCGTGGAGGAGCCAGTCGTTGTCCATGCGTCACCTGGCCTATTAGTTAATATAGACTCTGCTTGCGTAGCATCCTCCGCCAATGCTCGCTTGCGATAGAACTTCCGCTGAGCGCCGGTGGCCGGTTTAAATCTAATTATACGTGGCGTTGGCGAGAGGGGCCCGGGGGGCGGGGCGGTGGGCGAGGGTGCAACCTTTCTCGGCGCGGGCGAAGTCTTCGTCGGCGCTGCAGTAGCAGCGGACGGGGGCTTCGGGGCGCAGGCGCCAGATGTCGACGGCGTATTCGGTGAAGGTGCGGTCGCCGGAGAATTTGCCGGAGT
The DNA here is from genome assembly GCA_022839045.1 of Sporomusaceae bacterium. The sequence goes on from JALHDI010000170.1 coordinate 1,989, forward strand.
GGGCGATGTTGCGGACGCACATGCCCAGCCAGCGCCGGCGGTCGCGGTAGCGGCGCTCGAGCTCTTTCTGGGCGTCGACGTAGGCGGCGAAGTCCTTGAGGACGAGGAAGTGGTCGCCGTGGTGGAGGAAGGAGTCGAAGACGGGGCGGTATTCGTCCGGGCCGCCGGGCAGGAAGCCGTTCACGAGCTGGTCGAGGACGGTCCTGACGCGCTCGTCGCCGTGGTAGATGTCCCAGGGGTTGTAGCCGCCGCGTTCGTAGATGGCGAGGACTTCGTCGGCGGTGAGGCCGAAGGTGATGATGTTGTCTTCGCCGACGGCGTTCCTGATTTCGATGTTGCCGCCGTCGAGGGTGCCGATGATTACCGAGCCGTTCATGATGAATTTCATGTTGCCGGTGCCACAGGCCTCGCGGCTGGCGGTGGGGATCTGTTCGTTGACGTCGGTGGCCGGGAGGAGCAGTTCGAGGAGGGAGACGTTGTAGTTCTCGAGGAAGACGACCTTGATTTTGTCGTTTATGGTTTTGTCGTTGTTGACGACGGTGGCGAGGTCGTTGATGAGTTTGATGGCCAGCTTGGCGAGGCGGTACGCCGGGGCGGCCTTGCCGCCGAAGATGAAGGTGCGGGGGGTGAGGTCCATGCCGGGATCGGCTTTGAGGCGGTTGTAGAGGTGCATGATGTGGAAGGCGTTCATGGTCTGGCGTTTGTAGCCGTGGATGCGCTTGACGTGGGTGTCGAAGATCGATTCGGGGTCTATTTTGAGGCCGGTGGCGCCCAGGATGTGGGCGGCCAGTTTGCCTTTGTGCCAGCGGCGGATGGCGGCGAGCCTGTCCTGGAAGGCCGGGTCGGCGGCGTGGGGCAGCAGGCCGAGGAGGTCGCAGGGGTACTGGACCCACTGCGGGCCGACGGTTTCGCCGAGGAGCTCGGCCAGCTGGGGGTTGGCCTTGATGAGGAAGCGGCGATGGGTAACGCCGTTGGTTTTGTTGTTGAACTTGTCGGGGTAGAACTGGTGGAAGTCGCTCATGACCCGTTCTTTGAGGATGCGGGTGTGGAGCTGGGCAACGCCGTTGACGCTGTGGCTGCCGGCGATGGCGAGATGGGCCATGCGGATGGTGCCGTCGGCGATAATCGCCATGGCGCGGATGCGGTCCCAATCGCCGGGGTGGCGCTGCCACAGTTCGCGGCAGAAGCGCTCGTTGATTTCGTTGACGATGATGAAGAGGCGCGGCAAAAGGTTCTGGAAGAGGTCGACCGGCCAGGTCTCGAGGGCTTCGGGCAGGATGGTGTGGTTGGTGTAGGAGAGAGTGCCGACGGTGAGGTTCCAGGCTTCGTCCCAGCCCATGCCGCGCTCGTCGATGAGGAGGCGCATGAGTTCGGGGACGGCTAAAGCCGGATGGGTGTCGTTGATGTGGACGGCGACGTGGTCGCTGAGGCGGGACAGAGGGATGTCGCGGCGCGCGAGGTCGGCGAGGATGGCCTGGAGGCTGGCGCTGGTAAGGAAGTAGTGCTGTTTGAGCCTGAGCACCCGCCCGTCGTGGGTGGAGTCGTCGGGGTAGAGGACGCTGGTGATGGTTTCGACGTCGTTTTTGTATTCGATGGTTTTGAGGCAGTCGTTGCGGCTGGTGGCCGAACAGACGAAGTCGGTGCGGTGCGGCTCGGCGCTCCACAGGCGGAGGGTGTTGACGGTGTCGCTGAGGTAGCCGACGACGGGGACGTCGTAGGGGACGGCGAGCACCGATTCGTAGTTTTCGTGGCGGTAGCGGAGCTTGCCGTTGAGTTCGGCGGCGACCGTGCCGCCGAAGCGGATCTCGACGGCTTCGCCCTCGCGGCGGAATTCGTAGATGAAGCCGGTCTTGAGCCAGTCGTCGGGGACCTCGATCTGGCGGCCGCCGACGATGCCCTGCTCGAAGAAGCCGTAGCGGTACCTCAGGCCGCAGCCGTGGCCGGGAAGGCCTTCGGCGGCCATCGAGTCGAGATAGCAGGCGGCGAGGCGCCCGAGGCCGCCGTTGCCCAGGCCGGGGTCTTCTTCGCTGTCGAGGATGGCACCGAGGTCGATGCCGAGATCGAAGAGGGCGGCGGCGACGGCGTCGCGGAGGCCGAGGTTGATGAGGTACATGTCGGTGAGGCGGCCGAGGAGGAATTCAATAGACAGGTAGTAGACCTGCTTCTCCTGGCGCTGCCGGCGGCGCGACTGCAGCCACCGCTGGCCAATAAGGTCCCTGAGCAGGCTGCTGAGCGCCTGGTATCTTTCGCCGTCGGAGGTCTCTTCGAGCGGCTTGCCGTGCAGTTTCTCCACTTTGTCCAGGTACTGCCGTTGGAATTCTTCTTTCGCGATGTGCATGGGCGGCCTCCTTGACGACGAGTTGATCGTATAGTTCCCGGTAATGCTGCGCCGACCGCTCCCAGCCGTAGTCGCCGCTCATGGCGGTTTTGACGAGGGCCCGCCAGGCGGGCCGGTCGCTGTGGAGGGAGAGCGCCCAGCGCAGGGTATGGAGCATGTCGTGGGCGTTGTAGTTGGCGAAGGTGAAGCCGTTGCCTTCGCCGGTGAAGCGGTTGTAGGGACGGACGGTGTCGCGCAAGCCGCCGGTCTCGCGCACGAGCGGCAGGGCTCCGTAGCGCATGGCGGTTAGCTGGGCGAGGCCGCAGGGCTCGAAGAGGGAGGGCATGAGGAAGAGGTCGGCG
>JALHDI010000042.1 GCA_022839045.1 Sporomusaceae bacterium
CTTCTGCACCTGGTTGGTGCCCTCGTAGATCTGGGCGATCTTCGCGTCGCGCATCAGGCGTTCGACCGGGTATTCGCGGCTGTAGCCGTAGCCGCCGAAGATCTGCACGGCGTCGGTGGACACCTCCATGGCGATATCCGAGGCGTACAGCTTGGCCATGGCCGCCTCCTTAGAATACGGCAGGCCGTTCTGCTTGTTGTAGGCCGCCCGGTAAGTCAGCAGCCTGGCGCAGTCGACCTTCACGGCCATGTCGGCCAGCATGAAGGCGATGGCCTGGTTGGCGGCGATCGGCTTGCCGAACTGCACCCGCTCCTTCGAGTACTTGACGGCGTGATCGAGGGCCGCCTGGGCGACGCCCAAACCCTGGGTGGCGATGCCGATGCGGCCGCCGTCGAGGGTGGTCATGGCGATCTTGAAGCCCTCGCCCTCCTTGCCGAGCATATTGTCCTTCGGCACTTTCACGTCCTGGAAAATCAGTTCCTGGGTCTGCGAGGAGCGGATCCCCATCTTATGCTCCTTCTTGCCGAACGTGAAGCCGGGCATGCCCTTTTCGAGGATGAAGGCGGTGATGCCCTTGACGCCCTTCGCCTTGTCGGTCATGGCGAAAACGACATAGGTCTCGGCCTCGCCGCCGTTGGTGATGAAGATCTTGCTGCCGTTCACGAGATAATGGTCGCCCTTGTCGACGGCCACCGTCTGCTGGGAGGCGGCGTCGGTGCCGGCATTCGGCTCGGTGAGGGCGAAAGCGCCGACCTTTTTGCCCTCGGCCATGGGCACGAGGAATTTCTGCTTCTGCTCTTCCGTGCCGTAGGCGAAAATCGGCCAGGCGCACAGCGACACGGTCGCCATGTAGGACACGCCGATGCCGGCGTCGGCCTTGCAGATTTCCTCGGCGGCCAGCACGTAGCTCAGGTAGTCGCCGTCGGCGCCGCCGTACTTCTCGGGGAAACAGATGCCGTTGAGACCGAGCTCGCCGATCGCGTCGAGAATCGCGCGGTCGGGCCTTTCGTTCTCGTCCCGCTCGGCCGCGCCGGGAGCGATCTGCTTCTCGGCGAATTCGCGGACCATCTTCTGCATCATTGCCTGGTCTTCGGTCAACTCAAAACGCATTGTTCTTCCTCCACTTCAATTCTTTCGGGCTTACTGCGGGGCGGTATCCGCGCCGGCTATCCCGGCGATCTTCTTCGCCAGTTCCTTCTTGGCCTCGATATTGCCCTGGCGGGCGATCATGATCCGCTGCGCCTGCGGCGAGCCGGCGCCGTGCATCGATTCGGTGCGGTAGCCGACCGCCGCCGTCCCCAGCGTGAGGTTCTCCACCAGCCTGAGCACCCGCAGGCGGTGCTCGGTGGGCACGCCCGCCGTGCCGCCCAGGTATTTCTCGATCTTCGGGCCGATCTCCGGGTGGCGGAAATCCTTCTCCGACGGCATGGTCACGAACAGTCCGCCGGCGATGTCCTCGGCCAGGCGGGCGATCTCGTACGGGAAGCGGGTCACGTTCTGCTTGCAGACGTTGGCCAGCAGCATATCGATAAGGTAAGTCCCCGAGGCCGTCCGCGCCCCGGCTGCCGAACAGGCGATGCCGCAGGCGTACAGCGTCTCGTTGAGGTGGACCATTTCGATCAGCTTATCCTTGACGTGCGAGGCCTTGGCGGCGCCGTTGTACTCGGCGGCCAGCGCGGCGGCGCCGATCAGCACGTCGCCCACCCCCACCTTGCAGCCGCCGTAGCTCTGGCGGTGGTACCCGGCGAACCGCTCCACCAGCGCCCCGCTGAAGCGGTACTCGCCGCACATAAACACATCCTTCCACGGCACGAACACATCCTCGAAGATCACCAGCGACTCGTGGCCGCCGAACGTGCTGTTGCCGCTATCGATGTCCCCGCCCTCCAGCTTGCGGGTGTCGCACGACTGGCGGCCGTAGATATAAGTTATGCCGGCCGCGTCGGCGGGTACGGCGAAGCATACCGCATAATCGGTGTCCGCCTCGCCCATGCTGATCGTCGGCATCACCAGCATCCAGTGGGAATTCAGCGCCCCCGTCTGGTGGCACTTCGCCCCGCGCACCACGATGCCGTCGGCCCGCTTCTCCGCCACGCGGAGGAAAAGGTCGGGGTCGGCCTGTTTGTGAGGCGGCAGGCTGCGGTCGCCCTTGGGGTCGGTCATCGCCCCGTCGACCGTCAGGTCCCCGTCCTGGACCATGCGGATGAAAGCGTTGAACCGGGCGTGATAATCCGTCCCCAGCGCCTGGTCCATCTCGAAGGTCACGCTCTCCACGGCGTTGATCGCGTCCATGCCTACGCAGCGCTGGAAGCACGACGCCGTCTTCTGGCCCAGCAGCCGCTGCATCTTCACCTTCTTCACCAGATCGTCGGCGCTCCGGTGGAGGTGGGTGAAGCGGTTGATCCTGCGCCCCGTCAGGTGGGAGGTCGCCGTCATCAACTCCTCGTGGGCCGGGTCGTGCGCCAGTAAATACGTCATCTTCACCGCGTTCAGCGACGGGCGGATGATGGGGTGGTCGACGGGATTCTCCACCTTTTCCCCCAGCAGATACAAGTTGAACTTCATCTTACGCAGGCTCTCCTCGTACTGCGCCGCTGTCATGAGCGCCATATCATCCCTCCTTGCCGATCAGGCCGCGGCCGACCGCGAACGCGCGGCTGTCGGCGGCGTGGAACTTCTCGTCCACCATCGTCAGCAGCTTCGCCAGGATGACGTCGGGCGGCAGCACGTTGCTCACCGCCGTGAACGCCCCCAGCATCACCACATTGGTCAGCAGCACGTTGCCAAGCTCCTTGGCCGCCCTGGTCGCGTTCAGGAAATGGCCGGCAAGACCCTTCTCCTTGATGATCGCCACGATCTGCTCGGTGCTCGGGTATTCGTCCACTTTCATATTAGCGAGGATGGTCGGCACCGGCGCGGTGTTGATGATGAACATGCCCTGCTTGCTCAGCAGGTTTATGTAGCGCAGCGCCTCCAGCGGCTCGAACCCGAGCAGCACGTCCGCCTGCCCCGCCGGCACCAGCGGCGAAAAAATCTCGCCGTCGGCGATCCGCACATGGGACAGCACCGAGCCGCCCCGCTGGGCCGCGCCCTTGGTCTCTGTATTAACCACGTTATAGCCGGCATCCATCGCGCACTTGGCGACGACCTGGGAAGCGAGGATGTTCCCCTGGCCGCCGACGCCGGCGATCACTAAATCGAACTTCATTTTATGGCCCCCCTCTTGCATACCGATACGCACACGCCGCAGCCGTTGCAGCCGCTCGGCTCGATGACCGCCTTGCCGTCGCTCAGGGTGATGGCCGGGCAGCCGAACGTCCGCACGCACAGGCCGCAGCCGTTGCACACCGCCGCATCCACCGCCACCTGCCGCGGCGTGAAGGAAATCCTTCCTTCGCGGCCGAACTTCAGGTAACACAGCGCCTCGGCGACAACAACCTTCACGCCCTCTTCCGCCGTGGCCTCGCCGATCACCCGGGCCGTCTCCTCAACATTGTACGGGTTGCAGCGGAACACCTTGGCGCCCATCGACGCCGCCACCGCGCCCGGCTCGATCGGCGTCACCGGCTGATTGAGATTGTTGGTGCTGCCGGGGTGGGGCTGGAAGCCGGTCATCGCCGTCGTCGAATTGTAGGCGATCACCACCGTGATGTCCGCGCCGTTGTAAATGGCGCTCGCCAACCCGGTAAGGCCGTTATGGAAGAAGGTCGAATCGCCGATCAGCGCGTACACCGGCTTATCGAAGCCGGCCTTCTTGATCCCGTAGGCCATCGGGATGGACGAGCCCATGCAGTAGATGATCGCCTGCAGGTTCATCGGCTCGAAGGTGCCCGCGTCATGGCAGCCGATATCGCCGGTAACCACGCCGCCGTTCTTGCGCACTACCTCCTTCAGGGCCACCAGCAGCCCGCGGTGGCTGCAGCCGGGACACTGGGTCCGCGTGCGCGCCGGCACGTACTTGCCTCCTGCCGCGGCGGGATAAGACTTGCCGGCCAGGGCGGCCTCCACCGCCGTCAGCACCAGATTGGTCGACAGTTCGCCTTCCTTGGGCAGGTAGCCGCTGCGGCCCAGCACCTCCAGCACGATCTTATGCTCGAAACACAGCTGTTTTATCAGGTTTTCGACCACAGGCTCGACTTCCTCGAACACCACGACCCGCTTCAGCCCGCGCACGAAATCGATTACCTTGCCTTCCGGCAGCGGCAGGGTCGACAGCTTGAGGATGGGTAGCTTGGCGCCGTGGATGCGCTCCGCCTCCTTGAGGAAGGCGTAGCCGATGCCGCAGCCGATGAAGCCGGTCTCCCCCGGCGCCTTTTCGGCCCGGTTGAAAGGCGAATCCTCCATCAGCGCCTTCAGCTCGGCCTGTTTGGCGTTCAGCCAGCGGTGCCGCATCTTCGGCCTGAGCTCCCCGCCCGATTCTTTCTCCACCACCGCCGACATCACGAACCGCTTGCGATCGATCACGAACTCGGCCGGGCGGCTCTGCGGAGCCACCTCGCCGTGCTCCACCATGCCGCCGGCGTGGTTGATGCGCATCACCGGGCGGAGGGTGAAAACCAGCTCGGTCTTCTCCGACAGCTCGAACGCCGCCTTGGTCATGGCGTAGGCCTCCTGCACGCTCGACGGGTCGAACATCGGCAGGTGGGCGTAATTATGGACCAGTATCCGCGTATCCTCCTCGCACTGCGAGGACAGTCCCCCCGGATCGTCGGCGGTGATCAGCACCATCCCGGCCCGGATGCCGGTGAAATTCACGTGCATCAGAAAATCCGTCGCCGCGTTGGTGCCGTTGTGTTTCATCACCGCCATCGACCGCTGGTTCGTCAACGATGCCGCGGTCGCCACCTCGAAGGCGTGCTTCTCGTTCGTCGACCACTCTGCGTACACCCCGGGATACCCGCCGCACAGGTCGACGATCTCGGTGGCCGGCGTCCCCGGATAGCCGGCGACGACCCTGACACCGGCTTCCGCCGCCGCCTGGGCGATCGCCTCGTTGCCCAGCATAAACTCTTTTTGCATCGAATTTCCTCCCATTTCAAGCTCAGAACAGTGTCGCGTCCGCCTGCTACCGAAAACTCCCTGCGGCCGGCTTTGCGTCTCACGGCCCCGGCCCGCGCGCGGCTGCCTCGTTAACTTGTTCATTATTATGAACTTCGTTCATTTGGATGAACACAAAAAATATCTGTCTGCCTCCGCCCCCCCGGACGCGGTTACATCACGCGAGGAGCTTCAGGCAACAACCGGGTTGTTCAACACGCCGAACACAGTTCATGAATATGAACAAAATAAAACTGTTCTTTATGGCGACAGTATTCGGGGCGTTGTTATGATTTTCCTGCCTGCCCGAAAATAAAATTATCTTATTGCCGCCGCGCCGCTCGCGCCGGCGTCGCAGCCTCATCAGACCTTCCCGAGCCGCATCGAAACATGCCCGGCCATCGCGCGGACCTTCTCGATCACCGCCGGCATCATCCCACCGTCCCGCGCCCTGCTCGCCGCCATTGTCACGCTAAGGGCCGCCACCGTCTTGTTGGTTTTGTCGATGATCGGCGCGGCCACACAGATGCCGCCGGGGATAATCTCCTGGTCGTCCACGGCGAAGCCCTGTTCGGCCACTTTGCCGAGCTCGGCGACGAGCGCCCTGAGATCGGTTATCGTGTTTTCGGTGTAACGCTCCAGTTGGACACCGCCGACGCGGGCCTTGAGCTCCTCGGCCGGCAGCGTCGACAGCAGCACCTTGCCGATGGCGGTGGCATGCGCCGGGATGCGGTAGCCGATCGTCGCCACCACGCTGACGTCCCGCGACCCGTGGTGCTTGGCGATATAGACGATGTGCCGCCCGTCGAGGATGCCGGCGTGGGTCGTCTCGCCGAACTCGTCGCTCAGTTTCTTGATCCCCAGGGCGATCTCCCGGGAAATATTCGTGTTGTTGATGCAGACCGCGCTGATCTGGATGAGCTTCAACCCCGGGTAATAAACCCGCGTATCGGGGTCGTAATCGAGATAATCGCTGTTCACGAGCTCGTGCAGCAGCAGCGACAACGAACTCTTCGGGATGTCGAGGTGATGCAGGATGGCGGTGAAATTCGGCGGTTTGGCGCTTTTGGCGATATAGCCGATGATGTCCAGGGTGCGGGATGCCGATTTCACCAGCGGCGTTTGGCTGCCTGCCACAGTAATGCCTCCTTGCCGGCGTCATTTTCCGGCGTCCCCCAAACGCCTTCAGCCGGTACGTCTGTCTCTATTCAATAAAAAGCTCTCCATCCCTGCCGCCGCCGAAAAATTCGCCGCCGCCACCGCCCCGCAAAACGCAAAAACAGCGGCTCAAGCCGCTGTTTTCCCTTGTCCCGGCTGCTTCTCCCCGCTCGTAGCTTCAGCGCAGCGCGGCAATCTTTTCGTTGTATATCGCCACTTTGGCGTATTCCCGCTCCCAGAAAGCCATATCCCGCATGCTATCCAGATAAGCCTGGTTATAGCCGAACTTCAGCCAGTCCTTCTCCTTCTGCCCGAACAGCCTTTCCTTGGCGGCCGCCTTGCGCACATCGTAAACGTAGCTGTCGTCGGCGCCCACGAAATTATCCCTGGCCCACCGCTCCATAACGAAGGGCGCTGTCTCCAGATACCGCTGCTCCATATCGGCCAGCACCGAGTAATAGCGGTCAAAGCCGTCGGTAGCCACCGTGACGACGTTGTCCCCCGGTCCGAGGCGGAGGAATTTGGCCAATTTGATGGCGCCGATAATGTTGCAGATGCCCGACGGACCGAATCTGTCCCGCAGACTGGCGGCCAGCGCCCGGTCCACCCCCAGGGCGGCGATAATATCGGCCCCGTCCTGGAAGAGTTTGAGTCCCTGAATAGTTTCTTCGTCTTTGATAAGAATGAGAAAATCGGTCGTCAAAACATTATGGATCAGCGTGCACATTTTGTCCCCGATGCCCTCGATACGGTGCTGCCCGCGCCCGCCGTTGGCCAGCGTCGAACACTCATAGGGTTCGAGGGCCCCGACCTTCGCCTCGGGAAAAGCCTGCTTTATCTGGTCGCCGGCGGCGATGGTCCCGGCCGACCCGGGCGCCGAAACGAAGCCGGCGATGCGGCCGTTGCCCACTCCCCGGACGGCGGCAATGGCGCTGCCGCCCGTGACATGGCGATGAAAACGGTAGTTGGCCATCAGTTCGAATTGGGCCAGCGCTTTGTTGAGCGGATTCTTCATCATGGCGTGGGTGCGTTCCAGCGTCAGGATGACGTCCGACTCCGACCCCGGCGTAAGCTCCAGCTCGCCGCCGTACTTTCTTATCCGCTCGTAGCGCTCCTTGCTCATGTTGTCAGGCATGATGACCACGGCCCTAAGCCCCAGCAGCTTGGATATATATGCCGTGCCGATGCCGAAGTTGCCCGTGGACGGGCCGAGAATGGTGTGGTCGCTGGTTATTTCGCCGTCGACGATGCCCTCGATGAGCGTGCTGTAAGCCGGACCGACCTTATGGGAACCGGAGGGAAAACCGCAGCCCAACATAACGACTATATTGGCCTCCGTGCCGGTAAGCGCGGGCGGCAGCACGATTTTCCTGACCCGGTCGTCGGCGTCCCGCCAGGTAATGTTGAACAGATTAATGGGATTCATCTCGTCTTCGTAAAGCGCCTTAAGCGCTTTCGCCCGGACAGACGATTCGATCAGGCCGGGTGAAAGCATCTCATCATAGGTTGGTCCGAAAGGAATCTTTGCCACGGGGCCTACCCTCCTCTGTCATTCGCCGAACTTCAGCATGCCGGCGGCTATGGCCTGATAGCCCACGGCGGCATGGGTCAACTGGCTCAGGTCCATGTATTCGTCGACAACATGGGCGCCGTCTTCCCGACCCGGCCCGAAGCCGATCGTCGGGATGCCGGCAACGCCGGCCGAGTAGCTGCCGTTGGTACAAAAACTGTATTTGGTAACCTCGGGGTCAAGTCCGCCCTGGCGCAAGCCCCGCAGCGCCCCGGCCACCAGGTAATCGGTCTCAGGCAGCACCCAGGCGGGGAAAAACCTTTTGCCGGCCATTTTCTCGCCGGTATAACAGGCCTGCTCCGCCGTCACCACTTCCACCTCGGCCCGGAAAGCCTCATCGTCCGCCGACAATGCGGCGATACACCGGCGCAAAGGCGCCAGCACGCTCTCCTCCGTTTCCCCCACTAGCAGCCGCCGGTCAAAGGTCGCCCGGCACTGGTGCGGCACCACCGAAGCCCCCGGATAAGGGGTCGACACGATGTCGGTCAACTCCAAAATACCGTCGCCGAGAAACTCGTCACGGGGAACGGCCGTCCGCAAAATCCGCTCCACCAGCTTCATCATCATATACACGGCATTTTTGCCCACCGCCGGATTGGAGGAGTGGGCCGCCTTGCCGAACGTGGTGACGGCGATCTCGGCTCGCCCCCGCTGGCCCCGCTTCAGGCTGAGCGCCGTCGCCTCCCCGATAACCACATAGTCCGGCCGCACCGCTTCGACCACTCTGCCGAGCGCCAGTCCCTCGAAGGTTTCCTCGCACACCGTGCCGGAAATGAATATCGAGCCCTTCAGCTTCTCCTTCTGCTTGGCAAAGGGGGCCACTCCGTAAATCATGGCCGCCAGGGCGCACTTCATGTCGCTGGCGCCCCGCCCGTACAGCCGGCCGTCCTTTATCAGCCCGGCAAACGGGTCCACCGACCACTTTTCCCGGTCGCTCACCTCAACAGTGTCCATATGCCCGTCGAAAAGCAGCTTCGGCCCCGGGCCGCCCTTGATCTCGCCGATGACGTTGCCGGCGCCGTCGGTGAGGACGCGGTCAAACCCAAGTTCAGTCATTACCGCGGCCAGCAGCTTCGCGACGCCGCCCTCGTCGCCGGTGTAGCTGGGCTGACGGACAAGCCGCTGACAAAGCCGGATCATTGCCGGCTCGTCACAAGCCGCCACCGGCGGCTTTAACATCAAACCCTCTTTCATAGCTCCTCCTACTCCCGGCCGCCGCGGCAAAAACCGCTAAAACACCGGCGGCGTGATAGCCGAGATAAAAATAAGTTCCTTGGCGTCGATACTCCATATCTTGTGGGGAATGCTGGAAAGATAATAAATGCTGTCGCCTTCGTCGAGCTCAAAAAAGTCCTGGCCGATCTGGATTTTCATCTTCCCCTGGATTACCACCAGATTTTCTTCGCCGAAATGGCTTAGCGGCTCTTCGCAGGTGACGCCGCCCGGCTCCACTCTGCCCACCATCATCTCGATGGTGCGGTTAAGATCGGGGGACAACAGCTCGAAGGTGACTTCGCCGTGGCCGGTCTTCACCACCTTGCGCGCGCCTTTGCGGACGATAAGATTGTCGTTCTGTTCGTCCATAAGAAAGTAGAAGATGGGAACATTCAGCATCCCGGCGATTTTACGCAGCGAAGTGATCGACGGTTCCGCCAGCCCACGCTCCACCTGGCTCAAGAACCCCGGGGTAAGATCGGCGCCGGTGGCCAGTTCGCGGATGGTGAGCCCTCTTTCCTGTCTCTTGTCGCGGATTTTTTTCCCTAGCATTGTCGCCCTCCCGAGGAAAAGGTACTCCTTCTATTTTCTTCGTTCCCTGCGAAGAACCTTTCCCGCCAGAGCGTCGGTTGCCTCGCCGTTTCTCACCGCCGCCGTCCCATTGACGAATACGTACTCGATCCCGACGGGATGACGGCAGGGCTCGGTGAAGGTGCCCCCCTCGGCCACTCTCTCCGCATCGAACAACACGATATCCGCGAAAACTCCCGGCGCGATAAAGCCCCGGCCGGCAAGCCCCAGCCGGCTGGCCGGGCGCCCGGTCATCCGGGCGACGGCCTCGGCCAAGGTAAGCACCTTCTCTTCCCGGACATATTTCTGCAGAATGCGCGCTGCCGAACCGTAGGCGCGCGGATGAGGCTTGCCCAGCAGCAGGCCGTCGGTGCCCAGCATGCCGCTGCGGTGGCGGATAATTGTGCCGACATCTTCCTCGGCCATGCTGAAATTGACCATCGACACCTTCAAATTTTCCTCGATCAGCAGATCAAAAACCGCCTCTTGCGGCGTCGCGCCTTTCTGCCCGGCAATTACGGCGAGGCTGCTGCCTTCCCACCGTTTGTTGGGGCCTGCGTCAAGGCCGGTCACCAACACGCCGTCCCAGCCGGCCGCCGAGGCGATGTTCTCCCAGCCGGGCAACCCTGCCGCCATCTCCTCCGCCAGCCGTGCCCGGATCGCCGGGTCGGCCAGCCGCGCCAACAAAGCCTCGGAGCCACCGGCGTGGGCATGTGGCGGCAGCAGGGCGCTCAGCATGGTGCTGCCGGCGGGATAGGGATACTGATCGAAAGAGGCTTCCAGGTCTCCAGCCGTTGCCTGATCGAAAAGAGCCAAAATCTCGTTGGCCGTGCCCCAGTTTTCCCGCCCGATCACCTTCAGATGGGATATATGGGGAGCAACGCCGGTATCCCTGGCAATGGCGAATATCTCTTCGATCGATTCCTTAACCAGCCCGCGTTCGTTACGGACATGAACGACGAATATTCCCCCGGCCGCCGCCGTGGCTGCGGCAAGTCCGGCTAATTCCTCGGCGGCGGCAAACACACAGGGCGGATAAATAAGGCCGGTGGAAAACCCGAACGCGCCTTCGGCGAAGGCCCGCCCCGCCATGTCAACCATGGCGGCTATTTCGGAATGAGTGGCGGGCCGCTCGTCCGCGCCCACGGCTGCCAGCCGCAACGGACCGTGGCTGACCAGCGCCGCCAGATTGGTGGCTGTCCGCCGCCGTTCCAGTTCCGCCAGATATTCTCCGAAACTGCGCCATCCCCAGGCCAGCGGCCGATCGCCCAGCAAGCCTGCCACCTGACGCCGGTAGCCGGGAATCGTCCCGTCCGTAAGGGGCGCCACCCCCAGGCCGTCCTGCCCCAGTAATTCGGTGGTTATTCCCTGGCGGATCTTGGCCGCCGCCGCCGGCTCGACCATCTGAATAAGGTCGGAGTGACTGTGCATATCGATGAAACCCGGGCTCAGCGTCAACCCGTCGGCGTCAATAACGGCGGCGAAAAGTCCGTCCCGGGGAGTTACACGGCCCACCGTCTCGATGCGGTCGCCGGCGATTACCACGTCCCCGGTGAAAGGCTCTCTGCCGCTGCCATCGACGATAACGGCGTTGCGAATCAGCGTCCTAACCATGGGCAACCTCCCTGCCGATAACGGACCGGACGGCCTCCAGGGACGGCTCTATCGCCTCCGGCGATCCGGCGGCCCGAACGGCGCTCTGAGTATCTTTTAGGCCATTGCCGGTTACGATGATGGCCACCGTTTCCCCGGCAGCGATAATTCCCTGGGCTACCGCCTTTTTCACGCCGGCTACCCCGGCCGCTCCGGCCGGCTCACCAAACACGGCGGCCTTGCGGGCCAGGGTGATCATCGACCAGGCGATCTCGTCGTCGCTTACCGCGACAAAGGCGCCCGCCGAAGCGGTGACCGCCTGCAGCCCCTTGCGAAAATTGCGGGGATGCCCGACGGCGATCGAGTCGGCAATCGTATCGGCCGCTACCGGCCGCAGCGGCCCGCCTTCCCGCCAGGCCGTCAGAAAAGGCTGGCAGCCCGCCGCCTGAACGCCGAGAACTTTCGGTATTTTCGGCATAAAACCGAGCCGGTGCATCTCCCATAAACCCTTCCAGACGCCGCCGATGGTACAGCCGTCGCCCACCGATACCGCCACCCAGTCCGGGCAGGGCCGGCCGGTTTGGCTGGCGAACTGCTCGACGAGCTCAAGGCTTACCGTCTTCTTGCCTTCGATAAGATACGGGTTAACGGCGCAGTTGCGGTTATACCAGCCGAATTCCGCGCTGGCCTGCATGCATAGTTCCCAGGCCTGATCGTAAGTCCCCTTCACCGCCAGCACCTGAGCCCCATAGATCATCAGCTGGGCGATTTTGGCCTCCGGTGCCTGCCGCGACACAAAAATCGTGGCCGGCAGGCCGGCCGCGGCCGCAAACCCGGCCAGGGAAGAAGCGGCATTGCCCGTGGAGGCGCAGGTGATCCTGGCGACGCCTTTCTCCAAGGCCTTCACCACGCCCACGGCGCTCGCCCGGTCCTTAAAAGAAGCGGTCGGATTACGCCCCTCGTCCTTGATGTAGCACTCCGCTACTTTCAGCTCCCGGGCCAGGCGGGGCGCCGGGTAAAGCGGCGTCCAGCCGACCTGAAGGCGCTGGATCAGGGCGGGGTTTTCCAGCGGCAATAACGGCAGATAGCGCCACATCGACCGTTCGAGGTTGGCCCCCATGCTCGCCGGATTGATCTCCCGGCTAACGGCCGTATAATCGTACTTTACGTCAAGGATGCCGTCGTCGTAGCCACAGACCGGACAGTAATATTCCACCTCCCGGCAGCTATAGCTGCGGCCGCAGTTGACGCACTCCAGACTCCGGACATAACTCATCGGTTTGCCCCCGTTCAATGGCGGATTCTTTTCAGGAACGACTTGGTCCGCTCGTGGACCGGATCTTCAAAGATGGCCTGGGGCGGACCCTCCTCGACAATCGTGCCCTGGTCCATAAAGATGACCCGGTCGGCCACCTCGCGGGCGAAGCCCATTTCGTGGGTGACAACCACCATGGTCATCCCGTCAGCCGCCAGATCCTTCATTACCTGGAGCACCTCGCCCACCAGCTCGGGGTCGAGAGCCGAAGTCGGCTCATCAAACAGCATTACCGTCGGGCTCATGGCCAGGGCGCGGGCGATCGCCACCCGCTGCTGCTGCCCGCCGGACAATTCCCGGGGGTAACTGTCCCGCCTGTCCGCCAATCCCACCTGTTCCAACAGGCGGTCGGCTATTGTCTCGGCTTCGCTTCTGGCCATTTTCTTGACAATCAGCGGCGCTTCGATGATATTTTCCAAAGCCGTCTTGTGGGGAAAAAGGTTGAAACGCTGAAACACCATGCCGATCTTGGCCCGCAAATTACATAGATTCGTCTTTGCGGTCAGCATTTCCCCCTCGAAGCGGATGGCGCCGCCTTGAACCGGCTCCAGGCGGTTGATGCAGCGCAACACGGTGCTTTTCCCCGACCCGCTCGGCCCGATGATTACCACCTTCTCCCCGTAATGCAGGCGAAGATTGAAGCCCCGCAGGACCTCCACCGGACCGAAGGCCTTGTTGACATTTTCCATTTCAAGGATATGCTTGTGGTTCATTGGCGAGCCATCCTTCTTTCCAGGTTATCGGCGATCACCATGAATATGGAGTTCAAGACGAGATACAGCACCGCCACCGTAGTATATACTTCGAAGCTGCGGAACGTAGTATAAATAATTTGCTCGCCTGTCCGGAAGAGTTCGGTAATCGTCACCAGCGAAGCGATTGAAGAATTTTTCAGGGTCATGATAAATTGATTCACCAGCGGCGGAATACAGATTTTGCTGGCCTGGGGACCGATGATGCGCACCATGGCCTGGCGGTAATTCATGCCCACCGATAAAGCGGCCTCCATCTGTCCGCGGTCGACGGCCTGGATGCCGGCGCGGAAAATCTCGGTGATGTAGGCGCCGGTGTTAATGGCAAGCCCCAGCACGCCGGCCGTCACACTGTCAAGCTTGAGCCCCAGCTGCGGCAGCCCGAAATAGAGAATGAACAATTGGACCATCAGGGGGGTGCCCCGGATAATCCAGACATAGGAAAAAGCGAGCGAAGTCAGCAGCCGGTTGGAGGAAATTCGGCACAGCGCACCCGCTATGCCGAACACCATCCCCAAGAGCAGTGAGAAGAACGAAATCTGGAGCGTAACCCAGCAGCCTTCAAGCAAGATGGGAAATTTGGCGATGACAATGGAATAATCCAAGCTCATGGCGGCAGTTCCTTTCCGGAAAAACTATTTGGCGCCTATCAGCCACTTCTTGTAAAGCTTGTCGGCTTCGCCGTTCTGCTTCATTTCCTTGAGAACCGAATTGATCAGGGCAAGCAGCTCCTTGTCGCCTTTCTTCACGGCAATGCCCAGGGAAGCTTTGGTGAAGGGGTCGCCGACGATTTTGACATTGGGATGGGATTTATTGTATTCCAGCTGGTTCAACAGATCGTTTATGGAAGCGTCCAGGCGGCCATTCTCCATGTCGAGGAGATAATCGACCGTCTCTTTGTAACTCTTGATGGTCATATCGGTACCTTTGGCCTTTTCGTCCTGGGCTACCTTCTCGCTGGTGGCCCCCGTCTTGACGCCCACAGTCTTGCCCTTGAGGTCCTTCAAGCCTTTAATGGTCGTATTGTCTTTCATCGTTACCAGCACCATGCCGGTATCCATGTAGGGATCGGCAAAATCGACCACTTCCCGCCGCTGGTCGGTTATGTACATCGCGGCGATCACCAGGTCGGCCTGGCCGTTCTGCAAGGTGGGAATGAGGCTGGTGAACTGCATTTCCCGCACTTCCAGCGGAACGCCGATCTTCTTGGCGATCATCTCGGCCAAGTCGATATCATAGCCGATAATCTTGTTAGTCTTCTCATCGTGATATTCGAAAGGACGGTAGTTGCCTGTAGCCAGCACCAGTTTGCCGTTCTTCTTGATTTCGTCGATACGGCTCTTGGGAATGGCGGCCGGGGCCGGCGAGCTGCCGCAGCCGGCGGCCAGCAGGGCGGCGAAAGCCAGGATGGTGAAAAATCCGACGAGTTTGTGGAAAACCTTCATGCTGATCCTTCTTTCTGTAAAGTTTTATAATAAGGCCATGCCCTATTACCGAGTCAACGACGCAAAAAGGCCCTTGCCGCAAAAGCAAAGGCCCCGTCGCCCGCAATAAACATAAATGCCCCGGTCAAAGACCGGGGCTTCGTCGCCGCTGATTTTTTCTATTGAGTAAAGTATAGCAAACGCACCCTTCGCTGGCAAGCATTTTGTTTAGTATAAGTTATGTTTTTTTATTTTTACTAAACATTTCCCCGGAATCTTCACAGCGTCCGTGAGCTCTCCTGTACGCTGGACATGCAATCTGCCCGCTACTTCTCCGTCCGGTGCCCCCTAAAAGCTCCACCTGACCCCGGCGTTGACCTGCCAGGGCGTCTTGGCCTTGTCGCCCGTCGTGCGGGTGACCTCCAGGTAGCCGTCGGTCCGCCGGCCCAGCTTGCCGGTAAGTCCCAGGGCGAACTCCAGCCAGTTCTCCTTGAGATCCTGGCGCATATCGACCGGCGCCAGGCCGCCGCTGGCCGCCGTTATCCCGGCCTTGGCGCTGAACTCGCGGGCCAGCGACACCTTGCCGTAATAATGGATGTCGCCGACGCTCCGGCCCACCGCCAGGCCGAGGCGGCCCACGCAGGAGTTGACGGCGTCGTTATGGATGCCGGTGCCGTCGCTGGTCGTGTAACTCATGCCGTTCAGCCGGCTGACTGTCAGCTCGGCCTGCGGCTCCAGGTACCAGCCACCCTTGAGCTGCCTCCGGTAGCCGTACTCGGCCGACAGGCTTGTCCCCCAGCTTTCGTAGCTGCCGTCCACCTTGGTATTGGCGGCGTCGTTCAGGTAGCTGGTGTAGTTGTTCCTGAACTTGCCCACCTTGGCGATAACATCGGCGTAGTGGCCCTTCTTCCCCAACCAGCTGGCGTAACCTCCCGCCGTGAAGCTGCTGGCCTCGCCGCTGCCCCGGCTGAAGGTGCTGCTGCCTTCCAGGTAGCCGACGGCGTAACCGGTATAGATATTGCCGTCTCTCCTTGTTGTCCTGCGGTCCCAGCCGCCCTGGAGGGCGGTATATTGCTGCTTGACCGCGCGCCCGTCGACGCCGGCGATGTCCTGCGCTCCCCGGTAAGTCCTCAGCCACATCCCGGCCTCGCCGGTGGCGTTACGCAGCTCGCCCATCCGTTTGGTCAGGTTGTTGTTCTCCGTTCGCCAGGTAAACAGGCTGCCGGCGGCGACGTCGCCCGCCGTGCGGACCGTCTCGCTTTCGCCGCCGACGGTGAGGGCGGTGACCGCCCAGGTGGTGGTGGCGCCCGCGGTGGTCGCGGTCAGCGTCGGTGTATAGGTATAAGCGCCGTGCTCGCTGGCCGAGCCGGTGGCGTTCTGGCCGGTGGCGTAGACCGGGTCGTAGGCGACGGTGAGGGTGTTCTGGGAGTTGCCGCCGCTGACGGTGATGGTGTCGGCCTGGCCGGCGGCGAGGTCGGTGTTGATGACGAAGTTGGCGTTACCCGACAAGCTGCTTATCGTTAGGCTGCGGCCGGTATTTGTGCCGTGGGCCAGGCGTACGGTGCCGCCCGTTGCCGCGAGGGTGGGAATTGTGTAGCTGCCGTTGCCGATGAGGGCGACGGTGCCGCCGTTTACCGTAGTGGTGCCGCCGATGACAGCGCCGGCCGCGATGTTCATCAGGCCGCCGCCCGACACCGTCGTGCCCGACGCCGTACCGCCGCTGTACACGTACTGCAGGCCGCCGGAATTTACGGTCGTATCGATGGCCGCGCCGCTGGCAAGCACATTCTGGGTGCCGCCGCTGTTCACGGTGGTGACCGAGGCCGTTGCTCCGCCGGACACGTTCTGCACACAGGCAAAGATGGTGGTGTCGGTGGCCGTGCCGCCGGCGTGGATGTTCTGGGTACCGTCGCCGGTTATCGAGGTGTTGGCGGCGATACCGTAGACGTTCTGCTCTCCGCCGGCGATTGTCGTCGCTGCGGCGCTGCCGCCGCTTGACACATTCTGGATGCCGCCGCTCGACACAGTGGTACCGGTGGCCGAGCCGCCGGACGCCACTGTCTGGGTGCCGCCGACGTTGACAGTGGTGCCGCTGGCGCTGCCGGTCACCCACTGCGACCCGCCGCTGTTTACGATAGTATTGGTTGCGTTGCCGTTCACAACCTGTTCGCCGGCGTTTATGGTGGTGCTGGTAACACGGCCGTTTACAATCTGCAATCCGTTGTTTACGGTGATGTTGCTTGCACTGCCCCGGCGTCCACGCTCTGCCATCCGCCGCTGTTTATGGTGGTATTGGTTGCACTGCCGCCGGCGTTAACTTCCTGATAGCCGCCGCCGTTCACGGTGGTGCTGGTGGCGCTGCCGCCGCTGGCTACCACCTGCACGCCGACGTAGGTTATGGTCGTGTTGGTGGCGCTGCCGTACACACTCTGCGTTCCGTTGATCACGGTGGTACTGGTGGCGAGGCCGCCGTTGGCCACATTTTGCGTTCCGCCGCTAATTACCGTGCCGGTGGCGGCGGCGCCGCCGGCCACATTCTGCGTCCCGCCGTCTATTTCCGTAGCGGTGGCCCGGCCGCCGCTAAGCACATTTTGCACTCCGCTGCTGTTTACGGTGGTGCTGGTCGCGCTGCCGTACACATTCTGCGCTCCGCCGCTAATGGTGGTATCGGCGGCACTGCCGTACACATTCTGCGCTCCGCCGCTTATAGTGGTACCGGTGGCGTTGCCGTACACATTCTGCGCTCCGCCGCTTATAGTGGTATAGGTGGCGTTGCCGCCGCCGGATACATTCTGCGTCCCGCCGCTTATAGTGGTACCGATGGCGCCGCCGCCGCTGTAAACATTCTGCGCCCCGCCGCTGATGGTGGTATCGACGGCGTTGCCGCCACTGAACACAACTTGCGTTCCGCTGTTTACGGTGGCGCTGATTGCATTGCCACCGCCGTCTAGAACCTGTGTCCCGCCGCTGTTTATGGTGGTGCCGGTCGTATTGCCGCCGCCAGATACGTACTGCACCCCGCTGCTCTCTACGGTAGTGCTGGTGGCGACGCCGTCCACATACTGATATCCGCCGCTTATGGTGGTATCGATGGCGCTACCGCCGCCGGACACATACTGATGTCCGCCGCTATATATGACGGTGCCGGTTGCGCTGCCATACACACTCTGCGCCCCGCTGCTGTTTATGGTGGTGCCGGTTGCACCGCCGCCTCTGGACACATTCTGCGTCCCGCCACTGTTTATCGTGGTGCTGGTCACATTGCCGCCGCTAAGCACATCTTGAGCGCCGCCATTGTTTACGGTGGTGCTGGTGGCATTGCCGCCGCTAAGCACATTTTGAGCGCCGCCATCGTTTACGGTAGTGCCGGTTGCGCCGCCGCTCTCCACATTTTGCGTCCCGCCACTGTTTATCGTGGTGCTGGTCACATTGCCGCCGCTAAGCACATTTTGAGCACCGCCCTCGTTTACGGTGGTGCTGGTGGCACCGCCGTAAACATTCTGCGCTCCGCCGCTTATGGTAGTGCTGGTCGCATTGCCGCCGCTGGAAACATTCTGCGCCCCGCCACTGTTTATAGTAGTGCTGGTCGCATTGCCGCCGCTAAGCACATTTTGAGCACCGCCCTCGCTTACGGTGGTGCTGGTCGCATTGCCGCCGACGTAAACATTCTGCGCTCCGACGCTTATAGTAGTGCCGGTCGCACCGCCGCCACTCAGCACATTCTGCGTCCCGCCGCTGATGGTGGTATCGGCGGCACTGCCGTTCACGTTCTGCAGTCCGCCGCTGTTTATGGTGGTGCTGGTGGCGTTGCCGCCGCTTGACACGTTCTGGATGCTGCCGCTATTGATGGTAGTGCCGGTGGCCACGCCGCCGGAGAATACATTCTGGGCGCCTCCCGAATTAACGACGGTGTCGGAAGCCGCACCGTCGACATACTGGGTTCCGCCGTTAATTGTGGTGCCTGTGGCAATGCTGCCGCTGTCCACCAGCTGCCTGCCGCCGCTTAAGGTGGTTCCGAAGGCACTGCCGCCGTTCAGCTCTTGTATTCCGCCGCTGTTGACGGTGGTACTGGTTGCACTGCCCCACACATCCTGTATTCCGCCGCTGTTGACGGTGGTACCGGCGGCGCTGCCGTATACACCCTGATATCCGTCACTGGTGACGGTGGTGTTGGTAGCGCTGCCGTATACACCCTGATATCCGCCCGAGTTTACGATAGTATTGGTTGCACTGCCGAAGAAGTCCACTTCCTGATATCCGCCGCTGTTTATGGTGGTGCCGCTGGCGCTGCCGGTCACATACTGCGATCCGTCGCTGTTTATCGTGGTGCTGGTGGCGCTGCCGCCGCTCGACACATGCTGCACCCCGCCGTTCGACACGGTGGTGCTGGTGGCGCTGCCGCCCGCCGACACATTCTGCGTTCCGCCGCTGATGGTGGTGCTGGTGGCGCTGCCGCCGCCCAACACATTCTGCGTTCCGCCGCTGATGGTGGTGACGGTGGCGCTGCCGCCGCCGGATACATTCTGCGTTCCGCCGCTGATGGTGGTGACGGTGGCGCTGCCGCCGCCGGATACATTCTGCGTCCCGCCGCTCGCTATAGTGGTACTGGTGGCGCTGCCGCCGCTGGACACATTCTGCGTTCCGCCGCTCGACACGGTGGTGGTGGCGGCGCTGCCGTTCACAGTCTGATATCCGCCGCTGTTTATGGTGATGCTGGTGGCGTTGCCGCCGGCGTACACCGTCTGATATCCGCTGCTGTTTATGATGGTGCCGGTGGCGCTGCCGCCGCCGAACAAAAGCTGTCCGCCGTTGTTTACGGTAGTGCTTGTCGCGCGGCCGCCGCTATGCACAGCTTGTTCTCCGCCGCTGTTTATGGTGGTGCTGGTGGCGCTGCCATGCACCTGATGATATCCGCCGCTGTTTACGGTGGTGGTGGTGGCGCTGCCGCCGCTCCACACATTCTGCGTTCCGCCGTTGTTTATCGTGGTGCTGGTGGCGCTGCCGTACACATCCTGATTGCCGTCCACCGTCTCCCCGGAAACGCTGCTTCCGGACGACACCGGCGTCGTATAGGCGTACGCCGTGGTGAACAGCAGGCTGTCGAGAATCTGGCCGCCGCGGCGCAGCCCCGAGGCCCAGGCCTCGTCCAGCGTCTCTCGCCGCGCCAGCGGCGCCTCCGCCAGGGCGGCGGCGATGGGCGGCGCCAGTGGCGCCATGCTGTTGAACCCGTTCACCGTCGCCATCAGTATCGACAGCGTCTGCTTTTTGCTGAGCCCAGTGCTCTTTCTTTTTCTCACTCGTACCGCTCCTTTCGCTGCGGGGCCAGCCCGTGGTCGGCTATCAGTCGGTCGATCGCCCGGTTGACGTTTTCCGCCGTGATGAACCGGCTGCACTCGTACTGGCGGTCGGTGTGCTTGTGGCGCGGGCACCACTCGAAGTCGTCGTGGGCGAACTCGATCGCCCCGTCGTTCCAGCAGCCGTTGCACACATGGTAGTTGATCACCCGGTAGGGGGTGGAGAATTCGTTTAAGGGCAGCGTAAAGCCGCTGATGAGCACGATTGGCTTGCCCGCCGCCCACGCCAGCCACGACAGGCCGCTCGACAGACCGACGAAGAAGTCGGCGTGGAAGAGGAGATCGACCCTCTCCTGTAGCGGCCGGTCGCCGGTAAAATCCTCCGCCCCGTAGGGGATGGTGTTCCAGCGGCTGCCCGCCCCGTGGCAGACCTCCCGGTCGATGCACAGCACCCGGTAGCCTTTGTCTTTCAGGTGCTTGATGGTGTTCAGCCAGCCGGTCGGGGTTCACCCATCCCCCGGTCAGTGCCCGATCGACGTGCTGTAGCTCCTTCTGTGACACGCGGAGTGACATCGAGAGAAGCCTCCCCATCCACTTCCAGTATAGGCGCCTCAGACTACGGCAGGGTTACTTCAGCGTTACGGAGCGATTACGGGAGATCTCCGCTCAATAACCGTGCTCAGAAGCCCTAGCTCCCAGAGACGCTGCACCGTCTCCGGCGTGAGTGTATCGCCGACCTCACACAATAGCCCATAGGTCTGGGGATCGAAGGCAGCATTGCGCGCAGTGTAGTCACCTGGCGGAGGTGCCGCCAGACTGTAGCGCGGGCGCGGTTCGGAGTCAATGTTCAGAAACAGGTCGGGGCGTTGGTAGAGCCCAAGCGCCAGACCGAACAATCCCGCGTCTCCTTGCGACGAAGGAGCCGGCAGAAGGGGCAGCATCTCCCCAACCGTGAGTGGACGGTCAGCAGCCGCGACCATCGCGTAGGCGAGGCCCTCTAACTGGCGGTCAGACGGCACTACGGCGATACTCCGGAGGAACCAGCGACCATCGACGGCAACGAACCTCCCATCCTGCCGCAAGACGGAGAGCAACGCGGTCAGGATCGGCTCACCCAGCGACCATAGAACATAGTCCACGCGGGCTTCCACACTGTCGTGATCGGGCAGGGTCCGTATGAGGTCCTCGACCGACTGCCGCCACTCAACCACCACGACGACGGCTCTTCCCCGCACCTGCATCACCTCACCGGCGCAGGGAGTAAACGCCCTCTGGCCATCACGAACGGCCGGAAGCGAGAACAGAGCACGATCCCCAGCATGCCAGGCATCCGTAGGATCCCACAGCCGGACCCGGTCCCGGTCAGAGACAGGATGCACGATCGCCGCGCCGCGCGCCGGTCCCAACTCGAGGCGATCCTGAATGAGACGCCGGGCCACTGTAGTCAGATCCTCGGCAGCGCGTGTAGCCATCATGCGCCCTACGATGTGGCTCAGATCGCGCTCGCATACCAGGAACGTTGCTGGATCCAGATGACTATCCACGTTCGCT
Organism: Sporomusaceae bacterium; assembly: GCA_022839045.1. The sequence goes on from JALHDI010000042.1 coordinate 21,480, forward strand.
CTCCAGACTTCGGTTGGCTGGCGTGACCACAAGAGCCACACGCCCGCCAGGCCTGCGCACGAGCTCTCGTGCCCGTGCGGCGAATGGATCCCCGTCAGCACCCGGTGGGGCAGAAGGAGGACTTCCGATGATCACGTCGAAGCCAGGCTGCACTGTATCCCCATCAGCAGGTACCAGGAACACCTCGGGAAAAGCCACATCCCAGTGGAGCAGCCCGAGCGACTGGCCAATCTCGTGCGCGCGGCCGATGGCAGCCATCTCATGTGGCGCCAGCACCTGGGTACCCTGCAATGCTGGGATTACGCTGGTCCCGAGGCGCCGCAACACATCTCGAGCGCCAGAGTTACCCAGTTCCTCGCTCATCCAGAGGTCCAGCAGAGCCTCGTAGGGATGGACATCTGACCGTGCGTTGTCTACATCCGAGGGCCCTGAGGAGGCTAGCAGCCCCGAGACCAGGGTCGGCGCTATCGCCTCATCACGGACAGCCGCAAGACGTACTCCTAAGAGAGCATCGCCGAGCCGGATATGGTGCGCTACGTCGACAAACGGGGCCCCCACTGCAAACGCGCGCATCGCGATGTTCGCCCGACTCAGTGCTACAGCAGTCTGGTTCAAGTCAACGCCATAGACCGACCGCTCTATCACCAACCTCGAGAGAATCACGTCATCGGGCAAGCGGTCGAGCTCAACAGATACACCCTGTGCAGAAGCGTTCTGGACGATCGCCGCGCGTTGCTCTACGATGAGCTGCGCCACCGGATCCCACGCCCACGGCACCCACGGATGGGTACGGTGGTAAGCGGCGAGCGCTTCCACTATGCCATCGACGAGCGTGTCGACGGCGGCAACCAGAAAGGTGCCGGTTCCCATCGCCGGATCGAGGACCTTGATCCCCAGAAGAGCGTCGAGTGCCGCCTGCTCGGCTGCCGCCAGAGCTGCGGTTTCACCAGGGGCTCCGGTCATCTGGCGGCGCAGAGAGGCAATCCTGTCCATCGCCGCGCCAAATCGCCCCGCTCGGTCAACCAACACGAACTTGACCGCCGCTTCGGTAACCGACACGCCCACAAAGTCCGGGACGGAGATGCTGCTCGGTGCCTGCGGAGTACCCCGGTTACTGACAAGCGCTGCCTGTCCAGCAGTGGGCTCAACGACCCAGAGCAGGCTCTCGGCGAGCCCTTCTGCTACCGCACAAAGGTGACGCACGTTGAGGATGCCGTAGTCGACAGGCCGGCTTTCGAACTCCTCCAAGGCGGCTAGCATACGAGCCACCACGCGGTCACTCAATCGATGCCGTTCCAAGAAGCTAACCACAGGGTCAACCGAGCTGAACGGGCCGCCGGTTGCTCCGGCAAGATCGTACTGCGGATGACCATGGTCGAGGAGGCGGAAGAACGTCATCAATGCATCGTATTGTGGCGTCACGTAGGCGGAGTTGCTGGGGAGGGGACCCTCCCGGACGGCGTCACACATCCGCCGCATCGCGCTGGTCAAGCTCTGGCCACGGTACTCGGGATTGCACATCGGAAGCAGATCGTGATGCTCGGCGAAAAGCACCAACAACAACCTCGCAACCAGACCGAGGCTGGCACGCACGATCTCCCCCAGCGTCTCGTCGGTCTCTGACGGCCGCCCTTGCCTTGAGGCCCGATAGCGCACAAAGCCGCCCGCAACCTCAGGTATCACCGACTCCAGGAGCCGCCGTCGCAGTGTTTGCACCACTTCTCGCGCGTAGGCAGCGGAATCCCGTTTGACCTCATCCAGGATCGATCGTCCATAGGCGTCCCGAGTCGATGCGCGAGGTCCGAAGGCAGCCAACCAGCTCCGGAACTGGGTCCGCTGCCCTTCCGTGGACCCCTGGGCATACGACGGCCTGACGATCCCCAAGAGGTCAACGCTGTGAAAAGTGGTCAGGGTGCTCGCAAGGTCAGGATCGCCCCAGGCCGAGCTGTATAGCCTCCACTCACAGCCGTTGGTCAGAATGCCCCACGCGACCCGGTCAGACAGGAGATGCCCAGCCAGGCGCAGTGCCGCGCTTGCCGGGCCATCGGGCGCGACCTGACGGTCGAGTGGGACGCCCCACCCCTCTGCAAGCAGAATGGCGGGTGCGCTCTTCTCGATAGGG
>JALHDI010000171.1 GCA_022839045.1 Sporomusaceae bacterium
GCTCGACGCGGACGCTTTCGCGAAGATGAAGGACGGCGTCCGGCTTGTCTGCGCGGCGCGCGGTGGTGTGATTGATGAAGCCGCCCTGCTTGCCGCCCTGCATCTCAGGAAGAGGGGAGAGGAAGCCGCCCGTGGCTAAAACGGCATCCATTCTCGCCGCCCTCTGCCTCGTCCTCCTCCTCGCCGGCTGCCACGGCGCCCGCGAGACCGAGGACGTCGCCTTCATCACCGCTATCGGCTTCGACAGAGCCGCCGACGGCAAATACAAAATCACCTTCACCATCGAGATCCCCCGCGCCGTCGGCTCCGCCGGGGGCGGCGGCCAACAGTCCCATAGCGGCCCAGCGATCGTCACCACCCTTGTCGCCCCCTCCCTGGCCGAAGCACGCAACCTGCTCGGCGCGACGATCTCGCGCTTTTCCGACGCCTCTCACCTCAAAGCCATCCTCTTCGGCGAGGACCTGGCACGGGCGGGCATCTGCGACATTATCGCCCCCTTCACCCGTTACCGCGAGTACCGCGGCACCATCTTCGTCTTCGTCGTCGGCGGCACCGCCGAGGACTTCATGCGGAAAAACATACCCGTGGTGGATTACCTGCCGTCGAAATGGTACGAAACCATGATCATAACGAAGAGCGAGAGCAACTATTATACGCCCAGCGACATCCACGACCTCTACCTCGGCTTCAAAAACCCCGGCCGCGCGGCCTTCGCCGCCTATCTAGCCGTCAACCCCCTCACCGAGCGCGATGCGCCCTCCGGGCCGCGCCCGCCAAACACTCCGGTCGACCCGTATACCGCCGGCGGCATTCCCCGCACCGGTACCGGCAACCCGGCCGAAGCGGCCGGCTTCGCCGTCTTCGCCGGCGAACGGATGGTCGGCGTCCTCGGCACCGCCGACGCCCGCGTGCTCGCCATCCTCAACAACAAATACCGCAACAGCCGCCTCGTCATCGACGACCCGCTCCGGCCGGGCAAGATAATCCACATCTTCCTGCGCAACGGCGCCAAGCCCGACATTGAAGCCTCCCACGCCGACGGCCGGATGTCGATAAAAGTCAACGTCTTTCTCGAGGCCGAACTGATATCCAATCCCGGCGGCCTTAACTACGAGAAGGGCGAATACCGCCAACTGCTCGAAGAGCGGATATCGGCCATCATCACCCGCGAGATCGGCGACTTCGTCGAACGCACCCAGGAACTCGGCAGCGACGTCTTCGGCTTCGGCGGCTTCCTCCGTTCCCGGTTCGTCACCTACGATGAGTTCGTCCAGGCCGACGCAGACAGTCTCTACCGCACCGCCGCCGTCGAGGTCGCCGTCACCACCAACCTTCGCCGCTCCGGCCTCATGTGGCGCACCTCCCCCGTAAAAAAAACGGCCGCCGCCCGGGAGGGACGTTGACATGGACGCAGTCTTCGCCGTTGTAGGCGCCGCCGCCGCCGTGCACACCCTCACCTTCGGCCTGTGGCTCAAAAAACACGGCAACAGGGCGGGGGCGCTGTTCGCCTTCGTCCTCGCCGCCCTCTGCCTCGGCATGCCGCTATACCGTCTTGTCGCCGGGAATTAGGGCATCAAAAAAGCAACGGCCTCGCCGCTGCTTTTCAGACCGTTGATAAAGCCCCATCTGCGTTGTTGCCCATCAGCGCGCTTGCTAGCGTACATCCCGAGTACGCGTCGCGGCGCGCTCGCACCCTTCCGGGTATAAGCGATCACATCAACGCTAAAGCGTTGTGTGTCTGCTTATCCGGTGCGCCTAGCATCTGGGGCTTTCTGAACGGTCTGATTATTACTGCACATTAACGCGCGTGCCGTCCTGCATCTTATCCAGACCGGACACAACTACCCGTTCGCCGTCGGCCACGCCGTCAGCAGCCTATTCCACAAACGCTGGTGAACCTCGAACCGCCCGGAAATTACAGGCAATTTTAGTTGCATCTTCCGCCTTCTTTTGCAATAATAATCTTGTATGCCATTTTCTAAGAAGCGCGGTGGTAATATGGATATCGGACAACGGATCCGGCGCCTTCGCAAAGCCAACCGGCTCACCCTCGAAGAGCTGGCGCGGGCGACTGATCTTTCGCAGCCCTTCATAAGCCAGATCGAGCGCGATATCAAAACCCCTTCCATCGAGACCCTTACCCGCATCTGCGAAGCGCTCGGCGTCACCTTGGCGGAATTCTTTTCGTCCGGCATCCTTCTGCCGCCCGACATCGGTCGCCTAGTCGAGGCCGCCCAGCGGCTCACCCCCCAGCAGCGGGAACTGCTGTCGCGGTTTCTCGAACAACTTGAGGCGGCGACGGATGTACCAGACAGCCGCACCTCCGGCTCAAACCGATTATAAGAAAAATCCGGCGACTATTCGCCGGATTTTTTTCTTTGTTTTAAAGAGGCTGTTGATAACCTTCGGCCACAGCTCCGGCGTTACCTTATCCATTCGCCCGGCCGCTTCTGCAGCTTCAGGGCCGGCTTCGCCGCCTCGTACCTCTCCAGCAGCCAGAACAGCAGCAGCGTCAGCGCCGCCACCGCCGCGATCACCACCCAGTGGTTCACGCCCAGCGCCTGGGGCAGCGTTATCTTGCCGTAATTGCCCCACGTCAGCACCGTCGTCTTCAGCCACGGGAACGCCTCCGCGTAGAGGCCGGCCCCCACCAGCATGCCCAGGATGGCCCAGGCCGCGTCCAGGCGGCCTTCGCCCAGCGACGCCACCGCCGTGCCCGGGCAGTAGCCCACCAGGCCCCAACCCAAACCGAAGATCAGGCCGCCGGCTACGACCCCGCCCAGAATCGTCGGCTTCACCGCCAGCTTAACCAGGCCCAGGTCGTAAAGCAGATAAACGCCCACCATCGCAACAACCACGTGCGACAGCATAAACTTGACGATCGTGAAATCCACCAGGCGCAGCGCTCCCAACTGCTTATCGTAGCGGAGCACCCGCCCCTTCTGCAGGAAAAACCCGAACAGCACCCCGGTAACGAATCCGTACACCAGTTCCGTCATCTGCCGCCGCCTCCCCCGTACACGATGCGGGCCATTATCAGGCCGCCGACGAAGAAGCACACCAGCGCGATATAACCGCTGACCGCTAGCTGAAGCGAACCGCTCAGCCCATGACCGCTCGGTCAGCCGTCGGCTAGGCGGGCGCCGAACATCGCCACGATGCCGCCGACGAACGCCACCGCTCCCCGGTGCCAGGCCGACGCCCCGAACCGCTCGCGCCACATATCGGGCACCGCCTGCAGGCGGAACTCGCCAGCCGTCCAGGCCGCCACGAACGCCCCGACGAAAATGCCGGCCACGAACAGCCACTGCCAGTCGAACTTCGGGACCTCGCGGATGAAATACTCCATCTTCGCCACCCGTTCGGCGCCGAAAAACTGTTCAATCATCCCGGTCGTACGCACGAACGTCGTCGAAGCCCCGAGATACTTCCCGGCGACCCACACCGACAAGATCGAAACCAGGCCGCTCAGCGCCCCGGCCAAGTAGGGGTTCCAGCCCTTGTCGCTCTGCATGTCATAACCTCCTTACCTTAATTACTATATAATCCTATGCTTCGACACGCTGTTTTGCCGCTCCTCCTGCGGCCATCCGCGCAATAATAATCCGCCTCTGCCTTATGTAGACTTCTCCGGCCGCCGCGCATAAGATAATTAGAGAAGCCAAACGC
>JALHDI010000043.1 GCA_022839045.1 Sporomusaceae bacterium
AGACGGAATGACCGCGCAGGCGGACGCGCTTCGCTCGCTGGCGGCATCGATAGGGGGCGCCACTGCCTTCATCGAGAAAGTCGGCGGCTACATGCCGGGAAACAGCGGCCCAGCTGCGTGCAAGTTCGCGCGGCACTGCGGACACATCGAGGCGGCACTGTACGTCCTCGGCATCCCGACTGTTCAGGTGGCTCCGGGCGTGTGGCAGAGGTCGCTGGGGACGTGGCCGGCCGATAAACCGGAACGCAAACGGGCGATCCGCGAGGCGGTGGCGCGGTTGTATCCCGGATTGCGCGTAACGCTCAAAACCGCAGACGCGCTGGGTATTTTGACGTGGGCAATCATGAAAACGGGAAAACAGGAAGGGAGGGTGGAGGCATGAAGGCAGTTGATAGTAGCAGGGAGTTCATGGTCACATTGGAGGAAGCATGGCAGAGAAAGTGACAATCGGGAATGCGGAACTCTGGCACGGCGACTGCCTTGAACTGATGCAGTCGATCCCCGATGGCAGCGTGGACATGATCCTTTGCGACTTGCCCTACGGCACGACCGCCTGCAAGTGGGACACGGCGATCCCGTTTGAGCCGTTGTGGACGCAGTACCGCAGGGTTGCGAAGCGGAACGCGGCAATTGTGCTGACGGCCTCACAGCCGTTCACGACGGCGCTGATTGCCAGCAACTACGGGGACTTCCGGTACTGCTGGGTGTGGAGTAAAGCCCGCCCCAGCAATCCCATGCTGGCGAAGAAACAGCCGTTGAAGGTTCATGAGGATATTGCGGTTTTTTCGATAGAGCCTCACGGCTACTATCCGCGTGACCTAATGGTGACAGACAAGCCGAGAGGCGGGACAAAGCCATCCAAGACCGCGCTCGGTTTCGGCGCTAGCGCGGCCCCGGTTTACCGGCAAACGCACTACGGCTATCCCAAGTCGATTCTTCCATTCGGGACTGATAACACCAAGAACGTTCACCCCACCCAAAAGCCCGTCGCCCTCATGGAGTACCTAATCCGCACCTACACCAATGAGGGTGAGACGGTGCTGGATAACTGCATGGGGTCTGGTACAACTGGGGTGGCATGTGCTAACACGGGGCGCAGATTCATCGGCATCGAAAAGGAAGTGAAATACTTCGACATAGCCTGCCGCCGCATTGAAGATGCGCAGCCCCGGAAGCTGCCACCTATCAAATCGGTTGACAAATAGCAACAAGCCCGCCGCCGACTGCCCAGACGGGCCGCGATACAAGGCTTGCGGAAACAGCATGGGGGTGAATGTCATGCGGTGGATTGGGCGAAGGATTGAAAAAGTGGAAGAAGAAAAACTATGAATACAAATGAAAACGCAGATGTTTGGCCCACAGTGAGCGAAACATCGACGATCTACGACCTAGTCCGCCCGCCGCATCCGCCGCCGCCGCTCCGCCTCGTCTTCGTCCTCCACCCACGTCCACCACATCCGGTCGGCGTAGCGCACGGGGACGTTGACCTGCCCGAGGAGATCCAGCACGTCGTCGCGGACGGCATCCCAGTCGGCCTGCGCGATGTCGGACATGGTGACCAGCCCGCGCCGCTGGAGGCGGTCGAGCATGTCGAGGGAGGGTATCACAGCCCTTCCGTAGAGCTTCGGCTCGAGCCCGGTCGCCTGGAGGCCAGTCCCGACGAGCTTCCGCATGAGTCCGCCGAAGAACACGATGTGCCCGAAGGGCCCGGCGACCATTTCGAGGAGCAGGTTCCCGAAGAACTCCTTCATCCACTCCTCTTCGTCGTCCGGCGGGCCGTTGAGCGCGAGCCCGACGAGACTTTGCACGATGGCGAATCCAAGGGGCATGAGCAGGTGGTTCGCGATCACCGCGTTGACGAACTTCTTCCGCGCCCTGGCGCGGTTCGCGCCCTTCGACTCCCGCCACCGCATGAGCGCCGTGAACTCGTGGCTGAACTGAAGAACGTTCGCGCTCTGGAACTTGTACATCTGCTTCGCGTAGAAACCCCGACGACGCAAGAGGTCGGGCGTGTTCTCGGGACGATCGCTCTGCTGCGCCTCTTCGATGAGCGCCCACGTGGCGCGAGCCGCGCGTTCGCGGGCTTCGCCGTCGGCGACGCCCTGGCGGATCAGCGCGTCGCGACGGGACTTGTAGACGCCCACGCCCACGCGCATCGACGCCCAGAGGTCGCAGGCCATGATCGGCGTCATGCCCGCCTGGTAGAAGCGGTGCAGCACGTTCTTCGATGGGTCGGTCCAGGCGTCGCGGATGAGCTCGCGCAGGGAATGCGCCCCGTAGCGGGCGAGGAAGCCCGGGGACTCCATCAGCTCGCGGGCGGAGGCCTTGTCGTGGCGCAGGAGATTCACCCACACGTCGCGGATGCCGCCGTCCAGCACCGCCGCCCAGGCCGGGGTCGCGAACGCCTGCTTGAGGCCGCTGGAGGCGTTCCACGAGAGCGCGGCGTAGGTGTGCAGCGTCGAGACGCCCCGGATGATCTTGTCGACGCCACCTGCCTTCTGGCGGTATCCGTCCGTCAGGTGGTCGGTGACCTGCTCGATGATGCGCTGCGCGGCGTCCTTGCCGTGGTAGCGCACGATGGTGCTGTACGTGTCCTTGCGGGCGAGGATCGATCGGAGGTCCAGGCCACTTTCGCCGAAGGCGACGGCAAGCGCCGTGTTGCGCATGGATTCAGCCGTGACGTCCATGATGTGCGCGGACTCGTCGAAGTCGAGGTTATGGGGGACGCGGGGAGAGAACGCCTTGGGAATCGGCCTCCAGCCCCGGAACTCGTTGTCGAGCTCGCCGTGCGGGTCGCGGAATATTTTCACGGGCATATAGAGCGGATCGGGATTGTAGACGGGAAAGCCCGTGACGGCCTCCTGGACGCGGCTTAGCTCCTCGCGGCGGACTTGGTAGACCTCGCGCATGGCGGAGATGAAGCGCAGGATCTGAACGGGCATCGCCTCCTTGAGCATCTCCGCCTGTTCCGAGCGGTTGTGCGTGTTGATGTTCTGGCGGTACGTCTCGGTCTGCCGCAGCGAGGCGTAGAGCTGCACGGCATTCCCCCAGGTCATCCTCACGCCCTGCGCAAGCTGGCTCGTGATCTTGCGGTTGAGGTCTTCGGGTATCTCCTCGTCCATGAGCTTAAGGAACTGCCGGAAGGTCATGCCCGTTCCCTGGATCGCGTTCTTCACCGCGTTGTCGAACTGCTTCCGGTATCGGTGCGTGAGGACGCGGTAGGTCTCCGAGCCCTTCGACACGAGGTCCATGACGGCCTCGAGCCCGCGCGTGGCCGCTTCGTACTCTTCCGGTGTCATGTGCTTGACGAACATGACGGCTTCGAGGCGCTGCTTGAGCGTCGCCGTGAATTCGTCGGCGAGCTTGCGCCCGAGCTTCCATTTGGGCTTCATGGAGGAGGGGTCGAGCATGATCGCGTTTTGTAGAAGCGTCGCGATTTCGTCGCGGAAGCGCTGCTTCTCCTCCATCGCCTGCTGGTGTTCGAGACGCAGCTTCTCAAGCCAGTTGCGGATTTCCGCGCCTTTTTCCATGATTTCGCCTGGCAGGAGATCCTTCATGCCGCCCCAACGTTCGATGGCGCGGATTTGCTCATGCCAGAGGTGGATTTCCACGTCGGAGGCGGGATCGATCTCCTGCGAATCCTCGTCTTCCCCGTACGCCTTCGTACGATCGTTGATGAGCTTGTGAAGCCGCTCAATCTCCGATCCGCAGCGCTGGGAGCTCCATTTGAGCATCTTGCGGATGAACCGGGCCGTCGCCTCGTGCTCGCCCTTCACCTTGCGCTTCGAGTCCTTTTCGAGCGCGTCGAGCTCCTTGCCCTGGATGGCGATGCGCTGGATGTCCGCGTCGATGTCGGCCATGAGCTTCTTGCCAGAGAGGCGCACGGCGTTGCGCTGGATCCTGGCGACGACGCGGGCGGTGCGCAGTTCAATGCCCGCGACCGTGGCGTTCGACGGGATTTCGGATATCGCCTTGAGGATGGCGTTGTAGGTGACGGCGGCGTTAGGGTCCACCCATTTCTTCGCGATGTCGCGGAGGATCGCGATCATGCTCTTGCGGTACGTGGCGACGTTGACGGGATCGGAAAACACGTCGGGGGCCTTTCCCGGCGCGCTTTCGCCGGAACGCTCCCGGCGGCGCTGCTCGCGCCTCTCGATCCACTGCCTGACGCCGATCTTGAGCACGTATGCGAATTCCGCCGCCGTCTTGATTTCCGCGCTTTCGCCGTCGATTTCGGGCATGACGAACTTCTCCTCGTCTTCTTCTGCCTCCTCGTCTTCGTCGGCGGAGCCCTTTTCGCCTTGCGCCTCGCGCTTCTTGCGGCGCTCCTCGGCTTCGCGTCTGCGCTTCTCCCGGTTGACCTCCTGGTCCGCGCGGAAGGCGGCCAGCATGTCGAGTATTTTGGAGAACGCGCCTTCGCGGCGCTTCCTCTCGGCGTCGATCATGGCCTGCTGCTCGGGCGTCGGCTGCGCCTCGGCGTCCGCGTCGGACTCGGCTCCGCCTTCACCCTCCGACTTCTCGGACTTCTCGGACTTTTTAGGCTTCGGCTTGTAGTCGGGATCGAACAAGGCGGGGGCGACGGCGACGAGGTCGCGGGCGGGGTCCACGCCGACCTCGTTCTTGAAGTCCTGGAGCAGGACGGCGTCGGCGTCTTCGACGGCCCTGCGCTGGGCGTCCATGAGGCCCCGCTGGGCGAGGGTCGCGGCGTTCGCGCCGAGCTTGGCGGCCTTTTCGCCTGCGGCCTTGAAGAGTTCGTCGGCCTTGCCCGCCGCGAGCGCGGCGTGGATTTCGTCGAAGGAGGGGCTGCGCTTATTGATGGACGCGAGCACGGCGTCGGCATCCTTGCGGGCCTCGGCGAGGTCGACGCGGACGCTTCCGGCGAGATCCTCGTATTCGGATTCGTCGCGCTGGATGCCCTTGACGCGATCCGTGGCGATGATGCTCGAAAGCAGCATGCGCCCGGTGATGCGCTGCTGGTCGTCGTAGGGGTCGAACCGCGGCGCTATTCGGCGGCGGGGTTGCGGCGCGGCACCGGACGCCCCTTGATCGAGGGGTCCAACACCGGAACCTTCAGCCCCTCCGCTTCCAGCAACTGCCTCGACTTGGAGAACGCCGCCGCCGCCTCTTCTTGGAGGGATGTGAGCGAGTAGACCCTCGGCGCCTCGCTTCCCTTTGAGGAAGTAGTGCCGGGCTTGTCCGCCTGTGACGCGCTGGATGGGTTCTTCTTCATAGATCGCCTCGAATTCTGCCTTAGTGATGCCCGCCTTGTCAAGCATTCTTTTTTCGTCGATGTCCGAAAGGCGATATCCCTTGCCGTTCATGCTGAAGGCGAGCGTGACGATGCCGACGGGCTCGCCTGCGACTTCCGCCATGCTGGAAATCGTCTGGCCCGTCGTGTAGGTGTCGTCCACGAAGATGAGCGCGGCACCCTCCGGCGGCAGTTCGCCGTCCCACTCGTGCACCGTCCAGTTGCGCTGATCCGCCGGAATGTCCGTGTTGTGACGCGACGACGTCTTGAAGAGCTTGTCCCAGACTGGGATTCCCAATTCAGTCGCAAGACGATGCGCGAAACTCAAGGGGATCATGTTCATCGACTGGCCTTCGCGCGCCAGCACTGGGACTAGATAGACTTCGCCGACGGGAAGATTCTCCTTGAGCGCGCGGACAGATTCCGGCTTGAAGAACTTCTTCACAAGCCGGTTGGCTGCTTCCATGTCTCCACCCTTCTTTGCCGGAATGAAATCGGGATGCTTCCTAAACCACGAAAGCGAAGTGCTTGTCAGGACTTCCTCGACCGTGCGCGATGCCGCTGATTCACGCCCCCGGATCGAATGGCGAATGTCCGGGCTCTTCTCGTTGAACCGCTCGGAAAGGGGGATCACGTTGCCGGCGTCATCGTAGGTGGCCGGGTTAATCATCTTGACTTGAGCCGGATCTCTGACCCAATAAACAGTCGAAGGCTCGGTTTCGTCTATGTCAAAGTGTGTCCCTTCTCCTTTGCCCATATCAATCACGTTGTCAAAACGGACTGAATCGTAGCCAAGCCTTTCGAAGTGCGCGGCTATCTTTCGTGTTGTGGGTCGATTGAGTAGATTGAGTCGCGGTGTGAACGAATCAACATTTTCATCTTGTATCACAGCATAAGGCGAGACGGCTTCGCGTGCAAACTCATTATAGGCCGCTACCGATGGGAATCGCAATGCATAGCTTACGACTTCGTGCGTCTTGTTATCTCTGCCGTCATACCAGTCGTCAACACTATATTTATGGTCGCTCAGATCGCCTCCGAACGCTTCCAAATACAGGTTGATGATGTTGCGTCCGTGCTCATTAGATTCCGATACGATAAGCGTAGGCTTGCCGTCAGCGAGTACAACCTCATACCTGTAAAGTCTCGCATTGAGAATGTCCTTCATGGTGTCGATATCTGACCATGTTTTATTCTTTGCATCCACGACGGCCATTCTGCCGGGGTTAAGAGCAAGGTGATAAATTCCTCCGACCATCCCGTTAGCGTATCGTTCCGCATGCCTCGGGTGTGACCGGAACGGGTCATCGATTCGAAGTCCGTCTATCACAGCGCGACCGTCTATATATGTTTTGGCAACGCTTTTCGAACTAGATAAAAATATCCCGCCATTGTCTTGTGCATTAAAAATAAAGAAACCCGGTTTCTCTGTGCCGTGATATAGAGGGTAGATTATGTACCCTGCAGCCTTCACCGCCTCGTCCACCATCCTCTGCGCGGTCTCCTTGTCTCCCGCCTCGACCGCCGCCATATAAGCCGCGTCCTGCTCCGGCGTGACCGAGCGAGCACGGATCGAATGGCGTGCGCTGGCTTCCATCCGCGCCTGCTGCACGACGGATTCGCGCACGAAAGCCCCCGTCCAGGACTCCGTCGCGATGTCGAACGCCGTCGGATGTCTGCCTGGCAACGGCTCGCCCCGCGCAGCCGACCAGAACTTTCCATCCTTTTTCCAGAAAACGTCGTTGACGTGCGAGATGCCCGTCTCGTTCTGCATTTTACTGAAATACGAAAACCAATCTGCGTGTTCGACACCGTTCTTGAAGAATCCGGCTGGAACATCGACGAAGAGCGAATTCGACGCACCAAAACGCGCGACCCTTTTCGCGATGATGGCGTGATCCTTGACTAAGTTTCTTGAGCCAAGTTCGTCTCTCGCCTCAAACTGATCAGCCTTGATCCGGGACACCCCAAGCAACTTCATCTTAGTACTCATGACGTAGACGAAGACGTTTTCAGAATCTACGTATCGCAAGTTTTCCGACACGATCTGAACAAGCTCTGGATTATTGACGACTTGAGCGTCGAACAATGGGAACGCCTCCCAGTCCGCAGTTTGCGGCACCCAGTCCGCGACACGCTTGCCACGCCGTCCAGGCTTTTGCGGTTCGTCGAAATCGACGAGCTTTTCGTTGCGCATCGAATAATACATCGTGCCGTCCGTAATGACGTGGTCGACGACCTTCACGCCGAGCGAGCGCCCCGCCTTCAGCATGAGCTCCGATACCTGGATATCCTTCGGGGACGGATTAGGATCGCCGGACGGATGGTTGTGCCCGATGATCAGCGACACCGTACCCTCCGGCATGTTTGAAAAGACGAGATGAGGAGAAACCAGAGACGAGTTGATCAGTCCCACGGTCAGCACTCGCCCGTCGAGCACCACGTTGTCCTTGTCCAGGTAGACCGCCTTGAACATCTCCTGGAAGGGGCTGCGGAGCTGCATCGAAAGGGCCGCGATGTCCTGGGCACCGCGAATGCGGAACCCGGATATCGGCCACGCCTTGTTGTAGGGCGGGGTGTAGAACTCGGGCAGTATGACCGACACGTCCTCGCCTGCCTCGAAAGCCGCATTCAGTTCCTCGGGAGAGATTTTCTCTGTCGGATTCGCGTCCGCGATCGCCCGCATGATCCGCGCCGCGCGAATCTTGCGCTTGGAAAGTTCCGACACGGCGGGAGAGGCGAGCGCCGCCAAGGCGGGCGAATCCTCCGCGCCAACCGTCGCGCCGACGGCGGGCGCCGCCGGCGGATCGTCGAAGAACGGGAGCAACTGCTGGACGGTCTCACGAACGGTGTCGACGGATTCAGAAGAAATCTTGACGTCCTTCGATTCGAGATACTGGCTCAGATTGTCGGGCTCGAGAATTTCACGGGAGCGGATCGAATGCCGGATGTCGGGGTTCCTTTCGTTGAACCGCTCCGACAGCGGGATCACGTTGCCGGCGTCGTCGTAGGTCACGGGGTCAGCGGACTTGATTTGGTTGGGAGAGAACATCATGTATTCAGCGTCTGTGCTCCGTTTTCCCTTCAATATGATGCTATCATAACCCTTTGATTCCAGATTCTTAATATCAGCAGACTTGATAATGAAGGTCGCATTGGACTGGTTTTTCAACCTATTGTCATACGTTCCCTTCCTGCCAGACGATGCTTCCAGTATCTCTCTTCCGGGGTCAGCAAGATCGGATACACGAAGCGGATTCAAAGCCTTTGCAAATACGGAATATACTTTGCCTCCGTATCCGCTCTTATCTGCATAGCCTTGTGCGTATTTTTCACTATCCGTAAGATAGATACCAGGGCCAAGATACCCGGTTTTCCCGCGCTTAAAGACACGAATCGGATCATATGCATCCGTCCCATGATACGCCTTGATGGTGTACCCCGCCTTCTTCGCGGCCTCTTCTACCATTTTTTCAAGCCGCTTCGCCGTCTCGGGGTTGCGTTCAAGCCACGCCGCAACGGCCTTGTCTCGGCCATCTTTCTTTGTTTTGTGCAGAAGCTCAACAAGATTATCGCCGCCTCGGTCGCCGGCCTCGACCGCCGCCATATACTCCTTAAACTCCGGCGTGTCCGAGCGAGCCCGGATCGAATGGCGGGCCTGTCCCACGGAATTCCGCAAGTCACCGACAAGCGCCTGCCGCTCCGCCTCGTCTGCCTCTGACGCCCGCCCGACGTTTGCCTCAAGCTCGCCCAGGCGCTCGCCTGCCGGAGTCTCGAGGAACTCCGCCGCCTGCTCCGCCCCGGCGTTCGCCAGCGCGCGCAAGGCCGCGATCTCCGCCGCCTGGATCGCCGCCAAGTCAACCGGCGTCGTCGCCTTCGCCGCCTGCTCGAACACCTCAAAAGGCGTCGGCGGCGCATTGCCGAACATGTCCGGCGTCGGGTCTACCGCCATGGCTCGGGCCGCGTAGTTGTCCAGCAAATCGGCAATTAGAACGGAAGAATGGCGCAAGCCAATTTGCCTTAAAATCGCGTCGTTGAATTCGTCGCGGGCCGCAAACATGTCCTGCTGTGCGATGTCCGCCTCGATCGCCTCCGGCGATCCGCCCCGGTTGCGGAAGTCCATGTAGCGCGAAAATGCAAGACCCAACTGGACGTTAAGCGCATAGTCCGGCTTCAGCGTTGCCAGCCGCACCAGTTGAGGCGCCGCCTTCATGATCCCGTCCAGCTCGCGCTTGACGCCCACGCCGTCCTCCGAAGAACCGCGCTCGAAGATCATCCGCAGGAAACTGCGATATTCCGGCATCCCCTCGAACACCGCCGCCAGCGCCGCGCGTCGCACGCGCGCGTAGGCCTCGGGCGAGGCCGATCCGTCGGAAAGGCGCAGGGACTGGTCGCCCGTGCGCTCGATGAACGCGTTCATGAACATCCGGTTCGAGGCGAGCGTCAAGTCGCCGGAATCCCCAGTGTCCATCGTCTCGATGAGCTTCGATCCCGTCAGAATCTTCGCGTCCGCCTCCGCCGTCTCGACTAAGCCCCTCTGCAGGATGGATGGCCGGTTCGACAATTCGGCCGCCTTGACGAGCTGCTCCTTCTCCATGCCGGGGGGGAGGATACGCACCAGCACGGGATTCGCGATGCCCGAAATGTCGATGCCAAGCTCCGCCGCACGCTGTCGCACCATGGCTCGATAGGGCTCGAACAGCCCAAGCGCCAGCGCCTCGCGCAGCGCCAGAATCCGCCCGTTGCCTGAGAGCACCATGAAGTCAGCCGTCAGGATGGGCGCGCCCTGATCCGTCGTGGCCGCGTCCATGAGCCGCGTGCCGTCGATGCCACGGCCCATGCGCTGGATTTGCAGCCGGGACGACACGCTGCCGCGCGAACGCCCTTGAAGCTCCTGAAGATAGCCCGGCATGTCGGATGTGACGGCGCTGCCCAGGTCGAGGACGCCCCAGACGCCGCCCAGGCGCATCGAACCGTCTGGCGTGACCGCCGACCACGATCCGGATCGCGCGATCCCCGGACGATCCGCCGTTTCGGAAGGCAGCGCGGCGGCAGTCGGGGAGGGTGCGGACGGCTTCGCCGCGACCGGAGCCGCCGGCGTCTGCTCGTCTCCGCGGGACTCCGGGGGCGTCGCGCCGTCTCCCGGAGCCGCCGTCTTCGGCTCCGCCTCCGCCTCCGCCTCCGCCTTGGCTTTTTCGTCTGCGCCCGCCTTTTCCGCCAGCTTGGCCATGGCGACCGGGACTTGGCGGATGTTTCCCGTGCGGATCGATTCGACGAAGCGCTCGTACTCGGTCAAATCGTCCTCGGACTGCTTGCGGACGCCACGGACGAACGTCAAGAGCCGTGTGACGCCATCCGCGAACTTGTCGAAGAGTCCCTTCGACACAGGGTCGAACTTCCCTTGGATGTAGTCCTGGAAGTTGTTCGCCCCGGATTCCTCGTTGAACTCCTCGGCCTCCGAAAGCGGCGCCCCGAAAGCGGCCTTGAAGCCGTCGACGACCTCCTTCGTCAGCAAACCGGATCGCTTGAGCACCTTCACCACGGCATGGAAGATTTCATGAAACTGCGCGCCCGGCATCGCCTCGACGTTGAGGTCGATCGTGCCCGACATCCGGGCCAAGTCCCCCTCCGACACCTGAGTCCCGTCTTCGTCGGCCACCGTGAACTTGGCTTCGTCGGCCTTCACGTACTGGTCGACGGCCTTGCGGCGCTCCTCCAGCGTCATGCCGCGCCATTTCTCCATCGTCATCTCCACGCCCGCGGCGTTGATCGCCTGGACGATGGAAATATGATATCCGTCGTAGTCGTCCATGAGCTTTTCGTCGGTGATGGCGAATTCGCTTGCAGGCCTCGTCCGAATCGTCAAATCCACTTGCGGCGATCCGGCGGGCGCCCCGTCGGCGCGCGTCAGGTGGATCGTACCGTCGTCGTCCCGCGTCGCCTGAATCCACGGCATCGCCTGCGACACCTGCTCGGAGAGAAACAGCATCTCGCGGCCGCCCATCGCCGTCTTCATCTTCTCCGCGTCCCCGCCAATGGCCTTGTAGGTCTTCTCGAAGGAATGGGACATCAAGACTGCCGTGTCGATGTCAAGACCGAACCGCTTGGCGAAATCCGCGACCTTCCCTCCGTCGGAAATCCATCCCCGGAAGAGCATCCCAAGCTGCGTCCCGAACGTGTCCAGGTCCTTCTTTCCATAATCGCCGGATGTGAACTTCGTCGCCAGATTATGATTGAGCAGCATCGTCGAGACAAGCTCCTCCTTCGACTTGAACAGCCCGGATCTGTGGATGATCGTATTCTTGCCCGCGCCGATGGCGGCAAACAGCCCCATCGTCCCAAACGACGCCTCGGCCTCTTCCACCATGCCGGACGCCACGGAAGCCGCTACGTCCCGCCCAAGGCCGATCGCCACAAACGCATTTTCGATCCCTTTTTGAAAGACTTCCTGCGACAACTCTTCGCCCGTCGTGGCCGCCCACCACCCGAGGACGCCCGCGCCGCCTTTCACCACCTCCTTCGTGATGCCATTCTTGAAAACCGTCGCAAACTTCAGGAACGCCTCTCGCTTGCCGAGCTTCTTGATCGGCCCGCTCCAACCTAAAAACTGAGCACGTTCAATTCCCCACCACGCCGTAGCCGCCGCAAGCTGTCCAACTTGGAATTCCAGCGAGGTCACGTCCCCGCCCTCCGCCGCCACTTGGTTTTCGAAATCAAGCGCCGCCTGTCCTATGATCGCAGCCGAACCGACTCCCGTCAGGGAATACCACCCGTATGGCAGCGACGTCGCCACGCCGACGATCGCGTTTCCCAGTCCGCCCCAGTCCGCCATCGGCGCTTCGTTCGCCAGTTCAAGCAACGCCCGCTGCTCGGCCATGGTCTGATACAGTTCATCGTCCTGGTAGATCGCCTGCACACCCTTGTAGAACAAGTAGTTCCCAGCCTTGAACGGAGTCTCCACCACGCTACGCACGAAGCCACGCGCCAGGTCTTCCACCCACGAGCGGCCGTCGGACGCCTCGCGCAGCGTGTGCAGCATCGGTATTACCTTGCGCTGATCCTCCAGCGACATCAAAGAAAACTTGTCCAGCCGCTCCGGGTCCAGCTTGCCTTTGTGGGCCAGCGCGTGCTCGACGATCTCCTCCGCGAAGACGGATTCCAGACCCTTGCTCGCCTGAGCAACAACCGCCCAGGCGTTCTGGCGCATCAACTCGGCCTCGTAGTCAGCAACATCCTTGCGGTCGCGGGCTAGCTGGCGAAGCTCTTCGATCCGCTTTCGCTTCACCTCGTATTCGGCTTTTTCTCGTTCAATCCGTTCGAGCGCGAACGGATTGTTCGCGTCTTTTACTGTGAGCCGCCTCCGGTCTTTCTCGATCTTGCGAAGCTGATCCATCAGACTCCGGTCTTCAGGCGTAAAATCCTCGCCCAGAATAGACAACTCGTCGTTCGACAACTGCGAACCGTGCCACGCCTTGGACGCCCATTCCCCCGCCTTTTCGCTGAACTTGTCAGGAGACTTCTCGCGGACGTATTTCACCCGTCCCTGGACGTCCTCCTTCGGGATCGCCTGAAACGCCTTGTAGTCTGGCGACCACAGGCTTTCCAGCGATCCGTCGACGATGATCTTTTTCATCTTCTGAAGATACGACGCCGGGTCGAGGTCGCGCTGATCCGGCGTGAACTCCCGCCCCGTCATCGATTCGAAGCCTAACGTCTCCTTGCAGAGCGTGACCGCCGCCCACCGGACGCGATCCGGATCGCCCTCTGGGTCTTGCAAAAAGGCGTCCCGAAGCGTCTTCCGGTCCGCGTCCGCGTAGCGCTGCAAGACAAACTCGAAATCTTCAGAATTGTTCATCGTATTCCAAGGCCCCTTCCTCTTCCTCGTCAGCTTCGTCGTCAAGAACTGAATTCATCAGGTTGTTGTAGTAGCCGCCAACCGCCGTAGCCTCGTTGTTCACGATGCGTGTATGCGCCTTTTCGACAAGCCTCTTCAACTGCAAATCGGTGAACTCCTTGCCGGCGGCGGTGTCATAGATTCGTGCCTTCAGGAATTCAGAAAGCGTCCCCAGTCCCCTCACGCCCGCAAGTTCCTGCGCCTTGTACTCCCTGGCGAGGTCGTAGACGGCCAGCATGAAATCCTCTCCGACCTTGTAGTGGTCGACCATGTTGAACCAGCCTTCGCCGCTTTCCTCCACCCATCCGGAAACTTTTCTCTTCCGTCCCGCTTCGCCCCTTTCGGATAGCTTGGGGCGTCCATCCGCGCCGAAAGCGACAAAACCGGCATTGTCGCGCTTGAAGAACCCGTCCAGTTTAAACCCAGCCTCCTCCATGGCGTCGAGCACGCCGATTGCGTCGACGTTGTCTCTCGCCGTCTTCTTGATGTCGTCGAAGAGGCTGACGAACGAATCAGGAGAGATCGCATTCGCATCGGCCAGCGCATGCAGCCGCTCCAACTTATCCGCCGGGGACATGCCGGAAAAACGGAACATGTTCTTGACCGTCTTTTCCGACAGCCGACCCGACCCTCCGGACAATGCGCCGAAATAGCCGCTCTCCAGCCTCGACACCTCGTAGAGCGCCCGCTCGCGCGCGGCGGGATGCTTCATTGCCTGCGCGTATTCGCGCAACTCCTCGAGCACGGCCTTTTTGTCGCCTGCGCTTTCGTCTTCAACCGTCTTGCGGCGAAACGCCTCCCATTTTCCATAGTCCAGCTTCTCGGCCGTGGAGTCCGCGAACTGGTCGATCTCCAGCAACGCCTCGGGCTTCATCTTCGCCCGGACTTCGTCAAGCGCCTGCACATCTTCTTCCGATGCCTCGTCGATCAGCACGCGCACGGTAAGGTCGCGCGCCAGCTGGTAGCGTTCGCGGTCCCGCCTCGCGACGACGGCGTCGCGCCGCTCCTTCGCGACGCGCAGCTTCTTGCGCAGCTCCTCCTGGCTTTCCTCCTTAATAAAGAACGCCGCCGCGTCGCTTTCGTTGTCCACGGAGGCGTCTAACATGGCGAATAGCTTTTGCGCCACCTCCTCGTTTTCGGTGTTGACCGCCTCGTCGAGGAGATTGTTGACGAATTTCTCCTGGATGCCGTCGTTCGCCTTTGTATACGCCTCGTCGAAGGCGGTCTTGCCCGCCGGGGTCGCGAACTGAATCTGCGCGGGATCGCGGCTTCCCCCCTCCTGCCATTCCTCGAAGTTGGCAATCTGGCTGCGCGGCGTCTGCGACAAAGCAAACGTCAAGGCCGCCTCGGAGAGGGACGCGGCATCGCCCGTTTTGTAGTAGTTGTCAGCCTGCGCCCTGGAGAGCGACGCGAACGCCTCGGCGCGGTCGCGCTCGTGGTTTTGCGCGTCCACACGCCGGGCCGCCGCGAAGAGCCGTACGCGCAGCGGCTCGATGTGCTTCGCCACCATTTCCGCCTGCTCCGGCGTCATCTGCTGGTCTTCAAACCATTTCGCGTGTGCCTTCGCTATTTCGACCGTCGCCCCGGACATTCCATCGCCGTTTTCGTCGCCGGGGTCGTAGGGCGTTTCGAAGAGCGATCCGACGTGCCGGCCCTGCTCGTCGATGCCAGTCTCCCAGAGCGTCACCGCGCTTTGGTACTCCGCGGCCTTCTTGGCGATGAACGTCTCGTTGCGCATCCGGATCGCCCGATCCGCCATGTCCCCGGCCAGCCGCGCGGCACCGGCCACCGTCTGCATGGCGTTGTCGAAGCCACGGGCCTTCGCCTCGGCCCCGGCGACGTTCGCCTGGCGGACACCGCGCTCCCGGTCGATAAGCGGCTGCACGGATCGTGCCTGCGACTCAGTTGCGAGACGGATCAACGGGAGCCGCCTGGCGGATCCGCCCTGCGTAAAGCTCCAGGGCGTCTTGGTGATGGTGTTGGGCTGGATTCTAGGCATAGCTGTTTTCTCCTACCAGGAAGGCGACGTCGCGCCGACCGAACTCCCGACGGACATTCCCGCCCCGGCGAGCGTCGCGTAGGCCGCGAGCGACGCCCCGCCAGTAAACGCCGCCGCCCCGACGGCGACGACCGCGCCCAAGGCGCTGCCGATGCCGGAGCCCAGCATGCCACGGCGGGCTTTTCTCGCCGCTCTCGCCATCGCGTCGGCCTGGCGATGGGACTCGTAGGACGACAGATAGGCCGAATAGGCCGCACCCGCCACCTCCGCCGCCTGCCCGTAGGCCCCCGCCGCCTGCCCCCAGCCCTCGGCCTCGCGCTGGTTCGCGGCCATGAGATATTCCCAGATGGTGTCCTGCCCCTTCTGCATGATCAGGAGCTGCTGGTAGGCGTTGTCGGCGGCTTCGTCCTGCTCCCACATCGCCACCGCAGCGCCCTCGCGCCCCTCGATCAGAACGCCGTTCGCGGCGAAGGACGCGAGACCCTCTCCGACAATTTGCTCGGACTCCTTGACCGCCTCGCCCTGGCTCGCGTCGATGAAGAACTGGACTTTGCCCGCGCGGATGCGCTCGTTCCTCGCATTGGCCTCGCCCATCTCCACCATCTTCCGCGCGATGCCCGAATAGGCGTTCGCGCTCTTCAGCATGAAGTCTCCCTGCCGGGAGTAGAGCATGGACTCTCGATAGAGGCTCGAAGCGTTCGCCTTCGCCGCCTTCGACGACTGCCGAAGCGAGTACATCGATGACAAAGTCGAAGTCAGTCCAGCCGCCAAAGTCGTGATGCCCATCATCGGCGTCGCGCCGAGCGTCCGGGCGTTGTTGATCCCGCTGAATCCGAAAAAGCTCGATCCCCCGGTCGCGCCCATTATCTGCGCGCCGCCTCCTTGCGCCGCTCCGCTGATCAGTGGACTCACATACATCAGCCACCTCCTTCGCCTGCGTTGATGTCGTCGTAGCGGACGTTGAAGCGGATGGACTGAATCTCGCACGGATAGGCGTCCGCCGAGCGAACGACCATCTCGCCGCCGCCGTTGTAGAAAGAGCGCGGAAGGATGTTGACGTCGTCCGTGACGAGGGAAACGCGGGTGTCCTCGATGTTCACGCTGCCCCCGTTGACTTCGCCAAGTCCCCCGCGCAGAGGACGGATGGAGAACTTGCCGGAGCGCCGGAAACGCACCGTGCAGCCGAGAATCGTCTTCGCAAGCCCCATCGTGTTGAAATTCTGGCTCTCCGGGCGCAGCGTCACAAGCTCCGCGTCGACCAGCGCCTCCACGGGCTTCCCATTGGGATAGTCCGCCTCCGCGTAGCCGGAATGATCGACGCAGAGCGCGGTCGCGACCGTCGGGGCGTCGACGCACGTCTGCGCGCGCATCCGTTCAATCCAGACCGTGCCGGGCTCGTCGGGATGCTCCCACACGAGCAGCATTTCGGAAATCGTGTCGCAGTCCGCCACCTCGCGCACCGTCGCATAGCTCACAATGTCCTTGAGCACAAGCCCGCCGTCGCCTCCGAAGTCGTGACGCGCCCAGGCGAGCACCTCCTGATCCGGCTGCCACGTGATCGAAAGAAGCGTTCCGTCGTCGAGCAGGCACCACGCCACGCTGTCTGGATAGCGCTGGTAGGCCATGCGGACGATTTTCCGGTTCTCGGTAAGATGCCGTGTGAAGATGGACAGGTCAATCGGAATAACGTTGTCTTGCGCAAGATCGTAGCGCATGGAGAAGACCGAGCGGTTGTCGGCCCCGGCGAAAAGCAGCGTGGACGCGGTGTCGATGGGGCGCACGCTCTCGCTCGCCACAACGGACGATATTTTGTGGATGGACGCCGTCGCGTAGCCGAACGCCTGTTCGCCGGACGAACATAGGTATTCCCCGGCCTCGGTGAAGAGCATGAGCCATTGACCGCTGTACATGTGCAGGATGCGCGTCGCGGCCACGGGCGGGATGGAGATCGAAAAGCCGTCCTGCATCGTCTGCGGACGCATGGCGTGGAATCCAAGGATGTTGCCGACGGCCGAGAACCAGAGCGTGAAAGGGTTGCCCTGGGACGCGGCGAAGACCAGCCGCTGCTGCCAGACCTCGCAGAGAGCGCAGTCCATGCCCGTGTCGCCGACCGTCAAATGCTCCTGGAGTCCCGTGATCTGGACGGGCTCGATGTTCGTGTCGGTGTACGTCTGCGTCGCGCTGTCGGTCACGGGCACGATTCCGCGCACCACGACAGGCACGTCATGTTCGTTGTCGAACTCAAGCGAATAGACCTTGCTCTCGCTTAAGACTGGGGTCACGACGGAAAGCAGCACGTCGCCCTCCGTGTAGGCGCTGCTCACCGTCCAGCTTGCGATTTCCGCTCCAAGATCGTTTTTCAACGTCACCGTCGTCACGCCTGCCGCTCCGACCGCCACCGCAGAGCCTCCGGCGCTGGGCACGAGCTTTCCCCCGAAATGGATGCGCATAGCGAGGATGGGCGAAGTCGAGTTCAAGGAGAACGCGAGAACACCATCCACGACTGCGGCGTTCACGTGTTTACCCGTCGCCGAATCGATGTCGTCTGGAGAATTCTTCCAGGCGGATGCGATCGTCGTCGTCGAAGCGGCGTACTCCGTGCCGTCGATCGTCGCCGTCGCTATGGGCGACGCCGGATTCGTCCAGGTCGCGTCCGCGCGGTTGCCAAGCTGCGTGTCCGGATAGAACGTCGCCAGCGCCGCGTAGTCCGCTCCCAGCATCTTCCCCATGACGTAGTAGTCGTGCCGGTCCCAGCGCGGCGTAAACGACAGCGTCACCTTCGCGCCGGCCTGCCAGGGAAGGACGATGTTCGCCTCCTTCTCCGACGGGGTCGAGAAGACGCCGTCCTTGACGCCCCAGATCGCGTATTTCCGCGTCGTCGCCTTGTAGGAGTCTCCAGGCGCGAACATCCCCGTGACGGAGACGTTCAGGGGGGGAGGGGCCACCACGTCAATCTTCGTCGGCACATCGTTGAACTCCACAACGCCGGAGTCGAACGTCACCACGGCCTTGAACGATCGGCGTCCCGACAGCGTGAGATAGATCGTGTCGCCGATCTGCTTGTAGTTCATCGAAGCGAGATCCGCCGCGCTGAATCCGCTAAGTCCAGTCGTCGCAGACTCCGAAAACGCCCCGCCCGACTTCGAGAAGCGGAAGCGTAGTTGCGAACTTCCCGCGAGAAACAGATAGAGGATGCCGTATCGCTGGCGGTCGAAGACGTAGGGGATCACACGCCACGCCGTGGCCGAATCGCGCAGCGCGGCGACGAGCTGCGTTCCAGAGCGCTTGCGCACCCCGCCGGAGCGGCGGGGAATGAAGTTGCGGATCTTCTGCGCGCCCTGAAAATACTGGCGCATGTCGTGGCGCGCGTACAGCTCCGGGGAAAGCTCGCCGGAGACGAAGGAATTCTGGATTACCGCGTTGATCATTGGCTAGCGCCTCGAGTCTGCGTAGTGGGTGGATGAATAGCCGCCGCCCTCGACGGCTCCGGTGTCGGCCTGCCGCGCGTCGCCCAGGGCGATGGCCGCCTGCTGGGCGATCTGGCGCAGCCGGATTCCGCCGGACGTGATGAGCGGGGCGATTTGCGCGGCGAGATCCCATGCGATGGCCACCTGGACCAGATACGGCATTGAAGACGGGTCTTCGATGTCGATCACGTAGCGCAATGAGCCCATGGGCTCATGGGAGACGAGCAGCCCGTCAAGCCCATTGGCCTCGATTTGCCTTCCGGTCTGATCGAACACGCCGACGACCTTGACGGCCCCCTCGGGCATCGGGAAGACCCAGTGGACGCCGTTGACGCCCCGGTGGAGACCTCCCGAGCATTCCATCGATCGCGTCGCGAACGTCCAGTTGTGCGTGGACAAGATCTTGACTCGCGATGCGTCCCAGAACATCCGGCAATAATCCGCCTCCGTCGAGTTCTCCTCGTCGGAAACGATGCGGTGGCCATGCGGGATGCATCCCAGCGCGAAGTTCCAGAGTTCCAGCTTGGTCATGGCGTAGTCCCTACGGATTCACGATTTCGAAGGTGAAGAGCAGCGGGATCGCGTTCGTCAAGGACGACGTGAACTTGAACGTGTTTCCGTAGCGAAGCACCGGGAAACCCGTCATATCGAGTTGCGACTTGCCGGGCTCGATGCTGCCAAGGGCAAAATTCGTGACGACCGTCGACGAGTATGTCACGTCGAGCGTGCCGTTCGTCGAACCCCTGTACAAGGCGGTCGGCGAAATGATCGCGTGGACGCCGGGATAGGAGTAGACGACTTCGTTTGTCCCGCCGCCGGGGAGGGCGAGAGTAGCCGTGAGCTGCGTGAGCGACGCGCACTTGGCCGATACGGCGAAAGCGACAATGGCGAGGAGTGTGAACAGTGCATTTTTCTTCATGGTTTTCCTTGTTGATTTTGGTTTGTTTTCTCGCCGAAATGGCGAAAAGGCTACAAGAACAGCTTCACGAGCGCCTCCAGCGCGCTCTCTCCAAAGCGCAGGATGCAAGCGGCGATCACGATTGCGATCGCATTCGGAGACGACAGCACCCGGCGCTTCGCCGTCTTGATCGATGGGTCGACGAAACTGCCGTCCGCTTTTTTCCCACACTCCTCCGCATGCTTGGCGATGGCGACAGCCGCCGCGGCGGCCGCGGCGCGTGGGCTTCCAGACGCGAAATGGGCGAATGCGATCCCAAGCGCGGCCTGGCTTTCGACAAACATTCTGATTTCCGGCGGGGCCGCGTCCAGCGCCGTCTCCGCCTTCGACAGCGCCATGGCGGTCGACTCCATCGTGAGGTCGTCGAGGTGTGAGTCCGCCAGCCGTCTTCGCGCCCTGCGGAACCAGTCCTGCTCTGCGTCGGAAATAGCCATCACTTATCACCTTTCTTTTGCCAGTACCAGTACATTCTAGAAGTCCTCCTATCCAATGACGAACAACGCATCGGGCTTAAGTTGAATCGTCATGGATGTATTCAACGAGACTGCGCTGCCATCGCCCAAGTAAATGATGCCGCTCAAACATGGCCTACGCGACGGCGCATCAAACCACAAATGGGGCAGATACCAGACACCGCAGTCCGCAGACATCGTGGGAGCCCCCCCATAATGCGAGCATGGCACGACGCCCTCCGGCAGGGACGACGTCGTCAATGGCTTGCCTGGGTTTTGCGGTTTTGCGACGAAACTTCCGCTGAAAAACACCACGCCGTTTTTTACGCGATAATAAATGACTCCAGACGACACCACGTTTGAATTCATCGTCATGGCCACCCATCCCGTGTCGCCAATGTCGGCCGCCGCGATGGCCGCGTGGACGCCGCCAGAGGTGACTGGATTCGTCGAGTCCGCGGTCGGCGTCGAATCCCACTCTAGCGTCGCCTGCTTGCCGGCGAGCGCCGTGTAAACTCCGCCGGATTTGACCGGGTTGGCTGAACCCGATGTCGGGGCGTCGTCGAACGTCAGCGCCGCTTGCAGGTTGGCCGCGGCGATCCGGGCGTCAACCTGAGCCTGGGTCAGCCCATCCGCCCCGGGAGCGCCCGTTGCGCCGGTCTCGCCCTTGATGGCGGCCATGAAGGCGTCCCACGACGCGCCGAGATCCGGATCGAGCGCGGGGTCTTGTTTCGAACACCAGACATGGAACACGTCCGGGCCGACGATAGAGCCTAAGTTGAGAGATGTTGGTGTTGGCATGTCAAAACTCCTTGTTCTTTGGGATACCGCCCTCCGGTTTCTCGTACTCCACCGCGCCCGCGTCGTCCACAGTCCAGTCTGGGATCCCGATGCACCCGGAGCACCCGCCGAACATAAGCGAGACCATTACCAGCGCGACGATGCGCC
>JALHDI010000172.1 GCA_022839045.1 Sporomusaceae bacterium
CAGCGCCTCGGCCCCGGCCGCCAGCGCCTCGCGCACCTCGGCCGCCTCGTGGTTCTTCGTCACCGCCACCACCTTCACCAGCGGCCCCGTCACCGGCACATCCCGCCGGCGGACCACCGCAAGGTCGACGTTATGCCTGACGAGAGCCAGGTTTTCGGCGATAGACATGGACAAACCCCCTAATATTCCTTTCTATTCGCCCATAAACATAATTTTCCTCTTATTATGGGTCATTAACATAAAAAATATATACAAAAACTGGTGAAAAAACCCCATCTACGGCGTTACGGCTCGGATGCTCCCCTCCGCCGTACGTTACGGTACGCCTCCGGTCGCGCGCTCACCGCGCCTTGCATCTGGGGCATTCTAGCCAATTCCGAGGTTTTTCGATATTAAATAGTTATGTTGTGTTGCATTTTATCGCCGCCAAAACGCACAAAGGCTGGCCCGATTACTCGGGTCAGCCCTAATTCGCCGTATATCAGCCTTGGGCGGCGTCCTCTATCCCGAGCTCCTCGGCCCACTGGTCGAACCCCTTCTGCACGAGGTCGTACGTCTGCCGGGAAATCTCCGGCAGCTCGCCGCCCAGCGCGTCGGTCGCATCCGCGAACCCCTTCTCCACCGCGTCCTTCAACAGCCTGAACTTGCTCGCGTCGCCGCCTGACAGCGCCTTGGCGAAATCCACAATCCGCGACGCCGTGGCTTCCGGCGAATAATAGCCGCCGCTCGCGATATCGCTCTCAGCCTGCTCCCTGACCTCCGTGGGAATCTCCACGGCTGTCTCGTCGGTCGAAAAACCCTGCTGGCGGGCGATCAGCTCCCGCACCATCGCGCGGAGGCTCTCGTACCTGGCCTCGGCCTCCTTCTTCATCGCCGCGACGGTGGGGCCGTAAATACCGGCGCCCGTCTTGGCCCTTCCGCCCCCCAGCTCGACCACCGCGGCGGCTCCCGGCTCGCTTTCGGCCGTCGTTTGCGTGGTAATGGTGCTCTGGCTATAGCTCGTATAGGTGCTTACTCTGATACCAGAAATTTGCGTAGTTGTCGCATCCATGCCCAAAACCTCCGATACTTCCGGCAAATTCCTTGTACCAATAATATCGTCGCAAGCGGCAAAAACCTTAATAACCACGAATTCATAGCCGTCACCGCCGCCGGGAGGGCCGCCATAAAAAAGCCCCGGGAGGGAACCCCCCGGAGCTTGCGCACCCCGGCCTAATACTTGAACGTCACCCCGAAGCCCAGACCCTTGGCCTTCACATCAACCCCGTCGAGATCGTTCACCTTGAACTCACGATAACTCACGTTGAACTCGCATTTGGGCGTGAAAGCGTAGCCGATGCCCGCCTCCCAGTTGGTCAGATCCGATCCAGCGCCGACGCTGGCCCACAGCGTCGTCTTGTCGCCGAGCGCCGTGCTGCCGATCAGGCCTAACTGCCACAAATCTTTCGTCGAGGAGGAAGCGCTGTCTCCGGTGACCCTTTCCTCGCTAACTGCGCTAGCTGATAACGTTCCCTTCGCGTTGGCGTAGCCGGCGAAGGCGGCGAGATTCTTGTCCAGCTTATACAATACGTTGAACTCGTTGGTCGCCAGTTTTAAAGTCACCACGCCAAAAGTTTTATCCGATTCCGGCTGGAAGTAGCGGTACTGGACGGCCCACTTGTTGCCAAGCCCGAAAGTGGCCGCCCCGTCGAAATTGTAATCCTTCTCGAAACCTTCCCCCTCGATAGAGTTTTCCGTGTTCCGCATCGTCAGGTCGATAGAGCCTTTCCCCTGCGAGAAATCCATGAGCGGCGAAGCGAGGGCGACGCTGCCGATCATCATAAAACAAGCAACCAAAACAATGATTTTTCTCATAGGTAATCTCCTCCTTGCGCGAATGTCGCTGGAATCACATTACCATTTATTCCATTATTTGTCAATTAGTTGTCCCCGTTTTTTCCCTTCTCCCCGCGCGCAGCCGGGTCTCATCAGCGCCGGCCCGAAAATGAAAACCCCTGCGCCTCAGTGCAGAGGTTGGCCGCCAATCCGCGAACACCGCAAGAAAATACAAGAATAACCCGCCCCCACCTGCGAAAATAGTACCGAATACTCACGAGAGGAGCAAACAGAATGCCAGAACTCGAACAGATCCTCACCCAGCGCAAAGCCAACCGCGAGCGTCTCGAAAAAGAAGCCCCCGCCCTTTTTAGCGGCTTCAACGAACTCATGAAATACTACTACAAGCCCGGCGCCCTCACCCGGCGCGACAAAGAGCTCATGGCCGTCACCGCCTCCGTTTCCACCCGCTGCATCCCCTGCCTAGGCAACCACCTCAACAACGCCATCGCCGCCGGCGCCACCAGCGAACAGGCCCTCGAAGCCGCCGCCATCGGCGTCGAATTCGGCGGCGGCCCTTCCTTCGTAGTCGTCCGCGACCACATGCTCGTCATGCTCGACGAAATTTTCGCCAAGCGTCCCTGAAACCGCGCTCCCCCCGCCGCCGGCGCGGGGGGTTTCTTTCAATCGCGCCGGCGCGGGTTATAATCGCCGGCCGTGGGGGAAACTAGCCCCGGAGGTGAAAACCATGGCGTACAAACGCAAATCCCCCTGGTCGGTCACCGATAAAGACCAGCTCGGCTACGAATCCAGCTTCAACCCCACCGGTCATTTTCACGACGGCCCCCGCACCGCCGACAACGACAAAACCCTCGCCGTCGAAAACGCCGCCGACGACGACCGGCTCATCTGACGCCTCGCTGCAATAAAGCCCCGCCCCTCCGGCCATACTAACTAAAACCGGGCCGTGCGGGAAGGGGCATTGCCGTGACAATCACCGAACAGATCATCGTAATAACGGCGGCGGCGATAACCCTGCTGCTGTTCATCTTCGCCGTCGACTGGCGCTACTTCCGCGACTGGGTCGTGGTCTTCCTCTTCAAATGCACCCTCGATTTCATCTGGGGCAGCCCGGTCGCCTCCCTGAAAATGATCGAATACCCCCACCGCATCCTGCCCCGCTGGTACGAGACCAGCATCCTCTTCGAGCTGTGGGTCTTCCCCGTCCTCTGCGTCCTCTACAACCAGGTCACCCGCACGCGCGGCCTCATGGCCATCGTCGGCTACGCCCTCCTCTTCAGCGCCGGCATCGTCGCCGTCGAATACCCCATCGAACGCTACACCGACCTCATCGAATACAAAGACTGGACCTGGTTCACCAGCTTCTACACCCTCACCGTCACCTTCCTCTCGTCACGCGCCTTCATCGCCTTCTACCGCTGGGGGTGCGGCCGCCTCGCCCCCGGAAAGTACAGCCGCTGATGTCCGAACCCCGCGCAGATCCTGCGCGGGGTTTTTCCGTCCCCGGCGGACAAGCAGGATTTTGCCGTTCGGACGGGGAATGTCTTTATCACGTTATTCCGCCTTTTCGTTCAACCGCTGCCGCACACCCGCCCGCTGCTCGCCGATGATTTTCGAGGAGAGTGATAACATGCCACGGTCAGTCCGATATACCCTCTTCTGCCTGGTCCTGGCGGTGTCCCTGGTCCTCATACCCGCCGCGGCATCCGCCGACGGCATCTGGGTCACGACCGAAAAAGGCTACAAAGTCTGGGACGAATTAGCGTTTACCGACCACATCGTCACCTGGTCCGGCGAAGCGGAC
>JALHDI010000173.1 GCA_022839045.1 Sporomusaceae bacterium
ACGCCGTATTTGTTGTTTTCGCACAGGAAGATGACGGGCAGGCGCCAGGCGGAGGCCATGTTGAGGGCTTCGTGGAAGACGCCTTCGTTGGAGGCTCCGTCGCCGAAGAAGGCGAGGGTTATTTCGCGGCTGCCTTTGATTTTGCTGGCGAGGGCGGAGCCGGCGGCGATGGGGATGCCGGCGCCGACGATGCCGTTGGCGCCGAGGATGCCGAGGCCGAGGTCGGCGATGTGCATGGAGCCGCCTTTGCCTTTGCAGTAGCCGGTGGCTTTGCCGAAGAGTTCGGCCATCATGACGGCGGCCTGGCCGCCTTTGGCGAGGCAGTGGCCGTGACCGCGGTGGGTGGCGGTGATGAAGTCGGTCGGCTCTAAGGCCTGGCAGGCGCCGACGGCGGTGGCTTCCTGGCCGACGCAGGTGTGGATGTTGCCGGCCATGCGGCCCTGGGAGAAGAGTTCGGCGGCTTTGAGGTCGAACTGGCGGATGCGCTGCATTTCCCGGTAGAAGCGCAGCAGGGTCTCGCGGCTGTGCTGGTTGGTTTTCATGCGTTTGCACCATCCTCGCTAGGCTGTGGTCAGGGAAGGCAGGAGCACGGACCGGGGACGGAACCGGCGGCCGGGGGGGCCGGAGGTTCCGCCGCGGTCCGAGGGAGGGGGGGTATGCTTGTTATGTCAGCTGCCGGCGATGTCGGCGGCCATTTTTTCCAGTTCTCTGGACAGCGTGCTGGTCGCCTGGGCGGCGGCGGCGATGGTCTCAACTTCCCCGGCGATGCCGGCGATGAGGCCGTCGATGACGTCAAGCTGTCGGGCAACGGTGTTGCTGTCGTGTTTTATTTCTTTGATGACGGTTTCGATTTGTTTGATGGAGTCGGCGCTGCCGGCGGCGAGTTTGCGGATTTCTTCGGCGACGACGCCGAAGCCGCGGCCGAGGTCGCCGACGCGGGCGGCTTCGATGGCGGCGTTGAGGCCGAGGAGGTTGGTCTGGCCGGCAACGTTTTTTATGAGGCTGAGGACTTGGTCGGTCTGGTCGACTTTGGCTTGCGACTGGCGGGCGCTGCCGGCGAGTTCGCTGCTGAGGGCGGCGATTTCTTCGGCCTGGGCGGCGATCTGCCGGGTGCCGCCGGCGAGGGTGGCGATGCTGTCGTTGAGTTTGTCGGCGACCTGCCGCAGGGCATCCTGCCGCTCGATCGATTCGGTGAGGATGACGGCGCCGACGATTGTGCCGTTTTCGTCGAGGACGGGGGCGGCGACGGCGATGAAGGGGATGCCGTGGAGGGAGGCATCGATGCGGGTGAAGATGCGCCGCCGCTCGTGGATGGCCTGGTAGGCGGCCATCTGGGGGACGAGCTGCCTGCCCGCCTGGATTTTGAGGTCGATGCTTTTGCCGGGGTTGTAGAGGAGGACTTTCTCGCAGTCGGTGAGGCATACGCCGACGTCGGCGGTGAGGATGTCGCCCAGGTAGGGCAGCACCCGCCGGAAGCAGTCTAGTATGGTCTGGCACTGGTTCACGCTGAGCACCTCCAAGCTGTTGTCGCCGGGACGGTTTTTTCCGGGCCGCGGGGGTGCCGGCGTTTTCCGGCCGGTTCACCCCCGGGCGCGGGTTGTTATTTCATGCCTAGCGCGGTGGGCAGCCACAGGGATACGGCGGGAATGTAGGTGATGGCCGCCAGGGCGAGAAGGGAGGCGATGAGGAAGGGCATGACAGCCCGTGATATCTGCTTGAGGCTGATGTTGGCGATGTTGCAGGCGACGTAGAGGTTGACGCCGACCGGGGGGGTGATCTGACCGATGGCCAGGTTGACGGTCATGATGACGCCGAAGAGGACGAGGTCGACACCCACTGCGTTGAGGATGGGGATGAAGATGGGCAGGAGGATGTAGTAGGCGGAGATGGCGTCGATGAAGCAGCCGGCGACGAGGAGGATGGCGTTCATGATGAGGAGGATGACGTATTTGTTGCTGGAGAATTCGACCATGGCTTTGGAGATGTCCTGGGCGACGCCTTCGGTGGTGACGAGCCAGGCGAAGACGGTGGCCGAGGCGACGATGAGCATGACGACCGCCGAGCCGACGGAGGCGTCGATGAGGAGTTTTTTGAATTTGGCCAGGTTGAGTTCCTTGTAGACGAAGAAGCCGACGAACAGTCCGTAGACGGCGGCTACGCCGGCGGCTTCGGTGGGGGTGAAGATGCCGCCGTAGATGCCGCCGAGGATGATTACCGGGGTCATGAGGCCCCAGGCGGCGTCTTTGAAGGCGTCCCACAGTTCGCCGAGGGTGGGGCGTTTGCCGCCGCCGCCCCAGCCGTGCTTTTTGGAGATGATGTAGCTGACGAGGGCGAGGGCGAGGCCGATGACGAGGCCGGGCACGACGCCGGCCATGAAGAGTTTGCCGATCGAGACTTCGGCGACGACGCCGTAGACGACGAAGGCGATGCTGGGGGGGATGATGATGCCGATGGCGCCGGCGTTGGCCATGAGGGCCGAGGCCATGGGTTTGTCGTAGCCGGCTTCGGCCATGGCGGGGATGAGGATGGCTCCCAGGGCGGCGACGGTGGCCGGGCCGGAGCCGGAGATGGCGGCGAAGAAGCAGGAGGTGATGACGAGAACGATGGCCAGGCCGCCGGTGATGTGGCCGACGCAGACGTTGGCGAAGCGGATGAGGCGGCTGGAAACGCCGGCCTGCTCCATGACGACGCCGGCGAGGATGAAGAAGGGGATGGCCAGCAGGGTGAATTTGGCGGTGGCGGAGTACATGGTGAAGGCCATGATGTCGAGGGAGCCGCCGCTGAGGAAGATGGTGATGACGCTGCCGAGGCCGAGGGCTACGGCGATGGGCGTGTTGAAGCAGAGCAGGATGCCGAAGACGAGAAATAAGAGGATGCCGGGTTCGATGTCCATATTCAGTTGACCCCCTTCCGCCAGGCATTCCAGCCGGCCTGGGCGAAGCGTATGAGGCAGAAGGCGGCGCCGACGGGTACGGCGATGCCCATGGTCCATTCGGGGATGCCGAGTGCCGGGGTGGTCTGGTTGCTGGCCATCTGCGACTGGACCATGCCGATGCTGGTCCAGATGATGACGGCGAACAGCACCAGCGACATTATCGTTACGATGAGGGCGACGAGCCGCTGCCATTTCGCGGGCAGCATGTCGGTGAAGATGCTGAGGCCGAGGTGGGCGCCGCGTTTGGCGGCGGCGGACGCGCCGAGGAAGCAGCTCCAGACGAACAGGTTGGTGGTTATTTCTTCGGTGAAGGACATGGACAGGTTGAAGAAGTACCGGGAGAGGACGTTGCCGAAGTTGAGAAAAAGCATGGCTCCCAGGGAGATGGCCAGGAACCATTCTTCGATGGCGTCAAACAGTTTGGACATGACAGCCTCCGCTTTTTAATAGTCGAGGTGGCCCGGCTATGGGCCAAGCCACCTCGCTAATACTGCTATTTCCCGGCGTTCCGGAAGGCGTCAAGCAGATCTTTGCCGATGGTGGGCTCGTATTTGGCGTAGACCGGGCCCATTTTGGCCTGGAAGGCTTTGACTTGGTCGGGGGTGAGAACGGTGACCTGCATGCCTTTGGCTTTGAGTTCGGCCAGTTGCTTGGCTTCCTCTTCGCGGTTGAGTTTGATCTGATATTCGCAGGCTTCTTTGGCG
>JALHDI010000174.1 GCA_022839045.1 Sporomusaceae bacterium
CCGCGGCTACGCCATCGGCGACTCGCTGCTCGCGGAAACCGCCCGGCTCGGCGCCCGCATCGAACTCGGCGCCGTCGTCTACGCCATCTACCCCGACCGCCGCGTGGCCGTCATCACCGCCGACCAGCGCCGCCTGCTCCTCAACCCCAAGAAAATAATCCTCGCCACCGGCGCCTCCGAAAATGCCCTCGCCTTCCCCGGCTGCACCCTGCCCGGGGTCATGAGCGCTGGCGCCGTCCAGACCATGGTCAACCTCCACCGGGTGCTGCCCGCGGAAAAGACCCTCATGATCGGCAGCGGCAATGTCGGCCTCATCGTTAGCTACCAGATCCGCCAGGCCGGCGGCCAAGTCGCGGCCCTCGTCGAAGCCGCCCCCGTCATCGGCGGCTACGGCGTTCATGCCGCCAAAATCTCCCGGCTGGGCGTGCCCATCCTCACAGGTCACACCGTAAAGTGCGTCCACGGCACCGACCGCGTCGAAGGGGCCACCCTCGTCGCCCTCGACGACCGCTTCCGGCCCGTGCCCGGCAGCGAACGCGACATCGCCGTCGGCTGCGTAGCCATCGCCGTCGGCCTCACCCCGCTGGCCGAGCTCGCCCTCATGTGCGGCTGCAAATTCATCTTCATCCCGAAGCTCGGCGGCCACCTGCCCGTCCACGACGACAACATGGAAACAACCGCCGCCGGCATCTACGTCGCCGGCGACATCACCGGCGTCGAGGAAGCCAGCAGCGCCATGGAAGAAGGTCGCCTGGCCGGCATCGCCGCCGCCGAAGCCCTCGGCCGCGTAGCCCCGCAAGAGGCCGCGGCCCTCAAAGAAGCCGTCTGGGCGAGACTCAACACCCTCAGAACAGGCCGCTTCGGGCAAGCGCGCCGCGACGCCAAAGCCCAGATCACCGCCGAAGGGAGGGGAGCGCATGTCAGCTAACCTTGCCACCTGCGGCTACCTCTCGGCCGACGAACTCGCGGGCTGCCTGCCCGCACCCGAACGCATGGCCAAAGGCCCGGTCGCCGTCATCGAATGCGTGCAGGACATCCCCTGCAACCCCTGCGAACAAGCCTGCCCCGTCCGCGCCATCGCCGTCGGCGTACCCATCACCTCCCTGCCCGCCCTCGACGCCGCCAAATGCATCGGCTGCGGCGCCTGCATCGCCAGGTGCCCCGGTCTCGCCATCTTCGTCGTCGACGGCTCCCGCCCCGGCGACGAAGGCACCGTCCAACTGCCCTACGAAGCCTGGCCCCTGCCGAAGCCCGGCGACGCGGTCGTCGCGCTCAACCGCCGGGGACAGCGCGTCGGCGCCGGCACGGTGGAGAAAGTGCTGGACGCGAAAGCCCAGGACCATACCGCCGTCGTCACCGTCCGCGTCCCCAAAGAACTGCTCAACACCGTCAGGGCAATCAGCGTCGAGGGGAGGGCCGAAGCATGAGCAAGCACATCTGCCGCTGTGAAGAAGTAAGCGAAGAAGAAATCCGCCAAGCCATCGCCGAAGGCGCCACCACCGTCACCGGCGTCAAACGGCGCACCGGCGCCGGCATGGGCCTCTGCCAGGGGCGCACCTGCCGCCGGCTGATCGTCGGCCTCATCGCCGCCGAAACCGGCCTGAACCCCGGCGAAATAGAAGCTTCCTCCGTCCGCCCCCCGGTACGCCCCGTCACCGTCGAAGCGCTGCTTGGCCCCGGCGGCGGGCCGGCAGGCTGCAAATGCCGGGAGGAGGACAAATGAGCAAGCGCACCGCAGACGTAATCATCATCGGCGGCGGCGTCATCGGCACCGCCATCGCCTACTACCTCACCAAGCTGGGCGTCAAACCCGTCCTGCTGGAGCGCGGCGACATCTGCTCCGGCACCTCCGGCGCCTGCGACAAAGCGATCAGCATGCAATCCAAGAACCCCGGCATCCACCTCGACCTTGCGCTGGAAAGCTCGGCCATGTTCCCCGCCCTCGGCGAGGAACTCGGCGCCGACCTCGACTACCACCGCCTCGGCGGCATGATCGCCATCGAAAACGAGCGCCAGATGGCGATCATGGAAAAATTCGTCGACCGCCAGAAAAGTCACGGCCTGCCGGTCGAAATCCTGGACGGCGACGAGGCCCGCCGGCGCCAGCCGGCCTTCGCGCCGTCCGTGATCGCCGCCACCTACAGCCCCGCCGACGCCGAAGTCAGCCCCCTCAAGCTGACCTTCGCCTTCGCCCGCGCCGCGCGGCGCGGCGGCGCCGACATCAGGACCGGCGCGGAAGTCCGCGGCCTGCTGACCAGCGCCGGCAGGGTGGCAGGGGTCGTCACCCAGGCGGGCAACATCAGCGCCGGCGTCATCGTCAACGCCGCCGGTGTATTCGCCCCCGCCGTCGGCCGCATGGCCGGCATCGAGCTGCCCATCAAACCGCGGCGCGGCCAGATCATCGTCACCGAACCGATGCCCCCCATGGTCCGCGGGGAAATCTGGAGCGCCCGCTACATCGTCGCAAAATACAACCCCGAAATGATCCGCAGCGAGGACCCCGAAGCCGCCGACCTCGGCGTAGGGCTGGCGGCCGGGCAGACCGCCGAAGGCACGCTGCTCATCGGCGGCACCAGGGAATTCGTCGGCTACGACACCGCCGTAACCCCCGAAGCCACCGCCACCGTCCTGCGGCACGCCATCAGCATACTGCCCTTCCTCGCCAAGGTCCACGTCATCCGCACCTTCGCCGGCCTCAGGCCCTACACCCCCGACGGCATGCCCATCCTCGGCCCCGTCGAAGGCCTCGAAGGCTTCGTCGTGGCGGCCGGCCACGAAGGCGACGGCATCGCCCTCGCCCCCAAGACGGGCAAAATGATCGCCGAATACATCGCCGGCGCCGAAACCGACAAAAGGCTGCGCGGCCTTACCCTCAGCCGCTTCCAGCAGGCTAAGTGACATTACCGAAAAATATCCCCGGCTAGCCGGGGATATTTTTCTTTGCCGGCCTGTTGCCCAAACTTACATATATTTACGCATTCCGCCCGCAAAAAACGGTGGCAGCGCGGCAGGGAAGAGGAGGGGAGCGGCGAAATCTTATCGTGACGGAGGGATTAAGATGACAGCGGCAAACAGCTTCCGGGACGCGGTGCTTCCCGCCTGGCAGGACTTCACCGCCGGCAAAAAGCAGCTTCACGCCATCCGCCCCCAGATCGTCGACTCCTGGGCCCGTTGCGCCCGGGCGGGGGTCAACCCCTACGACAACTCGCTCCACAGCCGCCTCGAAGGCGAGACAATGGCGACGCTGCTCGCCGAAAAACAGGAACTCATCAAAATCGCCAAACCCTTCATGGCCAACCTCTATAAATTCGTCGCCGGCTCCGATTTCGTCGTCGTCCTCACCGACGAGCGCGGCTACATCATGGAAATATTCGCCGACCAGGACACCCTCGGCAGCCCGATGACCAACAACTTCTTCCGCGGCGCCAGCTGGCGGGAGGAAGAGGCCGGCACCAACGCCATCGGCACCGCCCTCGTCCTCGGGGAGCCCATCCAGGTCTCCGGCGCCGAGCACTACTGCCAGAAGCACCACTGCCTCACCTGCTCCTCGGCGCCCATCTTCGACGCCGATGGGCGGATGGTCGGCATCCTCGACATGTCCGGCGCCTCCTACGCCTCCCATCT
>JALHDI010000175.1 GCA_022839045.1 Sporomusaceae bacterium
CGAAGATACCGGTCAGGAAAGGAATCAAAAGCGAAGTCATGAAAATATCCTTGTACGACTGGATATGGGTCAGGCCGCACACCGCCAGCAGCGTGATAACCGCGCCGTTATGCGGCATCGTGTCGAAGCCGCCGGAAGCCATGGAAGCGACCCTGTGCAGCAGCTCGGGATTCAGGCCCACCTGGTTGGCCCAGGTCAGCCACTCCTTGGCCATAATGCTCAGCGCGATCGACATGCCGCCCGACGCCGAACCGGTGATGCCGGCGAGAATGTTGACCGTGAAAAACTCCGATACCAGCGGCGTGCCGCCGAGCTTGATGTTCAGCAGGAAAGTGGCGATCGACTTGAAACCGGGCAGCGAAGAGATAACGTTGCCGTAGCCGACCTCTGAGGCGGTATTCATGATCGCCAGCAGCGAACCGATAGCGCCGGCGTTGAGAGCGCGCTGCAGGGAGCCGGGCTGTTTCGGCAGATAGCGGTAGCCGATGGCCACCGCCAGGACGACGCCGACCACCAGACCGATGATCAGCGACCAGATGCCGGCCACGTTCTTCACCGCCGGGACCAGGAGCTTGAGGCCCATGCCCTGGAAAGGCTTCAGCATATTGGGATCCCAGGCGAACTTGGTCATCGCGAAGTTGATAACGACAACGGCGATCAACGGCAGCAGCGACAGCACCCAGTTGGGGTAAACACCTTCCACCTGATCGGCGGTCGGCTCGTTGAGGGTATGCTGGCCATAGCCTTCGCCCGCGGCCTGCGCCGACTTGCGGCGATATTCCAGCCAGGCGACGCCGACCCCGAAGGTGATGGCGGCCGCGAGCAGGCCGAGAACCGGGGAAGCCCAGGCGTTGGTGCCGTAGAAAGTCATCGGGATGGCGTTCTGAATCTGGGGCGTACCGGGCACCATCGTCATCGTGAACGTGAAAGCGCCCAGGGCGATCGAGCCGGGGATGAGGCGTTTCGGGATGCCGGCTTCCTTAAAGAGAGCGGCGCCGAAGGGATAAACCGCGAACACGACCACGAACAGGCTGACGCCGCCGTAAGTCAGGATGGCGCCGGACAATACGACCGCGATAATGCCGCGTTCCTTGCCCAGGGCCTGAATGATCTCGTGGGCGATAGACTTGGCCATGCCGGTGTCTTCCATAACCTTGCCGAGCACCGCGCCGAGCAGGAAGACGGGGAAGAAGGACTTAACATAGCCAACGGCCCGTTCCATAAAGAGCTCGGTATAAGCCGGCATGATATCGAAGCCCTGCATCGACGCGGCCAGCAGCGCCAGCACGGGGGCGAAGAGAATTACCGAAAAGCCCCGGTAGGCCACGTACATCAGTAGGAAAAGACTTAAAACAATGCCCAGTATTTCCATTACTTTTCCTCCCTTTGGTCTTCAGATTTGGATGCCATAGAGCAAGCAAGACGTATAAATACCCAGCAAGACAGGTCGCGCAGAAGCTTCTTTCCCCACCACCTCCTTATCCGAACTCTAAATATCATGATGCAAATTCCGTGCCAATATTCCGAATACGCAAATTTCCGACAACGAGCCGCCAACACCGCGCCGTTTAGATACACCTCCAGGACAGAACGGCGCCACGACATGTACAGAATACTATACACCGTGTCTATCATTGTGCACGTCTACCGGCGACAGCCCCTCCCCAGACGGGGATATCGCCCGGCGAAAAAAGAACCCCCTCGCCTCCCCGAAAGCTTGGCATGATAATTGCATTAATAAGTGGCAGCAAGACAGGGCGCATAAGCGAAAATTAAATCGGAGGGATACTCTATGCGTGAAGTGGTAATCGTCGGGGCCAAGCGTACCCCCATCGGCGACTTTCTCGGCGCGCTCAAAGACGTAAGCGCCGTCGACCTCGGCGTAGCGGCCGTCAACGCCGCCCTCGGCCAGGCCGGCGTAAAACCCGAACAAGTCAGCGAACTAGCCTGCGGCATGATCTACAAAGCTGGCAACAAAGGCAACCCCGGGCGGCAAATCCAGCTCAAATGCGGCATGCCGGTAGATGGCTACGCCTACACCGTTGACCAGCAGTGCGGCTCGGGCATGAAAGCCTTCGAAATGGCCAGCCAGTCCATCGTCCTCGGCAAGGCGGACATCGCCGTAGCAGTAGGCATCGAAAGCATGTCCCAGGCTCCCTACATATTAAAGGGCGCCCGCACCGGCTACCGGATGGGCCAGGCCGACATCTACGACTCCATGCTCTATGACGGCCTCGTCTGCGCCATCGCCGGCTACCACATGGGCCTCACCGCCGAAAACCTCGCCGAACGCTACGCCGTCACCCGCCAGGAGCAGGACGAGCTTGCCCTC
This sequence comes from Sporomusaceae bacterium, assembly GCA_022839045.1. Next base: position 2,333 of record JALHDI010000175.1, read on the forward strand.
ATGAGCCACCAGCGAGCCGTCAAAGCCATCGCCGGCGGCGTCTTCAAAGACGAAATCGTACCCGTCACCATAGAGACCCGCAAAGGCCCCGTCACCATCGACAAGGACGAGCATCCGCGGGCCGACGTCTCTCTTGAAAAACTCGCCGCCATGAAACCCGCCTTCAAAAAAGACGGCACCGTCACCGCCGGCAACGCCTCGGGGGTCAACGACGGCGCAGCCGCCCTCGTCCTCATGACCGCCGCCAAAGCCAAAGAACTCGGCATCAAGCCGCTCGCCAAACTGCTTGCCACCGCCAACGCCGGCGTCGCTCCCGAAATCATGGGCATCGGCCCGGTATACGCCGTGCCCAAAGCGATCAAGTACGCCGGCCTCAAAACCGAAGACATCGGCTACTACGAAATAAACGAAGCCTTCGCCGCCCAATTCCTCGCCGTCAATCGCGAACTCAAGATCCCCTTCGACAAAATCAACGCCAACGGCTCCGGCGTCGGCCTCGGCCACCCCGTGGGCTGCACCGCGGCCAGGATACTGGTCTCCCTCATCTACGAAATGGGTCGCCGCGGCGACAAATACGGCGTAGCGTCCCTGTGCGTGGGCGGCGGCCCCGCCATCGCCACCGTCATCGAAAAACTCTGATCCCGCTCAAACCTTGACCGGGAACAATAACAACGGGAGGTATCGTCCATGAGAGGTCTTAAAGATAAAGTCGTGCTCATCACCGGCGGCGCCGGCGGCATCGGCAAAGCCACCGCCCTGCGCTTCGCCGAAGAAGGCGCCAAAATCGTCGTCGCCGATTTCGCCGACGGCTCCGCGACCGTCGAAGCGGTAAAAGCCCTCGGCAGCCAAGCCGTCTACGTCAAAGTCGACGTCACCAATCTGGAAAGCTGCCAGAACATGATCGCCACCGCCAAACAGGCCTTCGGCCGCATCGACGTGCTCGTCAACAACGCCGGCATCACCAAAGACGCCATGATGAAGAAAATGGCCAAAGAAGCCTGGGACGCCGTCATCGGCGTAAACCTCACCGGCGTATTCAACTGCACCTCCGCCGCCCTCCCCGTCATGCTCGAACAGCAAGCCGGCGTCGTCCTCACCACCTCCTCCATCGTCGGCCTCTACGGCAACATGGGCCAGACCAACTACGCCGCCACCAAATGGGGCGTCATCGGCATGACCAAATCCTGGGCCAAGGAAATGGCCAAGAACGGCCTGCGGTTCAACTGCGTCGCTCCCGGCTTCACCGGCACCGAAATGGTCCGCAAAATCCCCGAGCAGGTACTCC
>JALHDI010000044.1 GCA_022839045.1 Sporomusaceae bacterium
TGGCGGTAGGCGAGGGCGTGGCCGTAGCCGTGGGAGGCAATCTCGTGGCCGGCGGCGGCGATGGCGCGGACGACGGCGGGGTGGTCCTCGGCGACGGCGCCGAGGACGAAGAAGGTGGCCCGGGCGCCGGCCGCGGCGCACATGGACAGGAGGGCGTCCACCTGGGCGGGGAAGTTCGAGCCCCGGCCGCGCAGGGCGGCGGGGGCTATGTCGTCATAGTTGGCGTGGTACCATTCTTCGGTGTCGAAGGTGAGGAGGTTGGCAACGGGGCGCTCAGTCACGCTTTTTCCGTCCTTTCAGGGCGAAGGAGGTGCAGAGGAGGTCGCCCGGTTCTCCCGCCCCGCCGGTGGTGACGAAGCTGAAAGGGTGGTAGAGCTTGAGGAATTCGCGGTCGTCGAGGCCGCAGGCGGCGAAGTCGGCGGCGAGGGCGTCCAGGGCGTACATCTTGTCGAATTTGTGGCTCTTCTCGAAGAGGGCGAGGAGCTTGCGCTGGAGGGAGCCGCGGTGGAGGGTTTGGACGAGGAGGGTGCCGCCGGGCCTGGTGACGCGGGCGAGTTCGCGGAGGACGGGCAGGTGGTCGTCGATGAGCTGGAGGACGCCGATGCAGAGGACGAGGTCGAAAAAGCCGTCGGCGAAGGGGAGGGCGGCGAGGTTGCCGACCTGGGTTTTGAGGCCGCGGGCGGCGGCGTATTCGAGGCTTTTGGCGGAGAAGTCGACGCCGTGGACGTCGTTGGCGGCGACGAGGGGTTCGCTGAAGGCGCCGACGCCGCAGCCGGCGTCGAGGATGCGGGCGCCGCGGAGGTCGCCGAGCCAGCGGAGGATGTTGCCGCGCTGCATGAAGAAGCTGGCTTCGTCGTAGTAGTCGGACGCTTGGACGGAGGCGCCGTGGGTGGCGGCCTTCTGGTCGAAGTAGTTCTGCCAGTCGGATTTGGTCATGGGGTCCTCCGGGTTGGGCGGATTTGGTCAGGGCAACAGGTATTTTATCAGGCGGGGGCCGGCGAGGTCGGTGAGGAGGGCGGGGACGGCCCGCCACAGGGCCACGAGGGGGCTGAGGCGGCCGCGGTCGGGAGGGCCGGCGGGGGCGCCGGACGGGCTGTAGGCGAGGTAGGCGAGGGGCACGGGGCGGGCGCCCCACTGCTGTTTGTAACGGTAGGTGCCGGAGCCGGCCGGGGAGCGGCCGAGGTCGAGGTGGTCGAACCCGCGGGCGAGGGCGTATTTGACGGCTTCCCAGTACATGAAGTTGCCCAGGTAGCGGTTGTTGTATTCGATGAGGGTGGCGCCGTAGGGGTAGTAGAGGGTGCGGTCGCCGGGGCTGGCGAGGAGGAGCATGCCGCCGACGACGGCGCCGCCGGCGCGGTCGAGGACGGTGAGGAGGGCGGTGTGGCCGGGGAGGCGGGTGAAGAAGGATTCAAAAAAACGGATAGCGGGAGCGGGGGAACCCAGCTCTTTCATCCGTTTGCGGTAGACGCGGTAGAAGCCGTCCAGGCGGCCGGGGTCGAAGGAGACGGCGAAGAGGCTGTTTTTGGCGGCTTTGCGGATGTGGTTGCGGTTGCCGGCGGTGGAGAGGGCGAGGACCGCTTGTTCGCCGCCGGCGAGGGGCAGGCGGAAGGTGTAGTTGGCGCGGTTCGCGGTCCAGCCGGGGGCGGCGGTCGCGGGGCTGCCGTCTTCTTCGGTCAGGCGGAGCTCCAGGTAGGCGAGGCTGTGGGCGGCGGCGATGCCGGGGAGGGCGGCGAGGGCGGCGGCGAGGGCGCTGTCCGAGGCGGCGCACGGGTTGAGGTGGTTGGCGAAGGGGAGGGAGACGCCGACCAGCCGGAGGCGGAGGTCGCGGCCGATGACGAGGGGGATGAGGGCGGCGACGCGGCCCGCAGCGTCGAGGATGGCGTGGTCGGCGGGGGTGTAGCCGAAGGCGTCGGCGAGGATGCGCCGGAAGGCGGTGGTGTGGTATACGGTGCCGCGGGCGAGGGCGAGCTCGTCCCAGCCGCTCCGCAGGGCATCGGTGTAGGGGACGCAGGTGTACATTTTGCCGTTATCCTTTCAGCCAGCAGATTACGCCGATCATGATGAGGAAGCTGCCGAGCCATTTGAGGAGGCTGATGTGTTCGTGGAAGACGAGGATGGCGACGGCGAGGAGCATGATGTACTGGATGCTGGCGACGAAGGTGGCGTAGCCGAGGTCGAAGTTGGCGAGGCAGTAGACCCATAGGAGGGCGGCGAGGGCGTAGGAGGCGAAGCCGGCGACGATGAGGGGCGAGGTGAGGTAGCCCTTGAGGATGGCGCCCAGGCTGCCGTCGAAGTCTACGGCGGCGCTGCCGACCTTGAGGAGGGTGCTGGCGGCGACGGTCATGGCGACGCTGGCGAGGAGGATGAGGTATTTAATCATGGCGGGTCCTGTTCACTTTCTTTTCGAGTTCCTCAAGACGCAGCTTGACGAGGCCCAGTTCCTGGGTGAGGGCTTTGTTGTGCGTTTTGAGGTGGGAGATGCTGACGCTCATGTTGAGGAGGAGGAGGTAGGCGCAGGCGATGAGGAGGCCGAAGAAGGCCGAGGGGGCGTAGTAGACGCCGATGAGGTCGCCGAACCAGTCGATGAGGCCTTCGAAGACGGACATGACGAGGATGAAGAGGCCGATGAGGAACCAGGCGAGGGAGTATTTTTCCTTGAGATGGCGTTCGCGGACGAGGACGAAGACGGAGGCGAGGATGATGAAGCTGAAGAGGATGCCGAGGAGGTGGATTTTGTCGATGTGCACGGTCATGGACTTCACCACCTTGTCCGCGAGCAGGAGAAGATGATGGAGAGGGTGACTTTGGCCATGTAGTAGGCGCTCTTGAGGGCGGTGATGGAGGAGTGGCCGTTTTCGCGGGCCCGCATGGCGACGCCGACCTCGGCGACGGCCAGGCCGTGTTTGCGGAGGAGGACGATGGCGTCGGGCTCGGGGTAGTCGCTGGGGTAGTGGCGGGCGAGGACTTCGATGCTTTTCCGGTTGTAGAGGCGGAAGCCGGAGGTGCCGTCGGTGATGGTGAGGCCGAGGAGCAGGCGGAAGAGGTGGTAGAAGATTTTTATGCCGATGCGCCGCTGCCAGGAGGTGCGGAAGGAGCGAATGTCGAGGAAGCGCGAGCCGATGACCATGTCGCTGCCGGTGGCGGCCATGGCGGCGACGAGTTTGTGGACTTCGCCGGGCAGGTGCTGGCCGTCGCCGTCGATCTGGGCCATGTAGTCGTAGCCGTGGTCGCGGGCGTATTTGAAGCCGGTCTGGACGGCGCCGCCGATGCCGAGGTTGCAGGGGAGGTCGACGACTTTGACGCCGTCCCGCTGCCTGGCCCGTTGGGCGGTGGCGTCGACGGAGCAGTCGTTGACGACGAGGATGTCGGCGGCGGGCAGGTGGGCGCGGACGTCGCCGATGACGCGGAGGATGTTGTTCTGTTCGTTATAGGCCGGGATGACAATCAGCGTTTTGCCGTTTTCCATACGTTATCACCCTCGCGTTTATTGCCAGGACAAGGAGCCGTTCGGCGCCGTAGGCGGCGACGATGGCGATGAAGGGGATGGCGGGCAGGCGGTAGCGGTACATCCAGTCGATGAAGATGAGCAGGCAGAAGGCGAAGACGGCGAGGACGATGAGCCACAGGGGGGCGGCCCTGGCGAAGCGGCGGTCGGCGACGGCGGCTACGGTGCCGGCGGCGAAGAGGGCCGCGGGCCAGAAGTTGGCGACGAAATTGTAGGCGCCGCCGAGGGTGCCGAGGTCGGTTTTCCATACCCAGTGGCCGAGGAAGGCGACGGCCCGTTTGAGGTAGAGGAGGGAGACGTTGTCCCAGTTGTTGATTATGAAGCTGAGCAAGAGGCTGTCGGCGATGTCGACGGTGTAGTCGGGGCGGAAGGTGAGGTCGTAGGGGGAGGGGTAGTCGTATATCCGGCCGCGGGCGTAGTTGTCGTAGACGACTTTTTTGATGTTGAGCTGCAGGGAGGCGATGAAGGGGTCGAGGGCGCCGCTCGCGTAGAGGTATGCGCCGCCAGCGGCGAGGACGGCGGCCGCGCCGCCCAGGGCCAGCCGGCGGCGGGCCAGGAAGGCGGCCACGGCCGGGCGGGGCAGCCGGTAGAGGATGTAGGGGATGAGGACGGCGACGATGAGGATGCCGGTGGGCCGGAAGATGGCGAGGTAGCCGGCGGCGGCGAGGAAGAGGAGCCGGTGGCTGCGCCGGCCGGTCTCCAGCGCCAGGAGCAGGCTGTAGACGGTGAGCAGCAGGAGGCTGAGGAAGAAGCTGTCGGAGAGCAGGTACATGGCCCACATGGTGACGTCCCAGGCGCCGATATAGAAAATGGAGGCGATGATGGCGGTGGTTTTGGTGAAGAGGAGGCGGGCGATCTTGTAGACGAGGATGACGCTGAGGCCGGCGACCACCGCCTGGATGAGGACGACGGCGGCGGGGTCGCGGAAGACGGCCAGGAGGAAGCTGAGGAGGAGGTTGTAGCCGAAGTAGAGGGTGTCGTCGATGTCGAGGCCGTTTTGCAGGTTGGCGAGCAGGTTGTGGGCGTAGTTGAGGTACCAGGTGGTGTCGTCGCATTTGGGGATGCCAAGACCGGCGCTGAGCCGCCAGAAGAGGTGGTCGAGGATTCGAAAGGTCGCCGCGACGACGAGGGGAACGAGCCAGATGATGTCCCGGTCTTTGTGCTTGTGATACAGGTCCCTGAACAGGCTCCTGGGCTGGCGCAAGACTTTCAGCTCCCGGTTAGAACTTGGGGGTTTTTGTCCGAACGGCGAAACTCTCTTTATATTTTGCACCCAATGGCGCGCTAAGGCAATGTTTTTTTATCCGGATTGGGTCAGGGAAAGGCTGGAGCAGAAAAAAACCCGCGTGATACGCGGGTTTTTCGTCGGCAAGGGTTGCGGCGGGGGGAGGGACTAGGCCTTGAGGCTTGTCGTGTGCCCGTTTTCGGGGTATTCGACTTTGGCGTCGATGCCGCGGCTCTTTTGCCATTTGTCCATGAGGATGACGGCGATGGGGCAAAGGATGGCCGTAGTCAAAACGGAGATCGAAATCTGCGCGGTGGCGATTTCGACGAGGTTCTTGTACGCCTGGGCTTCGGCGGGGGACATCATGCCGGCGCCCATGGCCACGGCGGCGGCGGCGGCGATGGCGGCCGGCGTGGCGGCGGCGTTGCCGGCGGTGGACGACTCGGCGACCGGGGCGATCTGGCTCTTTTCGCGGAAGAGCCTGAAGACCAGGATGCCGGTCAGGCCGGTCAATACTGTGGTCATAATCCCTAACGTCAAACCGGCGACAACCACTTTGGGGTTGAAGAAGTTGGCGAAGTTCATGCCGGCGCCCAGGGCAAAGGCGAAGAAGGGAATGGGCAGGGATTCGCCCGGTTTTAGGAATTCGCGGATGTCCTTATCCAAGTTGCCGAGCAGCATGCCGATGCCGATGGGCAGGAGCACGGCGATGAAGGCGATGATCGGGAAGTTGGAGCCCAGCATGCCGAGGGCCATGAGGGTGAAGAAGGGGCCGTCGTTGAGGGAGAGGATTGCGACGGCGCCGACGTCCGACCGGTTGCCGTACTGGCCGGTGAGGGCTGCGTACATGCCGCCGTTGCCGTTGGTCATGGCGGCGATGATCGCCATGGTGGACAGGCCGAGGAAGCCGTTCATCATGTCGCCGGAGAGCTTGCCCCAGATGACGCCGACGATGAGGCCGGTGAAGTATTTTGATGTGGTGAGGAGGACGCCTTTCTTTAGTGCTATACCACCGACGCGGAGGTTCATCTGGCTGCCGCAGCAGAAGAGGAAGAGGGCGATGAGGGGCATGGCGCCGTCTTTAAAGAGAAATTGCGTAAAGCCGCCGATCCTTAAGAATTCGTATACTCCGGGTTTGATGGGCGCTACTCCAAGGGATTTCAAAAACGACATTATGAACGGGATGTGCAGCTGGTCGATGGTGTTCAGCAGGGCGCCGAACATTAAGGGTACAACCATGAGTCCGCCGGGAACCTTTTCGATCGTGCGCTTGATTTGCATTTTCTCACTCCTTATATTTTTTCGGGTACGGTTTTTCCGTTTATTCGGCGTGTGCGGCGCGCGCCGCCGGCCGCGGATGCCGGCAGGTTATGCCTGCGGCTCTTTGACGTAGGGGATGGTCAGCGGCCCGAACGGGAGGACGGCGATGCGGGGATGGGGGCCATATTTTTCGGTCAGCATCGCCAGGGTGCGCTCGATGTCGCTTATCGGGATGAATTTGGCTTTTTCGACGGTTTCGTTGTCGAGGGTGGAATAAAGGTAGCAGTCGGCTTTGAGCTGGACGATGGCCTGCACCTGGACCTGCCATTGGTCGAACATGCTGAACGCCGGGTCTTCGATCATTTCCAGGAGCTCGCCGGGGGTGTTGCGCAGTTGGAGGATTTTGGCGTAGTTGCCGTGGTTGGGCACGCCGTCCGAGCATTCGGACGCGCTGACGATGGCGCCGCCCTGGCGCACGATCTGCGCCGCGGCGCTCATGCCTTTGACGGTCTGGTAGAGGTTCTGGTCGAGCGGGTAGCCGGAATTGGTGGTGACGACGATGTCGAACGCCTCGTCGACGGCGTACATGGCGCTTTCCTTGACGAACTGGCAGCCGAGGCGGTGGGCTTTGATGACGTCGCCGGCGAAGACGTTGGTGATTTCTTTGTTTCCGTTGAGGGTGACGTTAAGCATGAAGTCGGGCTTGGCCATCAGGCAGTTCTGCGTGGCCGCGTCCTGGAGGATGTTGCCTTCGATGATGCCCCAGGTGCTGTTGGGATGGCCGATCATTCGCGCGTTGTGGAAATCGAGGATGGTCTTTATGCCCGAGACTCCGGGCTGGATGCCCTTCGGGCCGCCCGAAAACCCGGCGAAGAAGTGGGGCTCGATGAAGCCGATGACGATTTTGCAGTCCGCTTCGACGTAGGTTTTGTTGAGGTAGACCTCGGAGCCGTAGGTGTTGCGGCCCACGCGGACGAGCTTGCCGTCGTCGAAGGCGTCGTGGTTCTCGATGCGGATGGTGTCGACCACCTGCCGGCCGAGCATGAGGATGAGCTCGTCCCTGGTGTTGGCCCGGTGGGAGCCGAGGCCGTTGATGATGACGAAGTTGTCCTGCGGCACGTGACTAAGTTCCTCGAGAATCCACGGCACGAGCTTGTGGTTGGGCGTCGGCCTGGTCAGGTCGGAGATCACTATCGCGACGGTGTCGGCGGCGCTGACCATCAACCGCAGCGGCGGGGTGCCGACAGGGGCGCGCAGCGCCGCAAGGACGGCCTGTTTCTCGTCGGCCAGGCCTGCGAGGTGGCGGGGTTCGATAACCACCGCGTCGTCGGCGACGTTGACTTCCAGTCCGGTCTTGCCGTAAGCCAGTTTTACTTTTTTCATACCAGCCTCTCCTTTTTCAGTGCGCTTTGATGTTGCGGGTGGACATCATAGGTTTGGTTATCGCATATCTCATGCCAATAGCGTCAAGGGCGGAAGAGCGGCCGGTTTCCGCTCTTGGGGGCGAGGGCCCACCGTTGCGCCGGTACCTAAAAAATGTAATAATTGTACGAAATGTAAGAAGAATTATTCTTACATCTATTTTTTTATCTGATGTTGATTGTATAATGGATGGAGAGGTATTGTCGAGAAAGGATTACTGGCATGAAGACCAAGATGTGGATTATCACGCCGTTCGTGGCGATGCAGGAGGTGGCCGAGCAGGTGGTGGCCGAGAGGGCCCGCGAGCTCGCCAACTGCGATATCGTGGTGTCGACTTCCCACTGCGACGTCACCGGGTTTCAGAACAGCCTGGTGGAACTGCGCAAGGCGCAGGAGTGGGGGGCGGAGGTGATCGTGAGCCGCGGCGGGACGGCGGCGTATATCGCCGAGCATACCGACATCCCCGTGGTCGAGATCGAGGTCACCGCCCTGGATATGCTGCGGGCTTTCAACAAGGCGGGGAAAGACGCGTCGACGATCGGCCTGGCGGGATTCAGGAACGTCATTTACGAGTGCGAAAGTCTGTACGACTTTCTGGGCACCCAGCTCCGCCAGGTTACGATTCTCGACGATTGCGACGACGCGGGGATGAGGCAGGCGATCAGCGAGGGCATCCAGATCCTGGTCGGCGATGCGCTGGCGATAAGGTTCGCCAATTCGGCCGGGATATCGTGCATCCTGATCGAATCGGGCAAGGCGTCGGTTTACAAGGCAATCAGGGAGGCGGAGTCGGTCGTCAGGGTGCGCAGGAAGGAGCAGGCCCGGACGGAGATGCTGAGGACGATAATCGATTCGTCGACCGACGGGATAATCGCGGTCGACGATGCCGCCCGCATAACGCTGTTCAACAAGGCGGCGGAGGATATCTTCGGGTTCGGCCAGGACCAGGCGGCCGGCCGGCCGGTGGCCGACGTCATCCCCAATACGCGTCTGCCCTATGTCCTGAGCAGCGGCGAGCCGGAGATCGGCGAGCTGCAGATAATCGGTAAACGGCAGATCGCCACCAAGCGCATCCCCATCAGGACGGGCGACCAGGTGACGGGGGTGGTGGCGACCTTCCAGGAAGTGTCGCAGTTGCAGAAGTTCGAGCAGTCCATCCGCCGGAAGCTGTACGACAAGGGCCTGACGGCCAAATTCCACCTGAACCAGATCGTCGGGGATTCCCCCGCGCTGCGGAAGGCGAAGGAGCTCGCCCGCACGTACGCGGCGACCGATTCGACGGTGATGATCACGGGCGAGACGGGTACCGGCAAGGAGCTTTTCGCCCAGAGCATCCATAATCTCAGCGCGCGCCGCGCCGCGCCGTTCGTGGCCGTCAATTGCGCCGCGCTGCCGGAAAGCCTGCTGGAGAGCGAACTGTTCGGTTATGAGGAGGGGGCGTTTTCGGGGGCGAAGAAGGGCGGCAAGATCGGCCTGGTCGAGCTCGCCCATCGCGGGACGCTGTTTCTCGACGAGATCGGCGAGATGCCGCTGTCGCTGCAGACCCGCATTCTCAGGATGATCCAGGAGAAAGAGGTTATGAGGCTGGGCGGCGACCGGATCAATCTGGTCAATGTCCGCATATTGGTGGCTACCAACCAGGATCTGACGCGCCTGGTGGCCATCAACAGGTTCCGGGAGGATCTGTATTACCGGCTCAACGTGCTGCCGCTGCATTTGCCGCCGCTGCGGGAGCGCCCGGAGGATATCAGCCGGCTGGTGGAGCATTTCGTCCGCAAGCTGGCGACGAACCGGCAGCCGGTGAGGAGCGTTTCCCCGGAAGCGGTCCAGGCGCTGGGGGAGTACCCGTGGTTCGGGAACGTGCGGGAGCTGGCCAACGTGGTGGAGCGGCTGGTGCTGTTGTCGCCGGGCGCGGAGATCGTCAGGCGGCAGGTGGCGGAGGTGGTGAACGTCCCCAATAAGCCGTGCGCCGCGGCGAACCCGCCCGCAGACGTGTGGGCGCTGGTCGAGGAGTACCGGAAGATGGGCCTGGGGGCGCGGAAGATCGCCAGGGTGCTGGCGCAGAAAGGGTACGATATCAAGTATTACCAGGTGGCTTATCGCCTCGACAAGGAGAAGAACGGGTAAGGCGGCGCAAGTAAAAAACCCGCGTATGTATTCGCGGGTTTTTGTCTTCCCGGGGTGTTGCGGCGGGTCTAGGCGGTCGGGGGGCCGCCGGCCGCGGGGGGCGCGGGTTTGCGCGCCGCGGGGCCGCCCAGGGCGGTATGGAAGTAGAGGGCGCAGGCGAGGATGACGGCGGCGGCGGCGGCGAAAACGGCCGCGAAGCCGAACACCTGGGCGACGACGCCGAGGACGGAGGCGCCGAGGGCGTTGCCGATGTCGCCCGCGCCGGAGAGGATGCTGAGGGCGGAGCCTTTGTTGGCTTCCCTGACGTTCTGGACGAGGTAGCCGGCCAGGGTGGGGTAGATGGTCCCGAACCCGAAGCCGACGAGGACGCCGGCGACGGCGAAGACGGCCGGCGAGGGGGCGGCGGCGAGCAGGAGGGCGCTGGCGGCGTTGAGGATGCTGGCGAAGACGGAGGTTTTGACGGGGCCGAGCCATTCGTTGACGGCCTGGACGCCCAGCCGGGCGAGGACGACGGCGAGGCTGAAGGCGACGAAGAAGACGGAGAAGGCGCCGATGCCGCCGGCCAGCGCGAGCAGGGGGACGAAGGTGAACATCGTGCCGAGGGCGAAGTTGGACGCGAACAGGCAGACCGAGGGCGCGAGGACGATTTTAGCGGCCAGGACGGCGCGGAAGGGCGCCCGGGTGCCGCCAACGCGGGCGGGGGCCGGTTTGGTGCCGAACCACAGCGCCGCCGTGGCGCAGAAGGTCGCGGTGAGGCTGATGGCGATCAGGGGCGTGAAGCCGACGGCCTGATAGACGAAGGGGCCGGCGCTGGTGCCGATGCCGAGGCCGATCATGGTGAAGAGGGAGAAGTAGGCGATGGCGGAGGTGGTGTTTTCCCGCGTGCCGACGGTGCTGGCGAAGGTGACGGCGCCGGTGCCGTAGAAGGACATGGCGATCCCCTGATAGAATCGCAGCAGGAGCAGCGGCCAGAACCCGGTAACCCACAGGTAGGCCGCGATGCCCGAACTGGTCAGGGCTTGGCCGACGAGGAGGGTGAAGCGGCTGCCGCGCACGTCGGCGCTCGTGCCGGACCAGGGCCGGAGCAGCAGGGCGCCGAGCGAGACGATGCCCATGGCGAGGCCGATCTGGGATTCGTTCAGCCCCACCGAGTGGAAGTAGACGGGCAGGACGGGGTTGAGCATGTTGTTGCTGAAGACCATCAAGGCCTGTACGAGGACGATGATCTGAAACTGGCGGTTGGCGAACAGACTGGGTAATAAGGACATGGTGCGCCCCTCGGGTCGGTTGCCGGCGGGCCTGCCAGGCGGCGGGGTACCGGCGGCCGGAATTCAGAATCAATTATAGCTGCCGGGCGGACGGATTACAACCGGACGATAGGCGCGCATTGCGCCGACAAACGCGCTTGGGGGCGGAAAATCCCCGTACGCCGCCCGCCGTTCCCAAAGACAAAAAACCGCGCAAGTCGCGGTTTTTTTATCTACAGGTGAACGATTTGCAGGCCGGGGGTCTTCGCCGCCAGGTGTTCGGCGAGCAGGCGACGGTGGCAGCGGGTGGCGGCGGGTTCGCTGCACAGCAGGCAGGCGCCGGCGAAGAGGGCGGGGTCGGTTTTGCTCAGGGCCTGGCGCGCTTCGAGCAGGCGGGCGTATTCTTGTTCGTATTCCGGCCAGCTTATCTTTTTGCTTTTGTAGCCGTCCATGAGGCTTTCGGTGGGGGCGAAATCGGTCAGATGGAGGTAGCCGATGCCGGCGATGGCGTCGAGGAAGTATTCGAGGTCGGGTTTTTTGGTGTAGCCGGCGAGCTGGGAGGTGTTGTTGAGGCGGATGTCGATGAGCCGCCTGACGCCGTTCTTTTGCAGGAGGGTGAAGAAGTCGCGGGCGGATTTTTTCCCGGAGCCGATGGTGTAGAGGGTCATTGTTTCGACCTGCCTTTCGGGTGGCTTTATACGGGCGGAGCGGGCGCCGGCGGCGCAGCGACGCTCACGGTTTGGCCGGAAACCTGACGTAGAAGGTGGTGCCGCCTTTGCCGGTGGTGAAGTCGACGGCGGCGTGATGCCGCTGGGCGATGCGGTAGCATATCGACAGGCCCAGACCGGTGCCTTTGTCTTTGGTGGTGAAGAAGGGGGTGCCGATTTTCTTCACGACGCTTTTGGGGATGCCGCCGCCGGTGTCGCTTACTGCGAGGACGACCTGGCCATTTTCCCGGTAGGTGGCGATGGTCACCGTACCGCCGGACGGCATCGCATCCAGGGCGTTGCGGGTGAGGTTGAGTACCAGCTGGCGGAGCTCTTTTTCGTCGAAAAGGATGGCAGGGACGCGGCTTGTCCTGAGTTCTACGGTATGGTCGGTGCTCAGGGCGTCGGCCTGCAGCAGCGGGAAGAAGGCGGATAGGGCGTCGTTGAGGCTGCCTGACCGTAGGTCGGTGACCTTGTTTTTGGCCAGGGCGAGGAACTCGCTGATGATGTTGTTGGCCCGGTCGAGCTCCTCGATCATCATCGCCAGCTGTGGCTTGTACCTGTCCAGTTCGTCCTTCCGCTGGAACATCTGGAGGTAGCCGCGGACGGTGGTCATCGGGTTGCGGACCTCGTGGCCGATGCCGGCGGCGATCTCGCCGACGAGGTTGAGGCGGTCGAGGCGGTCGATATCGGCCTCGAGCAGCTTTTCCTTGGATATGTCCTGCATGATGGTGATGCGGCACGGTTCGTCGCCGATATGGACGAGGGTGACGGTGGCCAGTACACTCACTTTCTTGCCTGTTTTCGTCCTCAGCTTGAATTCGCGGAGGGGAAGCTCGTCGGCGGTCCGCGGGGTATCGAGGCCGGCCCGCAGGTTGAGTTCTTCGAGGGTGCGGCCGATGATCTCGTCGCGGGCGAAGCCGAGCGTGTCGATGAATTGCTGGTTGACTTCGATGTGCCTGCCGTCGGCCATGCGGCAGATGGCGATCATCGCCGGGCTATGGTGGAAGATGCTCCGGAAGCGCTCTTCGGCCGCGAAGAGTTCGTTGGTGCGCTCGCGGATGATCGCTTCCTTCTTGCCGAGCAGCACTTCGCCCAGCAGCGCCCGCCGCTCGGCGACGAGCCGCCACCGCTTTTGCAGCGCGACGAGGGCGACGACCAGGCAGAGGGCTGTGATGGCGAGCAGGCCCGCGGCGACGAGCAGCCATTTGTGGGTCTGCCAGAGGGACGGCGGCTTGTTGACGACGATGCTGTCCGGCGGGAGCAGGTCTTGCCTGATTTGCCAGCGCTGCAGACCGCCCCAGTCGAAGCGGTATTCGGCGATATCGAGCGGCTCGACGGTGCCGGGCAAGGCCCGGCCTTGGAGGATGGCGAGCGTTTTTTCGCCGACCGCCCGCCCGAGGCCGGACACGCTGAGGATATAGCCGCCGACGGCGCCGTCGGCGCCGATGTGGATGGAGTAGCTGCCGAAGACGGGCACCGGCGAGGCTGCGGCGAGGCTGCGGACGACTTGGGTGGGGACGAGCATCGTGCCGTTACGGTCGCGGGCAAAGTCGACGAACAGAACGGCGGCCGGTCCGCCGCGGGCGGCGACGCGGTCGATGAGCCCGGACTGGGACAGGTCGTCGAGGTAGGTTATCGACACCTGGCCGTCGAGGGGGGCGAGCCGGCGCGGCAGTTCTTCGCGAAGGCTCCGCTCGGCTTCGGAGTGGCCCAGCACCACGTACAACCGCTCGACGGTCGGCAGAAGGCGGAGGATGAGGACGGCGTTTTTGAGCGGGTCGAAAGCAGGGATGCAATAGGTATGGTTGGAACGCAGCCACGCAGGGGGGATGTCAAGCATCTGGGTGCTGAAGGCGACGACCGGCGTGTCGCCGAAGATGTCGGCGCAGTAGGTGTCGAGGAAGCGGGCGCCGGCCGAGGAGTGGACGACGATGATGTCGGGGCGGGCGTGCCGGTATTTCTGGCGGAAGACTTCGGCGACGGCGCGGGCGATGGTGGCGTCGGGGGAATAGGACAGGACCTCGATGCTTTCGGAGAAATACTCGAAGTCGAGCGAGGTTTCCGCTTCGAGGCGCTGTTTGAAGCCGGCGGTGAAATCGACGCTGAAGGGGAGGTCCATGTTTCGCGTATAGAGCAGGAGGATCCTTTTTTTGACGGCGGGGGCGGCGGCGCTCTGCCCGGACGCCAGCCCGGCCAGGAGGGCGAGGAGGACGGCGAGGGCGAAGAGGCGCGTAAAGGCCTGTACACATCTGCGGCGCTTATGTTGCGGATATGGAACCACAAGGAGCACCTTTCCTCTCCCGCACGGCAACATTTCCTAATATGGAATTTCTTGCTAACGCGACAAATCCCTGCCAGAAACAAACAAAGTTCGCGCCTGTCTGTCTGGTAAACGCGAACTTCGCTGCCATGCGCCCGGAGCAATAATCTTCGAGGCGGCGGGGCGGTCAGGGGAGCCGGTTGTCGGCCACTTCGCGGAATCGGTCCATGGCGCGCTTGAAGATCCGCTCGGTCATTTCGAGCGGCACTTTCGCCTTGCCGTCGCGCATGTCGATGAGCAGCCAGATTTTTTTGCCGTCCCTGTTTCTGACGAGGGCGAATTCGGCGTCGGCGTGGCCGAAGTATTCGTAGTGGGCGGGCCGGATTTCGCTGCGCTGGACGGGGACCTGGATTTCCTGGGTGGTGTAGTAGACGGTGCCGTGGTGGGTGTAGGCGGGGACGGAGACGTGGCGCTTTTCGTAGGTGGTGTAGTAGTAGACGCTTTCGGGGACGAAGACCCGGGTGGTGGACAGCGCCTTGACGGCGACGGTGAGGACGGCGTCGGCGAGCTGCGGGCCGTATTCGCGCATGGCGGCGGCGTATTTGTCCTGGTCTTCGACGCGGAGCAGGCCCATGTCGGCGCCGATAATCTTGCCGATGCTCTCCTCGAGCTGGCCGGCGGCGATGAACCGCACCCGCTGGTCGCCGGACCTGATGATCTGCGAGTCCACGAGGTCGTCGAGTTTTTTGCGCTCGATCTCGCTGACGGTCAGTCCGTCGGCTACCGCGAGTCGGACGGCGACCGTCCTGATCATTTTAAAGTCGGTTGTTTTGTCGGCCCATTCTTCCTTCTTTTCTTCCGCGCCGCACAGCGCGGTGAGGAGCAGACACAGGCAAGCGGTGAGGCAAACGATTTTGCGCGGCATTGGCGGTCCTCCCGGATGTTATTTTGATATGAGGCCGGTGCCGGACACCGGCTTGGGGGGCTTGGATTTTTTTGCTTTGGATTTCGTGCCCTGGCGCCTCCTTTCGATGGGGGATGGCTGCGGTATTTTGTCGGAATAGTGTTGCCCAATGACGTTATTACACTTTCCGGCGGCCAATTCCTGCCAGAGGGCCGGAGGCGGACGGACCGACGGCATATTGGACAAAGAAAGTCTTCCGCCCACGGCGGAAGACTTTCTTTGTTTTCAGGCATTATTTGCTGTAGGTTAGCAGATAATCGGCGCCAAGACGCTCGTACCGCTTGAGGTGGCTGATGACCCGGGTCGCCTTGTCGGCGCAGATGTCGTCGTCGATGCTGTCGTCGCCGATGGCGTCTTTGACGATGGCGCTGATCTCATAGGCGGTGTATCCGAGCCAAGCGAGACGCTTGACGAGCTTTTTGATGATTCTGAGCTCCATTTTTTCTTCCTCCGTAATTACTAAGATGGTAATCATAGCGCCAGGGTGACGCTATCAGCCGCAATTACCCCCGACTATTACCAACCGCTCACTAGAATGAAGAAAACCTGGGGAGGCAGATTTTGTGCTACTTCTAATACTGATGGCAAATAATCTTATTAAAGATAACACATATGGAGAGGGAAAGTCAAGGGTTGGAAATTATTGCTGATTAAAGGCGGCTGGTTGTAAAGGAGGTCGGGCGACGGGCGAGAATATAGATGCAATAGCAATTCTCGGTATCGACGGTACGCGCGAAGGGGGTGAGGAGAAGTGGGTTTTACTTTTGGCTGGTGGGTTGCGATCGGCGTTCAGGCGCTTATTTTCGTTCTCATGTTGCTGCTGAGGGACAAGATAACCAGAGGAGAAGGGTAAACTTTTTCCGGGAGGAAGATGATCTGTGAATACGACGATTTTAGGCGTTATGCTGGCTTATTTTATCGGCCTGTTTTTTATCGGCTGGTATGCGAACAAGAAGACGAAGAGCGTGGCTGATTATTATGTCGGCGGGCGAAATCTGGGCGGCATATTGGTCGCTTTCACTTATATGGCCAGCCTGGTCAGCGCCGGCGCTCTCGTGGGCTGGACGAGTCTGGCTTACAAATGGGGCATGTTTTTTATTTTCGCGGCGACGACGGTGACGGTGTCTACTTTTTTATGCTGGTATTTTTTGGGCTCCAAGGTTATGACCACGTCCAAAGAGCTGAATATGTATACGATTCCGGACTTTCTGGAATCGCGGTTTGAAAGCAAGACCGCGCGGCTGGTGGCCAGCGTAGCCTTGATCGTTTTCATGGTCCCGCTCATGGTTGCCCAGTACAAAGCCGCCGGTTTGATGGTTAATATGATAACGGGCATTCCCTACGACTATGCCGTTGTTTTGTTCGGCGCGATCGTGTTCCTGTATGTCGCCTTCGGCGGATACCTTGCCATCGTTTACACGGATATCGCCCAGGGTTCGGTCATGCTGGTCGGCATAGTCGTGCTGCTGGGAGTCGCGTTTGTCAAGACGAAAGGTTTGCTGGGGGTTCAGTATGCGGCGCTGAATCCGGGAGGAGCGATTTCGTGGCCGGATGCCGGCTCAGCCGTTTCGCCCGCCTTTTTCCTGGCGTTCCTGATGCTGACTTTCTTCGGGGCTTTGGGCGCGCCCAATTATATCCGCGGGTTTTACGCCCTTAAAAGCGGCAAGGCGTTAAAGCAAGGGTTCACGATAATTATCAGTATCGTTTGCGTGCTTGAGGTCGTCATCGTGTTGTTGGGCCTTTACGGGCGGGTTCTCTTCCCGGAACTCAAAGATTCGGATATGACCGTGCTGACGATGATGAAACAATTGCTGCCGCCGTTCGGGGCCGGGTTGACGCTGGCGGCGCTGGCCGCGGCCATGATGTCGACGATGGATTCGATTCTGATTGTGTGTACGTCGACGGTCGAAAATGATATTCTGAAGCATTCGCTGGGCTATTCGCTGAGTCCGGGCAGAAGGGTGCTGGTGGCGCAGCTTACGACGCTCGTGATCGGGATTGTAAGCGTAGTTTGGGGCTTGTATCCGCCGAAGTTGCTGGCGCTGTTGTTTTATCCCGCCTGGGGCGTGTTGGGCCTGATTTTCGCGATCGTGTTTTTCGGCGGCTTGTATTGGAGGAGATTTAACGCCGCCGGCGTCATAACCGCGATGGTTTGCGGTTCGGTGACTTTTGTCGGGTGGCATTTGCTGGGCAATCCTTTCGGGATATACCACATACAGGTCGCTTTGCTCGTGACGATTCCCCTTACGCTGATCGCCACGTATCTGACTCCTCCCACTTCCGAGGCTACTTTGGCGAAGTTTTTCAAGCCGAAGCCCGCGGTTGTGAATCATTCCCCCGATAAGGCGCTATAGGGCGCCAGCCGAAAACGACGAAACCGGCCGGAGAATTTTTCTCCGGCCGGTTTCGTCGTAGAGTCATTCCGGCCTGCAGGCTGCCAGCAGGGGCAGTTGGCCTTCCATGGCGAGGAGGAGGCGGGTTTCGACCTCGCACCAGTTGATGAGCTTAAGCCATTCGCGGACGTATTCCTCGCGCTTGTACTGGTAGTCGAGGTAGTAGGCGTGCTCCCAGACGTCGGCGACGAGGATGGGGATGACTCCCCATTGGGTGAGGTTCTGGTGCTTTTCGGCGGTGAGGATTTCCAAGCGGCACCAGGCGGGGTTCCAGGCGAGCACGCCCCAGCCGGACGCTTCGACTTTGACGGTGGCGGCGACGAACTGGCGGCAGAAGGGGCCGAGGCCGCCGAAGTATTTTTCGATTTCCCGGGCGGCGCAGGGGCCGGGCTCGCCGCCGCTGTCCGGTGGAGCCATGACCGTCCAGTAGATGCTGTGGAGGATGTGCCCCGAGCCGTTGAAGGCCAGTTCGTTTTCCCAGTACTTTACGTAGGCGAAGTCCTGATTTTCCCGCGCTTCGACGAGCGCCAGCTCGGCCTTGTTGAGGCCGTCGACGTAGGCTTTGTGGTGGTGGTCGTGGTGGAAGCGGAGCGTGGCGGCGCCGATGACGGGTTCGAGGGCGTCGTAGGGGTAGGGCAAGGGGGGCAGGCGGTGTTGGCCGGCGGGGACGTAGCGCCTGAAGGCGTCGGTTTCCAAGGTGTTCAACCCTCCCGTATCGATGATGGTATTTATGTTATATGGTATTCGCCGGGTGGGGGGGTGTGACGGGGCGGGGGGGATTCGCCGGGCAGACGACAAGACCGGCCGGAAGTTCTCCGGCCGGTCTCGGGTTTTGCCGCAGGCGCGGTTTTCGGGCGGGTTATTTGCCGTTCCTGAGGCTGCGGACTTCGTCAAGGTAGTTGTAGACGGAATAACGCGATACCCCAAGGGCGGCTGCGACCTGTTCGACCGCGCCCTTGACGAGGAAGGCGCCTTTTTCGTCAAGGTGGCTGACGATGTTCAGTTTTTCTTCTTTCGGCAGGTTGGCGACGGGAATCTGGTATTGGGCCAGGGTATCTTTGATAATGTTGTTTAGTGCTTCGAAGACGTCGTTGGAGAAGTTTTCTTCCATGGGAACGCTGTTAACAGAGAGGTTGGCGTCGACGAAATGTTTTAAGGCCATCATGGGAGAGATGTCGAGGTTGATGCAAAGGCAGCCGACGATTTTCCCCGCGGCGTCGCGGATAAACAGGGTGGAGCAGCGGAGTGTCTTGCCGGTTTGCGTGTTCGTGGTGTAGTTCATGAAGTTTTCGCAGTCATCCCCGTGTTTGCGGAGCCTTGCCAGGACAAAGTCGGTGATGGGAGCGCCGATTCGGCGGTCGGTGACGTTGCCGGCGATGTGGACCAACGACTGCTCGGGCCGGGCGAAGTCGTGCAGGACAAGCTCGCAGTGCGGGCTGACCGTGGCTTGTATGGCATCGATAAACGGTATGAATTTCCTGATTTCCTCATGAATCTCGCTCACGGCGATACCTCCTAGAATGACCAGTGTTCAGCAATATGCGCAAGGTTGATGGCGATTTGGCTGACTTATTAGTTATATTCTATCGGAAAAGCCAGTATCTTACAATATGCTAATTTCAAAATAATTTTAAATTTGCTTAAAATTTTTTAAGTAAATATTGACAGAGAGTTGAAATCATTTTACACTCAAGACAGGATTAACTGACGGGCCCTTGACCGGCTTGGCAGCTAAAAGGAGAGATGATATGCGGCAAATTGTACAGACGCCGGCCGCGCCTGCGGCAATCGGGCCTTATTCACAGGCGATCCGGATCGGAAATCTGGTTTTCACGTCAGGGCAGATTCCCCTGGACCCGGTTTCCGGACAGCTGATCACGGGTACTATCGAGGAACAGACCAGGCAGGTCCTGCAAAATGTGAAGGCCGTCCTGGAGGCAGCGGGCAGCGGCCTTCAGTCCGTGGTGAAGACGACGGTGTTTATCAAGAGTATGGATGATTTCGCCAGGGTCAACGCGGTGTATGCCGAGTTTTTCCCGGCTGATCCGCCGGCCAGGTCCTGCGTCGAAGTTGCAAGGCTGCCTAAGGATGTCGGTGTGGAAATCGAGGTGGTGGCTTTCGTCAACTGAGGATGGCTGGGTCGCACCGCTTTCGTCATATTTTTAATGAAGGAGGCACCTTATGAATCTGTCCAATAAGATTCTTATCGGTCTGGTACTGGGTGTGGTAGCCGGTCTGGTCGTAGGTCCCGAGGGGCTGGGCTTCGTGAAGAAGTGGATCGCCCCGTTCGGCACGTTGTTCATCAACATGATCAAGATGGTGATCGTTCCCCTGGTGCTCGCTTCCCTGATCGTCGGCGCGTCCAGTCTGGGCGATGTGCGCAAACTGGGCCGCATCGGCGGCAAAACGGTATCGTTCTATCTCCTTACGACGGCGGTGGCGGTTGTGATCGGGATCGTCATGTCGTTGGCCCTAAGCCCCGGCTCGGGTCTGCAGCTGCCGGCCAACGCGGTTTACAAGGGCAAGGCGGCTCCTCCGCTTATGGATGTGCTGGTCAACATGGTGCCGACCAACGTTTTTCAAGCCATGCTGAACGCCGATATGCTCCAGATCATCGTTTTCGCGCTGTTTGTCGGCATCGGCATCACGTTGGTGGGACAGCGGGCGAAGCCGGTCGAATCCTTCTTTGACGGGCTGGCTGAGATAACTTATAAGATTGTTGGCGTAATCATGGCGTTTGCGCCGATCGGCGTTTTCGCGCTGATTCTGCCCGTGGTGGCGGCAAACGGGCCTAAGGTCCTGATCCCTTTGGCCAAGGTAATCACGGCCGTCTATATCGGCTGCCTGCTTCATATGGGCATTACCTATTCGACTATCCTGAAGCTGGTGGCCAATTTTAGCCCCGTCCGCTTCTTCAAGGGCATCCTGCCCGCGCAGATGATAGCGTTTTCGACCTGCAGCAGCGCGGCGGCCCTGCCGGTGACGATGAAGAATACCCAGGAGAATCTCGGGGTGTCGAAGGAAGTGTCCAGCTTCGTCCTGCCGCTCGGCGCGACGATCAATATGGACGGCACCGCGATTTATCAGGGCGTTTCCGCGTTGTTCGTGGCCCAGATCTACGGCATCGATCTGTCGCTCAGCCAGATGCTGGTTATCGTGCTCACGGGAACGCTCGCTTCCATCGGGGCGGCTGGCGTGCCCGGCGCGGGACTGATAATGCTCACCCTGACCCTGCAGTCGGTAGGTCTTCCCCTGGAGGGCATCGCGCTGATCGCCGGCATCGACCGTGTGCTGGATATGGCCCGCACTACGCTGAATGTTACCGGTGACGCCGTCGCGACCGTATTCGTTCAGAAGTCGGAAGACAAGACGGAGAAAGCGGGCGTGGGCGTTTCCGCCTAAGGGAAAGGTGTTTCCGGTCACAGCATCTATATTTTGAAGGAGTGTCGTTATGAATTTAGCACAGTTTCCCCGCAGACGCTATACCGAGGGACAAACCCCGCTGGAGACCCGCAAGCTGGAGTTCCTCGTGGCCGACGCCCTTGCCCAGGGGGCGGATACGCTGATTACTTGCGGCGCGGTGCAGTCGAATCATTGCCGCCTTACCCTGGCGGCGGCGGTGAAAGAGGGCCTCAAGTGCCAACTGGTGCTGGAAGAACGCGTTCCGGGCAGTTATAAGGCCGATGCCAGCGGCAACAATTTCCTTTTCAGCCTGCTGGGCGTCGAGGGGATCAAAGTCGTCCCCGGCGGGTCGGAGATGCTGAAGGAGATGCAGGCGGTCGCGGATGGCCTGGCGGCTCAAGGACGGAAGCCTTATATCATTCCCGGCGGCGGTTCCAACGAGATCGGCGCGACCGGGTACGTCGCCTGCGCCGAGGAGATAATCGCCCAGTCGTTCGATAAAGGGCTGAACCTCGATTATGTCGTCACCACGAGCGGCAGCGCCGGCACCCACGCCGGCCTCGTGACCGGGTTTTACGGCAATAACACCAACATCCCGGTGATCGGCATCAATATCAGCCGCAAAAAGAGCGTTCAGGAGGAGCTGGTTTACGGGCTGGTCGAGCGCACCGCCGCCAGGCTGGGCGTTAAGCAGGCGATCCCCCGCGAGGCGGTGGTCTGCTACGAAGAATACGTCGGCCCGGGCTACTCCCTGCCGACGCCGGAAATGGTCGAGGCGGTGAAACTGATGGCCGCGACCGAGGGCATCCTGCTCGATCCGGTGTATACGGGCAAGGCCATGGCCGGTCTTATCGGGCTCGTTCGCCAAAATCACTTCAAAAAGGATGATAACGTCCTGTTCGTGCATACGGGCGGCTCGCCCGCGCTGTACGCTTATCAGCATCGGCGGGAGGAATAGCGCATGAGAAAAACGGTCGGCATACTGGGCGGGATGGGGCCGCTGGCCACAATCGACCTGTTCGCCAAGATTGTGCAGTACACCCCGGCCGCCGTGGATCAGGACCATTTGCGGCTTATCATCGATAACAACCCCCAGATACCGCCGCGGGTGGAGGCCATTCTCCACGGGGCGGAGAGTCCGCTGCCGAGCATGGCGGATTCCGCCCGTCTCCTGGAGCGGGCCGGGGCGGATTTTATCGTCATGCCGTGCAACACGGCTCATTATTGGATCGAGGAATTGCAGCAGGCGGTGAAGGTGCCGGTTATCGATATGATTGCCGCGGCGGCCGCCCATATCGCGCGGCGGCCGGGCGCGTCCGCCGGCCCGACGCTGCTGCTGGCCACGGCGGCGACTATCAGGACGGGCCTGTATCAGAGAGCGTTCGCCGCCTACAACCTGACGCTGGAGACGCCGAACGACGCCGAGCAGAAGATGCTGGACGCCGCGGTCAGGCAGGTGAAAGCCGGCGCGGTCGCGGACAACCCCTATCTCGGGGAGCTGAACGCGATGGTCGACCGCTTCGCCGCCGCCGGTGCGCAGGCGATGCTGGCCGGGTGCACCGAGGTGCCGCTGCTCTTTCCTTTCCTCGGCGGTCTGGAAAAATACGACGCCACCGCCATCCTGGCGCGGGTCGTCGTCGAGACCGCGCTTGCCTAGAGGTCCGCAATCGTGACGCGACCGGCCGGAATTATCCGGCCGGTCGCGGCGTTTAATCAGACCATTATAGGCTGTCGGCGAAGTCTTTCCTGAATTTGGCGGCGAGGTCGGCCTGCCACCCGGAGACGGGGGCGAGTTTGCCGAAGAAGAAGCGCAGGAGTTTGGGCTCTTCGGTGAAGGTGAGCCCGCCGACGAGGGCGCGGTTGTCATGCAGCCAGACGATGCGGTCGACGGCGTACATGACCTGGGAGAGGGTGAAGACCCGGCGCGGCATGGCGAGGCGGACGAGCTCGAGTTTGGCGAAGGTTTCGTTGCCCTGCTCGTCGCGGGTTTCGGACATCGTGCCGCGCTCCATGCCGCGGATGCCGCCGGCGATGTAGACGGCGGCCGCGAGGGCGGCGGCGGGGTACTGCTCCTGCGGGACGTGGGGGAGGAACCGGCGGGCGTCGATGTGGCAGCCGAGGCCGCCGGGAGGGGTGATGACGGGGACGCCGCGTTTGCCGAGTTCTTCGACCATGTAGGCGATGAACTGCGGGCTCTGGCTGATCATGTCTTCGTCCATGGTTTCGTCGAGGCCGACGGCGATGGCTTCGATTTCGCGGACGGACATGCCGCCGTAGGTGAGGAAGCCTTCGTAGAGGGTGACGAGTTCGCGCATTTTGAGGTAGGCCGCTTCGCTGTTGGTGCAGATGACGCCGCCGCGGGCGCAGCCGAGCTTGCGGGCGGAGAAGTAGATGATGTCGACGAGGTCGGCGACGGCGCGGCTGATCTGGCGGATGGACATGTCCCGGCATTCTTGTTCGCGGGTTTTGATGAAGTGGAGGTTGTCGGCCAGCAGGCTGGCGTCGAAGACGATCATGATGCCGTATTGGTCGCAGACGCGGCGGATCTCGCGCAGGTTGGCGAGCGAATGGGGCTGGCCGCCGATGAGGTTGGTGCCGGTTTCGATGCGGACGAAGGCGATCTTGTCGGCGCCGTGCTGTTCGACGAGGGCGGCGAGTTTGGCGCTATCCATGTTGCCTTTGAAGGGGTGGTCGCTGGTGACTTTGGTGCCTTCGTCGATGATGAGTTCTTCGACGGTGCCGCCGTTCAATACGACGTGGGCCTTGCTGGTGGTGAAGTGGTAGTTCATCGGGATGATGGTGCCGGGCCGGACGAACGCCTGGGAGATGATGTTTTCGCACGCTCGGCCCTGGTGGGCGGGGAGGACGTATTTCTTGCCGAAGATGTCGTTGATGCGGGCTTCGAGCTTGGTGAAGGTGGCCGAGCCGGCGTAGCTGTCGTCGGCCTCCATCATCGCGGCGAGCTGCCGGTCGCTCATGGCGTTGACGCCGCTGTCGGTGAGCATGTCGAGGAAGACGTCGTTGTTTTTGAGGAGGAAGGTGTTGTTGCCGGCTTCGGCGATGGCCGCCAGGCGGCGTTCGACCGGGACGAGGGAGAGTTTCTGGACGATGCGGACCTTGTGGAGCTCGAGGGGGATGGTTTGGCCCTGATAGAAGTTGACTACGGACATACGGTTACCACTCCTTTTGATTTTTAGAAAATAAAAAATCCCGTCGCTGTATTTCTACAGGGACGGGATGTGAAGCCGTGGTACCACCCTGCTTGCTTGGGGGCAAGCCGCTCGTTTCGGGTGCGGGAACACGGGTTCCGATACCCTAGCCTGTTAACGGCGGCGGCCGGCGCGGTCTACTCGTGGTTCAACCTGCTGCTCACGGGTGTATTTCAGTCAGTCTGCCTACCGGTTCGCACCAGCCACCGGCTCTCTGCAAGGCCCGAAAAACTTACTTCTCCCGCTCATGGCATTTTTTGTATGTATTTATGGCAATTATATAGCAGGGGAGGCGCGGGTGTCAATCCCCTTGGAAACATTTGCGGGGCCGGCGGGCGTAAAAAGGTTTTCAGCCGGCGGCGGCAATCGCCCGCGAAGCGGCAGGAATAAGCCGGGGGCCGTCGAAATGAGTGGCGATACGGGACATGCGGGAGAGGATAATAGCAGTGAAACTGGTGGAGATCGATATCAATCTGATCGATGAGGATACCGAGCAGCCGCGCCGGGAGTTCGACAAGACGGCGATCGAGGAGCTGGCTGAGAGCATCCGCGAGGTCGGGCTGCTGAACCCGATCAAGGTTTACAAGGCGAAGTACGGCCGCTACAAGATCGTGTTCGGCAACCGCCGCTACAAGGCGCTGAAGCTGCTCGGCTTCCGGAAGATCCCGTGCATCCTGTCGGATAATACCGACGAGCTGGATATTTATTTCGAGCAGCTGACCGAGAATATCCAGCGGCGGGATTTCACGCCGATCGAGGAGGCGGAGGGCTTCCAGAAGCTGCTCGAAGGCGAGAAGTGGCAGGTTTCGAAGAAGTACCTGGCGAGCAGGCTGGGCAAGTCGGAGAAGTATATCACCAACAAGCTCGCGCTGCTGGTGTTCGGCGCGGAGATCAGGAAGATCATCCACGGCGGGGCGGAGATCATCGCCGGCCGGCTTTCCGAGGATCAGGCTCTGGGCCTGAAGGATGTGCCGCTGGCGTACCGCGACCAGCTGGCGATGAAGGTGGCCAGGGACCAGCGGAGCGCCAGGGACGCGAAGCGGATCGCCGGCCTGTTCATGGACGAGGGATTCGACGCGCCGACGAAGGAACGGTTCCTGAAGATGCCCTGCCTCGAGTTGGTGGCGCTGAGCGTGGACGCCGAGCGCCGCCGGGAACTGGCGAAGGCGGCTGCGGCCGAGGCTGTGCCGGTGGCGGCCGAGGCTGCGGAGGCGGCCGTCGTGCCGGCGGGCGGCGAGGATGCCGCGGAACCGGCCGGAGCCGAGGCGGCCGCGGGTATAATCGCGGCCGGGGCCGACAAGACGGCGCCGGCGGAGGTGACCGGGCTGCTGGCGGCCATCCCGGCGGTCGAGGCCCTGACGCCGGAGGCGCTGGCCGCGTTGGAGGGCGCGGAGCGGGAGCGGCTGCTGGCGGCCGTGGAGGCTTCGCTGGCGGCCCTCGAAGGCCGCGTGGCCGAGCTGACGCGGCTCAAGGCGACGCTGGAGCGGGGACGCAAGGAATAGACATGGGAAAAGCCGCCATGGATGCATGGCGGCTTTTTGATTCTTTTAGCCGTTCGCGCTGCTGCTTTTGGCTTTTATAAAGGCTTGCACGCAGCGGTCGATGTCGGCGTCGGTCGTCCGGTAGGAGCAGACGCTGATGCGGATGACGGTTTCGCCTTGCCACTGGGCGGGGCCGCACCAGAGTTCACCGGACTGCTGGATTTTTTCGAGGGTGCTTTTCGTGAGGGTTTCGTCGCCGCAGGCGACGAGGATCTGGTTGAAGCAGACGTCGTTGAGGATGCGGAAGCCCTGTTTTTCAAGGCCGGCGGCGAAGCGCCGGGCCTTGCGGCAGAGGTCTTCGACGAGCTGGGCGGCGCCGGTGCGGCCGAGGGCGAGGAGCGAGGCCCACAGCTCGACGGCCCGCGCCCGCCGCGACATGTCGGCGGTGTAGATCATGCCGTCGCGCTGGTCGCTGTAGACGATGTAGGAGCCGGTCATGCTCATCGCCCGGACGAGGGCGTCGCGGTGGCGGCAGAGGACGATGCCGCTGTCGTAGGGGGCGTTGAGGGTTTTGTGGGCGTCGACCGACCAGGAGTCGGCGAGGTCGACGCCGGCGGTGAGGGCGCGGAGCGCCGGAGAGGCGGCCGCCCACAGCCCGAAGGCGCCGTCGACGTGGACCCAGGCGCCGGCTTCCCGGGCGCGGGGGCAGATGGCGGCGAAGGGGTCGAAGGAGCCGGTGCTGACGTTGCCGGCCTGGAGGATGAGGAGGGTGTTGTCGTCGAGGGCGGGGAGGCTGTCGGCGAGCATCCGTCCCTGGTCGTCTACGGGCACTTTGATGAGTCGGTCTTTGCCGAGGCCGAGGATGGAGAGGGCCTTGTAGACGGTGGAATGGGCGCCGGCGCCGAGGACGACGCGGATTTCGGGAGCGCCGAACAGGCCG
>JALHDI010000176.1 GCA_022839045.1 Sporomusaceae bacterium
ACCGCGGCATGATATGGCGACCCCGAACGGATTTGAACCGTCGATCTCCGCCGTGACAGGGCGGCATGTTAGACCACTACACCACGGGGCCGAATATGGTGGGCGATGACAGGATCGAACTGCCGACATCCTGCTTGTAAGGCAGGCGCTCTCCCAGCTGAGCTAATCGCCCTTATGGTGACCCGTAGGGGACTCGAACCCCTGTTCCCGCCGTGAAAGGGCGGTGTCTTAACCGCTTGACCAACGGGCCTTGCTGGTGACCCACGATGGACTCGAACCATCGACACCCTGATTAAAAGTCAGGTGCTCTACCGACTGAGCTAGTGGGTCATCTCTGACAATATCAGATTATACCGTAAGCCTGGCAGCCTGTCAATGATCAGTTTCTGGAAGTTAAAGGCGCACCCGAAGGTGCGCCGCAGATGGACTTTTAGAACGGCCGCCCCCTAAAACACTTCATGCAATACGATGGTCTGATCCCTCGCCGGGCCTACGGACACGATGCCGAGCGGCACGCCGACGATTTCGCTGAGGCGCTCGACGTAGCGGCGGGCGTTGGCGGGCAGGGCGGCATAGGAACGGGCGCCGCTGATTGTCTCGGCCCAGCCGGGCAGTTCCTCGTAAATCGGTTCGACTTCGCTGAGCACTTTGAGGCTGGCGGGGAATTCCCCGAGGAGCTGGCCTTTATATTTGTAGCCGGAGCAGATTTTGAGGGTTTCGAGGCCATCGAGGATGTCGAGCCGGGTGACGGCGAGGTAGTCGAGGCCGCTGACCTGTGCGGCGTAGCGGACGACGGCGGCGTCGAGCCAGCCGCAACGGCGGGGCCGCCCGGTGACGGTGCCGAATTCGCGGCCGCGGTCGCGGATGAGGTCGCCGGTGGCGTCATTGAGCTCGGTGGGGAAGGGGCCTTCGCCGACGCGGGTGGTGTAGGCCTTGACGACGCCGATGACTTTGCTGATTTTGGTGGGGCCGATGCCGGCGCCGATGCAGGCGCCGCCGGCGATGGGGTGGGAGGAGGTGACGTAGGGGTAGGTGCCGTGGTCAAGGTCGAGAAGGGTGGCCTGGGCGCCTTCGAAGAGCACTTTTTTGCCGGCCTTGAGAGCCTCGTTGATGTATACCGAGGTGTCGGCGATGAAGGGCCTGAGAACCTGGGCGTAGCCGAGGTATTCGGCGCGGACCTGTTCGAAGTCGAAGCCTTGGACGCCATAGACGGCCTGAAGAAGATGGTTCTTGGCCTCGAGGTTGCGCTCGAGCTTGGCGGAGAAATCGTCTTCGTCCATCAGGTCGACCATGCGGATGCCGCTGCGGGCGTTCTTGTCCATGTAGCAGGGGCCGATGCCGCGTTTGGTGGTGCCTATCTTGTGTTCGCCGCGGTAGTCTTCCTCGACTTCGTCGAGAAGCCGGTGGTAGGGCATGATGAGGTGGGCGCGGTTGGAGACCTTGAGGTCGGAGGTTTCGACGCCTTTCGCCTGCATGGTGCGGAGTTCCTTGATCATGACCGCCGGGTCGACGACGACGCCGTTGCCGACGACGCAGGTCTTGTCTTTATAGAGGATGCCGGAGGGCAGGAGCTGGAGCTTGAATTCGTTGCCGTCGACGACCACGGTGTGACCAGCGTTGTTGCCGCCCTGGTAGCGGACGACGACGTCGGCTTTCTCGGCCAGGTTGTCGACGATTTTGCCTTTGCCTTCATCGCCCCACTGGGTACCGATGACGATTACTGCTGACATGTTATCACCTCTTGTTTATAGGCCGAACCGGGCCATGATGGTATCGACGTGCCGCAGGTGGTGGGAGGGGTCGAAGCAGGCGGTGATTTCCTCCGGCGACAGGTATTTGGCGATGTCGGGGTCGTGGGTGACGTTGGTTTTGAAGTCGGCGCCTTCGAGCCAGCGGGCCATGGCGTTGCGCTGGACCCAGCGGTAGGCGTCCTCGCGGCTGACGCCCTTGTCGACGAGGGCGAGGAGGAGGCGCTGGCTGAAGATGAGGCCGCCGGTCTTGTTCATGTTGGCCTGCATGGCGTCGGGGTAGACGAGCAGCTTGTCGATGATGTCGGTCATGAGGCGGAGCATGTAGTCGACGAGGCTGGTGCTGTCGGGCAGGATGACGCGCTCGACCGAGGAGTGGGAGATGTCGCGCTCGTGCCAGAGGGCGACGTTTTCGAGCGCCGCCTGGGCGTTGCCGCGGACGACGCGGGCCAGCCCCGAGATGCGTTCGCAGGTGATGGGGTTGCGTTTGTGGGGCATGGCCGAGGAGCCTTTTTGGCCGGGGTGGAAGTATTCTTCCGCTTCGCGGATGTCGGTGCGCTGGAGGCTGCGGATCTCGGTGGCGAATTTGTCGAGGGAGGAGGCGACGACGGCCAGGGTGGTAAGGTATTCGGCGTGGCGGTCGCGCTGGATGACCTGGGTGGCGAGCCTGGCAGCCTTGAGGCCCATTTTGGCGCAGACGTGGGCTTCGACCCGCGGGTCGACGGTGGCGTAGGTGCCGACGGCACCGGAAAGCTTGCCGATGGCGACGGTTTCCCGGGCCCGTTTCATGCGCTCGATATTGCGCTCGGTCTCGTCGAGCCAGAGGGCGAATTTGAGGCCGAGGGTTATGGGCTCGGCGTGGATGCCGTGGGTGCGGCCGATCATGACGGTGTGTTTGTGTTCGCCGGCCCGGCGGAAGAGGACGTCGCGGAGCTTGACGAGGTCATCGATGATGATGTCGGCGGCCTGAGCCATCATGCTGCCGAGGGCGGTGTCCTTGACGTCGCTGGAGGTGAGGCCCATGTGGATGTATTTGGCTTCGTCGCCGACATTCTCGGCTACGGCGGTGAGGAAGGCGATGATGTCGTGGCGGATTTCCCGCTCGATTTCGCGGATGCGCTCGACGGAGAATTTGGCTTTCGCTTTGATGACCGGCACGGCGGCGGCGGGGATCTGTTCCAGCTCGGCCATGGCTTCGCAGGCGTATATCTCGATGTCGAGCATGGTCTGGAATTCGTTTTCGTCGGTCCATATCCTGGCCAT
Source organism: Sporomusaceae bacterium (assembly GCA_022839045.1). The sequence continues at coordinate 3,012 of JALHDI010000176.1, forward strand.
GGCGGGGTTGGTGTAGCGTTTGATCACGGCGGATCTCTCCTTCTGGGCAGGCCGCCTTGCGGGACGGCCCGGCACGAGTCAGTCTCTTACGCTTTGCCTTCGCGGGCGATGATCTCTTTGGCCACTACTACGCCGGCGGCCGATGCCTGGGCGAGGCCGCGGGTGACGCCCGCGCCGTCGCCGGCGGCGAAGAAGTTAGTGATTTCGCTTTCCAGCACCGGACTGAGACGGGGGCGGGAGGAGTAGAATTTGACTTCGACGCCGTAGAGCAGGGTGTGGCGGGAGTTGACGCCGGGCGCGATCTTATCAAGGGCTTCGAGCATTTCGATGATGGCTACCATGTGGCGGTAGGGGAGGACGAGGCTGAGGTCGCCGGGGGTGGCGTCTTTGAGGGTGGGCTCGACCATGCCGCGGCTGATGCGCTCCGGGGTGGAACGCCGGCCGTCGAGGAGGTCGCCGAGACGCTGGACGATGACGCCGCCGCCCAACAGGTTGGCGAGTTTGGCGATCGATTTGCCGTAGGTGATGGGTTCTTTGAAGGGTTCGGTGAAGCTTTTGGAGACGAGGAGGGCGAAGTTGGTGT
>JALHDI010000177.1 GCA_022839045.1 Sporomusaceae bacterium
CATCAACAAAACCGACTCCGCCGTCCGCATGACCCACATCCCCACCGGCGTCGTCGTCCAGTGCCAGAGCGAGCGCTCCCAGATCCAGAACCGCGAACAATGCATGCGCCTCCTGCGCGCCAAACTCTTCGAGCTCGAGCGCCAGAAACGCGAAGAAAAGAAAGAAGAAATCGGCGGCGACTACCAGGCCATCGAATGGGGCAGCCAGATCCGCTCCTACGTATTCCACCCCTACAGCCTCGTCAAAGACCACCGCACCGGCATCGAAACCGGCAACGTCCAGGCGGTCATGGACGGCGAGCTAGGCGCCTTCATCGAAACCTACCTCAAGAGCGGCGGTAAAAGCGCCGAAGAATAGGAGGCGTTGCTTCTGTGAAACGCCTGACCGTAATCATCCTCCTCATCATCGCCGTCATTGTCGTCGGCGAGGTCGCCATGCCCGCGCTCGTCGGCGGCCTCATCGCCCGGGGCATGAGCGGCGCCACCGGCAGCGACCGGGTCACCGCCCAAGTCGCCAAGCGCCCGGCCATCCTCATGCTTGACGGCCGCTTCGACAGCATCCGCATCCACGCCTACGACTCCAAAGTCGACAAAATTACCTTCGCCGAACTCGACGCCACCCTCAAAGACGTCGCCATCGACATGCCCACCCTTATCTCCCAGCGCAAAGTCGCCGTTCGCGGGGTGCGCGACATCGATCTCACCGCCGTCATCACCCAGGAAGAGCTCAGCCGCTTCCTCAGCCAGAGCGTCAAAGGCGTCAAGAACGCCCAGGTCAAAATCGAGCCGGGCAAGGTCAACGTCAGCGCCAACTTCCTCCTCGGCCAGATAGCCAGCATCGCCATCGGCCTCGACGGCAAAGTCGTCGGCGACGGCCACCGGATCAAATTCGTCACCGACCACTTCCTGCTCAACAACACCGCCGTCGGCAACATCGGCGGCGCCGTCCTCACCGAAATCCCCCTCGTCGACCTCCGGAAACTGCCCTTCGGCGTCAAAGCCAAGAGCGTCGTCATGGACGCAGGCCGGATAACCATCACCGCCGACAACCGAACCCCATAAAAAAACCCGGCCCCGCCGGGTTTTGCAATCTCAGCCGATACATTGGTTGTTCCTGCGGGCGCTCGCTAGCGTACGTTCCGAGTACGCGTCGCTTCGCGTTCTCGGAGCCGCCTTGCATCTGGAGCTTTTTAGAAACAACGTGTATATTCTTACTCAATCCCTTGCAGGACATTAATCCCACATGGCAGAATAATGTAACGTTTGGCATCTTTGCCAGGCCCTGCATAAACGTTGGTTAAATCAGGAAAAATATAGTGCCGCGATCCCTGCCACAGCTGCGCCAATCACAAACAAGGTGGGAGAACTTTGACACACTTCAGATACAACCGGGTGCTGGTCGCCCTCATCGTCGCCGGCCTGCTGGCCGCCCTGGCGATCGGTTGGCAGCGGCATACCGTCGAGGTCAACAACTCCCGGGTCGAAACCGTCATGGACTACGAGGAGATCGTCGAACTCGCCCAGATGGAAGGCGTGCCGTTGCCCGAAATGATGCGCATGCTCAAAGAAGCGGGCCTCACCTCCGTCGCCATCTACGAAATGACCCTCGAAAAACTCCAGAAAAGCGGCAAACTCACCGTCGTCCCCGGCGCCGAACTCCTCGCCCATTACCGCTCGGGCGAAATCGACAAACCGCTCTTCCAGGAAAATGGCGGCCGCATCGACCCCGCCCAAGTATACATATTCGCCGACAGCCAGAACCCCGGCGACCAGAGCTTCTTCGAAGAACTCACCGCCGACCTCGCCCGCCGCCTCGGTCAGGGCCGGGTACATCCCCTCACCCCCCTCGACCGCCGGCTGGCCGTCGCCGTCGACACCAGCTTCGACAAAACCCTCAAATGGAACCTCGGCCTGCCCAGCCACCAGATGAAAGACGCCGCCGACAACGGCTTCGCCATCGTCGCCCGGCCCAGCAACTACACCAAAGTCAAACCCGACGACGTCAACGCCGTCTTCGCCCGCCTCAGCCCCTTCGCCGCCCACATCAGCGGCCTGATGTTCGTCGGCGAGGAAGCCCTCGGCTTCCCCGACCTCCTGCCGCTCACCGCCCGCCTCATCGCCGAGAGCGGCTACACCCTCTACATGGTCGAACACCCCGTCCAGCTCCAGTTCATCAGGCAGGACGGCCTCACCGCCATCGCCGCCGCGGCCGGCTACCGGGCCGCCCGCGTCTACGTCATCCCCAAAGACGAACAGCCCAGGCTTGCCGTCAACACCGCCATCAACCGCTGGGCGCTCTCCGACCGGGAACGCAACATCAGGGTCAACCTGCTGCGCAAATTCGAACGCACCGACCCCGGCCTAAACCTCACCGAAACAAACCTCCGCTACATCAGCGGCATGAAAAAAGCCGTCGAAGCCAAAGGCTTCACCCTCGGCCGGGCCGGCGTCTTCCAACCCTACTTCCCGGCCCCCTGGCTCCTGGCCGTCGTCATCCTCGGCGCCACCGCGGCCGGCGTCCTCTTCCTCACCCTCGTCTGGCCGTTCGCCCCCCGCTGGCAGTACATCCTCCTCGCCGTCGTCGCCCTGCCCCTCATCATCCCCGTTCTCGCCGGCGGCGGCACCCTGGCCCGCCAGGCCACCGCCCTCGCCGCGGCCATACTGTTCCCCACCCTCGCCATGACCTGGCAGCTCGACCGCTGGCGGAGCCGCCCCCCCCAGGAAGGTTCCTCGCTGCGGCGCATCCTCGTCGACGGCCTCGGCGGCCTCGCCGTCGTCACCGCCATGTCCCTGGCCGGCGGCCTCTACCTAGGCGCCGTCCTCGGCGACATCCGCTTCCTGCTCGAAATCGAAATCTTCCGCGGCGTCAAGCTCACCCTGCTCGTGCCCCTCATCCTCATCACCGTCATCTACATCGTACGCTACAACCCGTGGGAAGGCGGGCACATCGACAGCCCGCAGGCCGTCGCCGCCCAGCTCAAACGCATCCTCGACTACCCCGTCTACGTCAAAACCCTGCTCCTCTTCGCCGCCGGCGCCGGCGCCGCCTGGATCTTCATCGGCCGCTCGGGCCACACCGCCGGCGTGCCCGTTCCCGCCTTCGAAATCAAACTCAGGACCTTCCTCGAACAGACCATGTACGCCCGGCCGCGGGAGAAAGAATTCCTCATCGGCCACCCCGCCTTCCTCGTCGCCGTCGTGGCCCTCTACCGCCAGTGGCCGCGGCTCGCCCACTACGTCCTCATCGTCGCCGCCACCGTGGGGCAGGGCTCGCTGGTCGAAACCTTCGCCCACCTGCGCACCCCCATCTTCATGTCGTTCGTCAGGGGTCTCGACGGGCTTTTGGTAGGAGCCCTCATCGGCATCCTCGCCGTCGTCGCCGTACAACTCCTGCACTATCTCTCGTTCTTGCTGGGAAGGAGACTTGCCCCTCATGAGTGAGATCGTCATCTCCGGATACTACGGATTCGGCAACGCCGGCGACGAAGCGATGCTGACAGCCATGATCGAAGCCCTGACCGACGTCGACCCCGCGGTCAGGATCACCGTCATCTCCGGCTGCCCGGCCGACACCCGCCGCCGCCACGGC
>JALHDI010000045.1 GCA_022839045.1 Sporomusaceae bacterium
GGCCCGCATTTCGTAGCCGGAGGCTTCGGCTTCGTCGTTGACGATGCGGACGGTGTCGGCCGAGTCGTTGCCGCCGATGTAGAAGAAGTAGCGGATGTCGTGGGCTTTCAATACTTTGAATATTTCGTGGCAGTATTTGCTGTCAGGCTTGTCGCGGGTGGAGAGGAGGGCGGAGGAGGGGGTGAGGGCGACCTGTTCGAGGTTGTGGGTGGTTTCCTGGGTGAGGTCGAGGAAGTCTTCGCGGACGATGCCGGCGACGCCGTTGACCGCGCCGTATACTTTGGTGATTTGGGAGAATTTGCGGGCTTCGAGGACGATGCCGGCCAGGGTCTGGTTGATGACGGCGGTGGGTCCGCCTCCCTGGGCGACGAGGACTTTGCCTATCAGGGCCATTATTATGTACCTCCTGCTCGTTATGTCGTTTTCTATGGGGGCGGGAAGATTTTATGCCCCGGCGGGATTAGTGTGGCTTTTTCGCGGCGTCCATATCCTTCCTGCGCGCCCGGCGGTCGGCGCCGGGGTTGGACGGCTTTTCCGCCTGTACCGGATTATGGAACCGTCTTTTTTATTTTCGCCGCAGTTTATTGCCTTCCTGCTAGGGAAGGGGCGATTGGCGCGATATTGGGGACGGACGGAGGAAAAATATGAAGGCCCGCCGGCGGATGCGCCGGCGGGCTTGGGGTTACGGTTTGACGGTGGCTTTGTAGACTTGCTTGCCGTTTTTCATTTCGATGATGACGGCGCTTTTGACCGCGTCGTGGGTGGCGTTGAGCGTGGTGGCCCCGGTGATCGCCGGGAAGTCTTTGGTGGCGGCCAGGGCTTCGCGGATCTTGGCCGGCTCGGTGCTGTTGGCGCGCTTGATGGCGTCGATGAGGACGTTGGCGGCGTCGTAGCCGAGCACGGCCATGGCGTCGGGGGTTTGGCCGTACTCTTTCTTGTAGGCCTCAACGAAGGCTTTGGAGGCGGCGCTGGTGTCTTCGACCGAGTAGTGGTTGGTGAAGTAGGTGTTGTTGAGAGCGGCGGCGGTGCCGACTTCGACGAGTTTGGGGGAATCCCAGCCGTCGCCGCCGACGATCGGCACGGTGATGCCGAGCTCGCGGGCTTGCTTGACGATTTTGCCGACTTCCTCGTAATAGCCGGGCACATAGATCATTTCGGGGTTGAGGGCTTTGGCCTTGGTGAGGATGGCTTTGAAGTCCTGGTCTTTCTGCAGGTAGGCTTCCTCGCCGAGGACGGCGCCGCCGCCCTTGGCGAAGGCGGCCTTGAAGAACGCCGCCAGGCCTTTGCTGTAGTCGCTGCTGTTGTCGACGAGGATTACCGCTTTTTTGAGTTTGAGGGTGGTGAGCGCGAAGTTGGCGCCCACCGTGCCCTGGAAGGGATCGATGAAGCAGACCCGGAAGGTGTAGTCTTTCACTTTGCCGCTTTTTTCGTCGACCGTCACTTTGGGGTTGGTGGCGCCGACGGCGAGGAAGGGCACTTTGACCGATTCGGCGACGTTGGAGGCGGCGATGGCGTTGGAGCTGGCGAAGACGCCGGTGACGGCGACGACTTTGTCCTGGGCGAGGAGTTTGGTCATGCCGTTGGCGGACTCGGATGGCTCGCTCTTGTTGTCGGCGACGATGGCTTTGATCTGTTTGCCGAGCACCCCGCCCTTGGCGTTGGCTTCTTTTATGGCCATCTTGGCGCCGTTGGTGGTCGAGGCGCCGAAGGTGGCATTGCCGCCGGTCAGTTCGTTGAGCAGGCCGATTTTTATTTCGGCGGAAGAAGAGGAATTGCTCCCGCAGCCGGCCAGCAGGCCTGCCAGCATGATTATTACCAGCGAAATTACCGTCATTCTCAGTACTGATTTGTGCATAGTTTTCTACCTCTCCCTTTAGTTTGTTTTCGCCGCGCATTTCGCCGTCTTGCCGCAAACACCCGGCGCGGCATCGCCCGCGATGCCATAGTAAAGTCCGTTTTCATCCCCCCAACCGGCATGATTGGGCATGCGTTCCCTTTATCAATCTCCCGGCCGGCCGGCCAAAAAGCAAAACAAAAAAGTCAAATCGTACGATTTGACTCCGAAGAATGGACATTTGAGTTATCCGCGGCATTATAAATACGCGAACGGATCAATCAACTGCTCTGTCCTTTTGCCTGAGAGATTCATCGGCTGCACGCATGCCGACTTGCACCTTCGGCGCCCTTATTCAGGGGCTCTCCAGAGTTCCATCCGCCCACGGTTCCGCAGGCGGGGGCATCCCGGCCAGGCTGTTCCGTAGACTTCATATGGACACAAGTATTAAATTTTTACGACACTTCTAAAGTATACTCCCGCCGCAAGGGGATGTCAAGAAAAAACCGGCCGCAACGGAAACTCCTCCAGCATGGCGGGCCGGCGGTGGTAGACTCCGCTTGGCAGGGCTCTCGAGGTTTGTGGTTCCACTTGCCCCTAAATCGCCTTGAAGTTCCCGCTCCGCCTCTGTCGCGCCACATTCACGAAATATTCATCAAGCGCTTCGCCATATTCCGGAAGAAAACCATTTTTCGCGCCGCTCTTGTCGTCGTCCGTCAGGATGATGATGCGCTCGTTGGCCGCAAGTCCCTTCAAAATGCCTTGCGCCGATTCTTGCGGCGTGATGGCGCTGGCCGGGGCGCCGCCCGCCTTGTCCCACATGGGGGTGGCGACGGTGCCGGGAATGACGGTGGAAAGACGGATGTTTTCGTCCCACAGCTCGCTGCGCAGCGAGGTAGTTAAAGCCATAAGCGCCGATTTTGTGGCGCTGTACAAGGTTTGGTAGGGCATGGGCGAGAACACGATGCCCGAGGCGGTGTTGGCGATGTGGCCGCCCCCCTGGGCGCGCATGATCGGCAACACCGCCCGGATGCCGTACAGGGCGCCGTAAAAGTTGACGTCGAAAGCGAACTTCCAGTCGGCATCGGTGGTGTCGTCGAAAGGTTTCATCAGCCCCATACCCGCGTTGTTGAAGAGCAGGTCGACGCGCCCCGCCCCGAATTCCGCTGCCTTCTTTATCAGGGCGAATATGCTCTCCCGGCTGGTGACGTCGGTGCGGACGCCCAGCACTTTTCCCGGATAGGCGGCTTGGAGCCGGGCACATTCCGTTTTCAGCTTGTCTTCGTCCAGGTCAGCCGGAACCACGGCCTTCGCCCCAAGGAAGAGCAGCTCTTCGCAGAGGGCGAGGCCGATGCCCGACGCGCCGCCGGTGACGACGGCCACTTTGTTTTCAAAAAACTCCTTCATGTCGTACCCCTCCTTGGTTCTATTCCAGCACACGGGCCAGGGGCGCCTTAAGGACGAGAGCCCCCTCCATCATCATGGCCGGTCCCATTTCGAGAATCGGCAGTTCGGCGAGCGCCTTGATGATGCGCACCTGTGACGGGTTTTGCAGCCATGAAAGTTCGGTCCATTGAACGGTTCCTTTCCCCGTCCACGCTCGGGCCGCTTCGCACTCCTGCGGGAAAAAAACGGGCTGGCTCAGGTCCGCGCCGGGGCCTCCCACCTTGGGAATGTAGCGCCAGCCGATGGCGTCCATCGGAACAATTTTTATCCGGGCGGGTTCCTGTTCGGCAACAGGCACGGCGTCGCAGAAATGAAGGCGCAGGAAGGTGTTGCCTTCGTAGCTGACGTTGGTGAAGTAGTTACCCGAAAAGCTATGCAGGTTTTCGATGTCGGCGTAGATTTTCGGGAAGCCCGTCTCCTCCCGCCCTGACAGAATGGGGGTGGTTTTGTTCTCCCAGATGACCAGCACATATGGTGCCTCCACCTGGTCGCGGGCGCCATTGAACCGCACGGGAGCGCTCACCATCACCAGATTGTAAGACGATCCCGCCATCCAATCGACTTGGCGGCATTGGGTGAAGGCGATGCCCAATTCCGGCCGCACCAGCTCGAAGGCTTCGGGTATGTAGGCTTCGAGCATCTTTCTATCAGTGGTGTAGGAAAAGGAAAGGATCACATTATCGTGGTAACGGGTGCCCTCGGCAACGTAGTCGTATCCTCCGAAATGGGCCGGCATTCTGTAGCACTTGGTGTCGTCGAACCTGAACATGGGTCAACCTCCTTCGATAAACAAATTTTTGCTAAACGTTACGGAGCTTGCGACGCCTCTTTGGCCAGGGCGGCAATGGCGAGCAAAAGATGAAGCAGGTACAGGAGAACGCCGCCGTTCGCGGCGAGGATCGCGCCGACGACGAGTCCGGGGATGATGCCCGGAATGAGCATTGACGTGCCGAATATGATCGCGAGCAGATTCAGGGTCAGTTGGGTGCGGGAAAGCTTCTTTAGCAGGGGATGGGCAGGGGCGGCGCTTTCGTTTGCCGGTTGGGCGGAAAGGAGCAGGAGTTTCCCCAGCGGGATGAGGCCGCCGAGGATGTTGAGCACGCCCACGAGGCGGGTCAACGGGGCGACCAATATGTCGGGAATGACGCAGGAGACGATGCCCAGCGCCGCAAACAGGACCCCGCAGCCGACCACGAGCCAGGAACGGGGGAGGGAGAGGCCGATGGGGGTGTTGCCTGATGCCAGCATCTGAATGGCAAAAATGATCATCAGCAAGCCCAGTTGCGCGCTGCCCGAAAAGGGGAGCAACCCGAGACTCACGGGGATCAGCAACACGCCGAGCAGGATCATGAAAACGCCGATGAGCAACAGCAGGGAGTGGTCGAGGGAGAGGCCGAGCTGGTCGCTGCGGGAGGATTCCGCCTCGGGATAGGCGCGATAAACCAACCGCAGTACGCCGCCAAGGTAGATGACCATAAGGCCGAACAGGAGCATGATCGTCGCCGTGATTGGTGTCGGCAGCGGGGGGTGTATCCAGAGCAGCAGTCCGGCAAGCGTCGACAGCCCATATACGCTTGCGCAGGCAAAAACCAGGTGGCGAAATACCCCCCCGTATTGCATCCAGGTACGCATCCTCGTTTCGTCACGGTACGCCCACAGAAGCTGCAGCACGCCACCCAGGCCGAAACAGGCGAAGAGCAGAATGCGGGGAAAGGGGTCGAAAAGGCCGGGGATGAAGCAGGTAACGATGCCGAGGGAGGCGATGGCGACACCAAAAAAAAGTAAGGGTTTGGATCGGCGCAGGTCGCCGAAGGGAGTTTTCCCCATAGTGATTGTCTGCAGGGCGAAAACGATCAGGAGCAAGCCGAAGAACCCGTTTTCGTAGTAGGGAAGCCTGCTGGCGGCGACGAGAAAAAGCAGGCCGCCGGTAATCGCCAGCGCCATGCCGCCGATCAACAGGATGACGGTTTCGAGGGGAAGATCCTCTTTCCGAAATACGAATCGATCGATCCTTTTTGAATAGCGCATATGTCTTCTCTCTTAACAAATTCTTGCATTTTTTTATTTCACGGCTATCTCCATGATCTCGTCGAGGTCGAGCGAGAATCCCCCCGGCCAGTAAACCGACTTCCCGTCGGTTTTCGCCGCCCGGAACACCGCCTTGTCCCTAAGTTCGGAAAAGCGGATGGTCAGGAGCTTTTTTCCCATGTCGATTGTCACGGAATTGTTGCTATCCAGGAGAACGGTCAGGAGATATTCGTCGCCGGTGATGACGGACGTGATTTTCGCCATAGGGAGTACCTCCCGGTCAAGGAGTTATATGGAAGAAGTCCAACTCACTTTCATTTTAAAGTAAGTTGGACTTCATTTATATCTATCCGAACGGATATATTTGTCGATCAGAAAGTATAACATTTCTGACCGACATAAGAAAAGACTTGGCTTCCGCTAAGTCCCCGACGCAAGCGGAACCATAGTCGTTCTATCCGGCATCGCCGGGAAAGTGCAACCGCGGTTTCCGCTGTCGCCTTTAGGCTCGGCGCAAGCCGGGGTTTCTAATCATTTGTCTTGTTGCTCAAGCATCACTCTGGTCAGCGCGGCGCGGTTGCTGACGCCCAGTTTCCTGTAAGCGCTGTGTAGCGCTTTCTTGGCGGTGACTTCCGCTATGTGCAGCGTTTTTCCCACCGCCTGGTCCGACAGTCCCGCCGCGACGAGCTCGGCAACGGCCGCTTCCCGCTCGGTGAGCGACGGCATGCCGCCGGCGCTTTCCAGCTTCGCCGCGATCGCGCGCCACTTTTCGGCAATCGGCGGATACATTTCGCGGATTCCGCTGATGAAGTCCCGGTGCCGGCCGGCGGCCTGCAGTTCGGCCAGCAATGCGGCGATATCCTCGCCATTTTCCACGAACGGCATGACAACCCCGTCCGGGGCCGCCAGGTCAAGGGCCTGCCCCAGCGCGGCCAGCGCGGCCTGTTGCCGGCCGAGGCGCGCCAGGGCGGCGGCCTCGCAGATGTGAATGTAAACTTGAGCCAGCAGGTTGGGGAAAAAGCCGGCGTCGGCGATGAGCTGGCCGGCGACACCGGCAAGCTCCCGGTAGCGGCCGGCGATCAGGAGCGCCTTGGCCCGGATGATATGGCAGAAGGCGTGGCAGGTAACGTAGACGGTGTCCGGCAGCTCTCCCGCGGCGATCCAGCCGGGGATCCGCTCGCCCCGGTTCAGGCAGGCGAAAATGAATCCTTCGCACATATCGAGAGTATGCATATACGTAAATGTGGTTTGCTGCTTTATTATTTCCCGCGCCTGTCGCAGGCTGTCCTGCACGTAATCCCAGTCGCCCCTGAGGAGGGCCAGCCGTATCTGGAGGAAGTCGCCGCACAGGATGACCGAGGGCTGTCGCTTGGCCCTGGCGATGTGCAGGGCCTTATGGGCGACGATTTCCGCGTTGTCGAAATCGCCGCGATAGTAATGGCGTTCGGCTTCCATCACATATTCCACGCCGGCGCCGTGGCCGCCGGTCAGGCGGAAGTAACTGGGGGCTTCCGCTATGATCGTCCTGACCGTGGCCGCTAGCCGGCCGCTCTCGCGGTAGTACAGGTAGAGCACGGACGGCGAGCCCATCGTCGCCGACCCTCTGGTATCAACAAATTCCGCAGGACCTTTCAGCAGTTCCCAGGCCGCTTTGTAATGCCCGACGGTGGCCTCGAGGTCGTTGTAGGCGGCATAGCCCTTCATTATTTCCAGCATGCCCTGTAGCTGCAGGCGGACCCGGTCTTCGAGTCCGGGCATCGCCTCGATGTGGCCGGCCACCTCCCGGCACTGGTCGGCGAACGGCGCCATCTCGTTGGCCACCAGCAATTCGTAGGCAAAGGTGAGGCCGGCCCCCGGATGCCGCGCCCTTATCTCCGGCGGGCATTCGCGAAAGTAGGCGCGGCGGGCTTCCTTGGGCTGGCGGGCGAAAATGTAGAAGCCGGCGGTATCGATGGTGGCTAGCAGCCTCCCGAAATCGGCGGCTCGATAGAAGTGATCCATGGCGCGGTTATAGTCGCCGACGCTTGTGTACCATTCGCCCGCCATCCGCCATGCGGCCCGGCGGCTTTCCGTGTCCCGCCGGTCGAAGATCCGCCGTAGGTAGCCGGTCAGGATGTTGTGCATGCTGTAGGTCTGGCTGGCATGGTCGAAGGCGATAAAGGCGTTTTCCGCCGTAAGCTGGGCCAGCAGGTCGGCCGCGTTGCCCTTGGGCCACATATGCTCGGCCTGGGCCAGGGTAAAGGTGTCGAAAATGCACATTGCCGCGAGAAATTCCTTCATTTCGGCGGAACAGGGCTGGTAGACGACCTTGTCCATCAGTTCGTACAGGCTGGCGGGCTGCTGATCGAGCCGCCCGGTCTGCCGGTAAGCGAGGCCGTAAAGATAGACGGCGCTGATCCAGCCTTCGGTGGCGGAATGGAGAAACGCGGCTTCCCCGCTCTTCAGCCTGACGCCGCGCAGTTTGCAGTATTCGGCGATCTCGCCAGCGGTGAGCTCGAAGTCCTGTTTATCCAGCAGTAGGCAATGCCCCTTCATCACCAATTCGGCGGTATTTTCGCCGAAGGCGCTCCGGGACAGGAGCAGGATATGCAGGCCGGGTATGTCCGCCCGGACCAGCCGCTCAAAAAAGCGGTCGATATTCTCGGATGATAGCAGATGGTAGTCGTCGATGACGATGACCGTGGGCGCGGGAAACCGCACGGCGCCGACGAGTTCGACGGCTTCTTCCCGTAGCAGGCTGTCGCCGGGCACGCCCAGCCCGGCCAGGCTCCGGCCGCAGGCCGGGTCGAGCCTGCCGAACAGGCGGCTGAAGCCGTTCCAAAAAGCGGCGACCGAGGAATCGAACACCGTCTGCCACAGCACCCGGGCCCGGCAGCTCCGCAAAAACTCCCTGACCGCGGTGGTTTTGCCGTAGCCCATCGGCGCTTGCACCACCGCGAGGGGATATTCCCAGATTCCTTGCAGGGACTGGCTGAGAGACTTGCGGGTATAGAGTTGTCCAGCGTCATTGGGAAGCATGGCGAGACCTCCGGAGATTGTCCGCTCCCGCATTTTAACTTTAAAGATATTTTAACATAAATTTCTATGCTCGCGCCAAGAACTGGTTAAAGCCGCTGCAGCATACCGGCACCCCCAAAAGCATTATGAAATTTCTATCACCCGGCCCCGGCCCGCAATACACTTGAACCAGATTTATTACCCTTTAAGCTCACCAGCATCCCGAACAACGCCTCGTCAGACTCCTGCATACCATTCAAGCTCCCGCACCCGTTCAAGTGCTTTCCGCGCCACTGTTCAGTCTAGTAGTAGCCACCACCAGTTATATCAGGTCACTTACACAGCCTAACTCTGTGTACATACCCGACACCCAAAAAAGGGGCTAATTTTTCTGGAACTTTCGAAGGTCATTTTATCTTCCATCATTATTGCCCCATCAACCTCACCTGTAGCAAGCGTCGTAGCATACAAATAGCATTCAAACATAAGAAAAAGCTCCAGGCAAATTGCCTGGAGCCCTGATGTTACTGGAGCGGGCAACGAGATTCGAACTCGCGACCCACGGCTTGGGAAGCCGGTACTCTACCACTGAGCTACGCCCGCATGTGTTGGATTCTCTGGATGCTGAACCTCTCTGTATATCGTCTAGGTATACTACCCAGTAACATTTATTATAAACAATAACCCCTGCTAAGTCAAGGCTTGGGAGGACTTACCTACCCGCAGCCATGCGGCTGGCGTTTATGTCCCGCCGTCCCGGTATTTCCTTGCGGCTCGCAGATCCGGGATGCGCAGCTGCGACAACAGCATTCCGGCCAGCATCAGCGCAGACCCGATAACCCCGGATGTATCGAGGTACTCGTCAAGGAGCAAGTATCCCCCGATGACCGCGAAGACGGTTTCGAGGCTGAGGATAATGGCGGCGTGGGTCGGCGGGGAGTTTTTCTGGCCGACGACTTGCAAGGTGTACGCCACGCCTACCGAGCAAAGCCCGCCGTAAAGAATGGGAATCCCGGCCTGGATAATGCCGTTCCAGCTGATGGTTTCGAACAGCAGGGCGGTACCCAGGCAAAGCGCCGAGCAGGTAACGAATTGAAAGAAGGCCAGCTTGATCGTATCGACCTGCCGGGAAAAGCGGTCGATGAGTAGGATGTGGGCTGTCCAGAAGAAGGCCCCCACCAGTTCGAGAAAATCGCCGTAGGCGAGGCTAAAGCTATCTCTGACGCAGAGGAAATAAAGACCCACGACGGCGAGGAGACAGCCTAACCATGTGTTGATGGCAACGCGTTGGCGCATGAATATGCCAGCGATCGGCACGAAGACGATATAGAGGCAGGTGACGAACGCGGCTTTGCCGGCCGTCGTATATACCAGGCCGATTTGTTGCAGAGAGGCGGCGACAAAAAGTACCACCCCCGCGATAACGCCGGCGCGCCACGCTGTGAGCGCAGCATCGCCGGCGACGCCCGTTGGCGGCGAGTCGCCCTTGAGGAAGAGCATCAGCGGTATGAGGGACAGGCTGCCGAGCGCGAACCTCACCCCGTTGAAGGTAAACGGCCCCACATAGTCCATGCCCACCCGTTGGGCAACAAAGGCAAACCCCCAAATGGCTGCGGCGATCAGTAGCATCAAGTTAGCTTTAAGTCTCAAGCGGGCCTACCTCGTTTCCGGATTCTTGCATGAATTATAGTATTTTCTGCGCCGTTTACTTTCACACCTCTCTCTGCAATCAGATAATTTTTATGACAAGTTGATCGATAAAATCAAGCGCTTTGAGATACTGGCCAAGGAAGGTATTATTGGCTCTAAAAAGCGCCTTCCGGCTCATCGCCGGAAGGCGCTTTTGGGGGTTCGGGATTGCAGCGCCGAGAGACAGGCCGGCTTAGTCGAACATTTTTATGAACAGTCGGGCGAGAAGGGGGTCGAATTGACTGCCGGCGCATCGGGCGATTTCGGCAAGGGCGTCTTCGTGGGCGAGGGCTTTGCGGTAAGGCCGGTTACTGGTCATGGCGTCATAGGCGTCGGCGATGCCGAGGATACGGCATTCGAGCGGGATGTCCTCGCCGGCTATGCCGAGGGGATAGCCTTTGCCGTTCCACCATTCCTGGTGCTTGAGGATCCATTCGGCGATGGGCGATAGTTCGGAGGAGGCACGGGCGATCCGGTAGCCTATCTCGCAGTGCCGCCGCATTATCGCCATTTCCTCTTCGGTGAGGCGACCGGGCTTGTTGAGGATGTTGTCGGGGATGCCGACCTTGCCGATGTCGTGGAATTTGGCCAGCAGGCGGAGGTCGGCGAGACGGCCGCCCGGCAGGCCCAGCTGTTGGCCGAGCTTTTCGGCGAGGTGCTGGAGGCGGTCGGCGTGGCCTTCGGTGATGTGGTCGCGTTCTTCGAGGGCGCGCATCATGGTCTGGACGATGGAGCTTCGCATGCTTTGGCTCTGGTGCAGTTTCTGGCGGTACATGTCGTTGTCGGCCAATTTGAAGAGTTCCTCGGCCCGCTTGCTGCCGATGTAGTCGGCCGCCCAGCCGACGGATAGGCTGAGTGGCAGCTGAGGGTTTTTGTGGTTGTATTCGAGGACGAATCTGGCCAGCGCATCGAGGGCGCGCTCGATCCTGACTTTGTCGGGGCCGTAGATGATGACGGCGAATTCGTCGCCGCCGATCCGGGCTACGATGTCGTCGCCGGATACGACGGTTGACCGCAGGCCGGAGGTAACGACGCAGAGGAGGTCGTCGCCGGCGCGGTGGCCGAGAGTGTCGTTGATGAGTTTGAGCCCGTCGACGTCGCAAACGAGGATGGCGACGCCGCGCGTGTCCTGCCAGGCGACTTTGCGCATGGCGTCTTCGAAGTAGGTCCGGTTGTAGACGCCGGTGAGGGTGTCGTGCATGCTGAGGAACTCGAGCTGGGCTTCGGAATGTTTGATGGCCGTCATATCCCGCATCATAGCAAGGACGACGGTGTCGCTGACCTTGGAGAACCGCATGTCGCGGTAGCGGAGCGCGCCGCGGATGTTGATGTTGTACTCATAGAACTGGGTCTTGCCGGTGGCGATGGCCTGGCTGATGCAGCGGCGGTAGTTGCCGGCGACGTCGGCGGGGACTACGTCGGCGATGTTGCGGCCGATGAGGTGCGGCCCGGCATCAACATATATTTCGATGTCGTCCGGCTTGCGGTAATCGAGCAGGTTGCCGTTCTGGTCGAAGATGAGCATGAGGTCGGGGATGGCATCGAGGACGGCCTGCTTTTCCGCTTCGGATTTGGCGAGGTCTTTTTCGGCCTGCAGCCGGTCGGTGATGTCGCGCATTACCGTGAGGCAGCGCACCCGGCCGTCGATGGTCGCCCGCCGGGAGCTTATCTCGACGACAATCCTCCGCCCGCTTTTGGTTACGGTGTCGCGCACATAGAGCTGCGGACCTTCGTTGACCGCCTTGCGCATGGCGGCGACGGCGGCGGCGTAATGTTGCGGGGTGGATATGAGGATAGACCCGAGCTGTTTGAGTTCGTCTTCGGAGTAGCCGAACATTTCCACGGTGCGGCTGTTGGTCCAGACGATGCCGCCGTCTTGGTCGTTGACGATGATGGCGTCGTTGGTGCTGTCGAGGATCTCGCCGAGGGTGGTTTCGCTTTGCCGCCGTTCGTCGAGCTCGTGCTGAAGGGAGGAGTGAAGGGCGGCGTTAGCAAGGGCGAGGGAGGCGAATTCGCAGAAGTATTCGAGGAGGCCAACCTGCTCGGCGTCGAATTTCCGCCCTGGCTCACAGTGTGCCAGGCCGATGACGCCGGCGATCTTTTGACCGTCGCGCAGGGGGGCGGCGACAAGGGCGTGGATTCTGCCGCCGACCGGGGCGGCGAACCTGTCCGGCCAGCTCTGGTAGTCGTTGACGACTTCCGCTTTGCCGGTCAGGAATACTTTGCCCATAAGGCCTTCGCCGACGGCGACGGGGGGGAAGTCGCCGCTGTAGAGGCCGAGGCCGGCTTTTATGTTGAGGCTGGCGCCGGCGGCGGACGGCAGGGAGACGAAGGCATCGGCGGCGCCGGTGATGGCGGCGGCCCGGGTGAGGATGGCGACCAGCAGTTCGTCCATGTCGAGTTTGTTGATGACGCTGAGGACGGTTTGCTGCCCGGTGGACAGGAGGACGTTCTGGCGGGAGATTTGTTCGTTGGCCTTCAGCACTTCGTCGTAGCGCAGGCGGAGCTCTTCTTCGGTGGCGAGCAGCTCTTCGTGAGCGGAGGTCAGGTCTTCGTGGTTATCCCGCAGCTTGCGCTCGGCCGCCGACAGGGTGGTATAGAGGCGGGCGTTGGCGAGGGCGATGGCGGCGAGTTCGCCGAACTGGCCGAGGAGGGCGAAGTCGTCGGCGGTGAATCTCCGCTCGCCTGCCAGGAGGCTGAGACCGACGACGCCGATGACTCGACCCCCTTCCTTGAGCGGGACGCTTATGACGCTCTGAAATTGATCGAAAAAGGCTCCCGGCAGCCTTTCCGGCCAGCTTGCGTAGTCTTCGACGATGCAGACTTCGCCGCTGCGGTAGGTTTTACCCGCCAGCCCACCGGTAATCGCGATTTTGACACCGCGGCGTCCTTCGTACAGGCCGCGGCCGACTTTCGTCTCGAATACGCCCGCGTCTTCGTCGGCCAGGCAGAGAAAAGCGTGCGGCGTGCCGACGAGGTCGGAGGCTTGAGTTACGATGGTATTGAGCACTTCGTAAAAGTCCAGCCGGTTTACGAGGCCGACGGCCACTTCGTGGAGCGAGGCGAGGACGGCGTTGCGGCGGGCGATGGCTTCTTCCCGTTCGGTGGCGACGGTGTATTGACGGCGCAGTTCCTCTTCGGCGGTGACGAGTTGCTCGTGGGCGGCGAACAGTTCGTCGAAGCTTTCCTGCAGGCGCTCTTCGTTTTCCCGCAGCCGCTCCTCGGCCTGTTTCTGCTCGGTGATGTCGACGGCGGCGCCGATGACGCCCGTCACCCGCCCGGCGCCGTCGAACATGGGTACCATGCGGTTGGCGAGGTGGACGCCGTCGATGGCATGGTCGGAATAGACCCGCTCGCCGCCGAGCGCCAGCCGCACGCTGTCGAAGCCCTCCGGATAGTCTTTGAAGATTTCGAATATCGACTGGCCGACGTATGCCCCAGGCCGGAGGCCGAGCTTGCCGAGGCCGCGTCCTTCGGTGAGGGTGAAGCGGCCGCGCCCGTCGAGGGAGTAGATGATTACCGGCGTGTTGGTGACGATGGTCCTGAACCGCTCCTCGCTCTGGCGGTGCCTGCGGGAGCGGGCGACGAGCCCGGCGGTGTAAAGGATGACGAATATGCTGCCGGCCCAGGCGACGCCAAGGTAGAGGCTGCGCCGCTGGTGAAGGGGGGCGAGGACTTCCTGGGATACGCCCACCTGGACGATGAGCGGGTAGTCGCGCATCTGGCGGTAGCTTATCAGTCTCGGCCGCCCGAAGGTGTTGCCGCCGGTTTCGAAGAAGCCCGCCGGACTTTGGGCAAGGTTGTCGAACAGTATGCCGCCCACTATACGTACGCCGACTTCGGAGACGTTGCTGCTGGCGCGTACCGTCCGGTCGGTGCCGACAATCCTGATAACGTACTGCTCGCCCAGTGCCATTTCCTGGTAGAAGCTGGACAGGTAGGCGGCGTCCATGGCAAGGTAGGCGATGCCGCCGAAGGAGCCGTCGGGGCTTTCGATGCGGCGCGAGAAGGCGATGGAGGATTTGCCGGTAACCAGTCCGGTGAAGGGCTCGCTTATGTACAGCTGGCCGAAGGCCGCGTCCTGTTGGGCAAGGAAGTAGGGCCTGCCGGAAAAGTTGAGGCCGGGGGCGGCGGGTACGAGGCTGGCTACCATTTCGCCGGCAGGGTTAATTATTGCCGCCTGGATTACGGCCGGATCGCGGGAAATGGTGCGGATGAGTCTGAGCACATCGGGGGCGACGGCCTGGGCGTCTTCGTAATTGGTTTTGATTGTGGTGAGGTTTTGGTCGAAATTTCTTATTATCCTGAAGACGTGTTCTTCGAAGGTGCGGCTGAGTGTGTCGCCGTCGTGCCTGATGGCGGCGTAGGTTGTCTGGCGGTCCCTTTCAACCTGCCAGTAGGTTCCGCCCCAGATGGCGCACAAGACAAAAAAGCCGAACAGCAAAACGGCCAGATCGGGCCGTAGCCATCCGTACAGGCGCTGCGCCAACTGCCTAAGCCGCAGGATTGCACTCACGCAAGTCCCCTCCATGTGTACCGAATAAAAAAATCACATGATACGAGCAGCATCAATCGCATTATATTATTTTTTTCTACAATTTCCGCCAATCACCTTCTCCGATCTTTTTGCGTCGCCGCGCATGACGGCCGTCGGCCTAATAAAAAACTCCCCCACCGGGGGAGCGAGGGTCATGCCATGTTGTCCTTGCATTTTTGCCAGAGCCAGTAATAGCGGTTGAGCACTTGTTCGAGCTGGGTTTCGAGGCTGCGGACCTCGGGGTCGAGCCGGCCCTTGTTTCTGAGGGCGGCGATGTCGCGCCTGATATTTTCGGCCTTGGCCCGCACTTCCGCAAGCTCGGCGAGGCCGGGGTGGGTGCCGGCGGCGACGCCGCTGGTGAGCAGGTTTTCGCAGGGGTCGTTTTTTTCTCCGGCCAGGCGATCGAGCGTCTTGGCCAGTTCATTGATGCGGGTGCGGATTTGGTCGAGTTCGGACATGCTGTGGCCTCCCTTTTCGGCTGATGGGTTAGTATGCCCGGCAGGCCGGCGGATAATGTCTCAGACGAGACTGAGCAGGCAGGCGAGGCCGAAGGCGATTATGACGGCGCCGGAGAGCCTGTTTACCCATACCAGCCGGGAGGGGCCGATTTCGGCGTGGAGGAATCCGGTGGTGCCGCTCAGGATGAGCCACCACAACAAAGAGCCGGCAAAGACGCCGAGGACGACGAGGGCGGCGCTGCGGCCGTCCTGTTCGCCGCCGACGCCGACGCCGGCGAACACGGCGGCGAAGGAGAGGATGGTGAGGGGGTTGGCGAGGGTGAGAACGAAAGCCGAGGCGTAGTCGCCCAGCAGGCTGCCGCTGAGGCTGGCGGACGCCTGGGGAGAGGGCGGGGCGCGAAAGGCGGCCCAGCCTAGGTAGCAGAGGAAGAGGCCGCCGCCGAGGCGGAGCAAGGCCTGGTGATCGAGGAGGAAAGCGGCGGCGGCGGTGAGGCCGAGGGCGGCGACGAGGCCGTAGAGGGCGTCGGCGGTGGCGGTGCCGAGGCCGGTGACAAAGCCACGGAGGGCGCCGCCGGCGAGGGTGCGGCGGATGCAGAGCACGCCGATGGGACCGACGGGGGCGGCGATGGAGAAGCCGAGTACAAGGCCTTTTAAGAAGAGCTCGCTGTTCATGGCGGCCGCCTAGCCGCGCCCGAAGGGCAGGACAGGGGTTTCTTTGACGGTGGAAAGAACTACGGTGGTGCGGGTCCTGACGAGACCGGGCAAGGCTTTGAGTTCTTCGCTTACGAGGCGTTCGAGGTGCCGGGGCCCGGCGCAGCGGATTTTGAGGATGTAGTCGTCGTCGCCGGCGGCGTGGTGGCATTCGAGGATTTCCGGCAGGGCCGCGATTTTGGCGAGGAAGGGGGCGCGGTGTTCGGGCCTTTCCAGGGTGACGGCGACGAAGGCGGCAAAGCCGCAGCCTACGGCCTCGGGGTCGACGAGGGCGGCGTAGCCTCTGATGACGCCGCGATCTTCGAGTTTGCGGACACGGTCGGCGGCTGCGGGAGCGGACAGCCCGAGGAGGGTGCCGAGTTCGGCCCAGGTGGCGCGAGCGTTGGCCATCAGGGCGGTGATTATTTTGGAATCGTTTGTGTCAAGCGTAATTATCACTCGTTTCATAAGTTTTATGCTAATTATACATTGTAAAAATAATAAAGACAAGGGGGAGTGCGAGTTTTTTCCGTTGATGCCAAGAGGCACCGCCCCCTGATGGTGGGGCGGCGCCTCCGGCAGTTGAAACTTTTATGAATTATCAGGTTCTAAATTGTTGAATAGCGTTTTGCAACTCTTCGGCCAGTTTTGCCAGGTTTTGGCTTGATGAGGCTATTTCTTCCATTGACGCCGATTGTTCTTCGGTAGCCGCGGAGATGGTCTGAGTCTGTGCGGCGGTGTCCTTTGTCACTTTATCGATATCTTGGACGGTCGATACAATCTCTTGGCTCTTTTTCGCCATTTCTTGGATGGCCAAAGCTATCTCTTTCACTTTGGAGGACATCTGATTGATGGAGTCGGCGATTTCTTCGAAGGCTCGGCCGGCGCTGTTTACGACTTCGGTGCCGATCTTAACTTCCTGGGTGCCTTCCTTCATGGAACTGACCGCTTTGTCGGTATCCTGCTGCGTTTCTTGGATTAGGGCGGCGATTTGTTTGGCGGCAGCTTCGGATTGTTCGGCTAATTTTCTTACTTCTTCGGCAACCACGGCAAAGCCTCTGCCCGCTTCTCCGGCTCTTGCCGCTTCAATCGCCGCGTTGAGCGCGAGCAGATTGGTCTGCCCCGCTATACCGGAGATGGTTTCGACAATTTGGCCTATATCTTTAGAACGCTCGCCCAGTTTCTCGACTACTTCGGCTGAGCCGGTAACCGTTTTTTCGATATTGGCAATCTGGCTGACCGCCTTATTGACCGCCGCCAGTCCTTGGGCCGCGACAGCGGTTGTTTTGTCCGCGGCGTCGGTAACCCCGCCCGTGCTTGCCGCTATCTGTTCGATATTGGCTGACATGGTCTCAATGACCATGGTGGCATTGCTTACGGAGCGCACTTGGTTTTCGGCGCCGCCCGCGATACCGGCAGCAGCGCCGGCAACCTGATTGGCCGCCTGGGCCGATTGTTCGGCGGTTGCCGTCAATTCTTCCGCGGAAGCGGCGACGTGGCTGCTCGTATCGCTTATTTTCGTGATTAGTTGCCGCAGTTGGCCGCGCATTTTTATAATGGCGTCGGCCAACTGGCCGATTTCGTCCTGCGACGATACGGAACGCGCTTTTTCCTGCAGATCGCCGTCGGCGATGTCATTTACCGCGGCAAGCATTTTGTTCAAAGGGGTGGAAATCGATCTGGCAAGCAACAGCCCTAAAGCGACGGAAAGAACGAAGGCCAGAATCGTTGCACCGAGAATCGTTTTATTTGTGACCGAGGCCATTGCCGTACCCTGTTCGTGCAGTTCTTTGCCGCTGGTCGAATTGTATTTGGACAGTTCCGCCCGGATGGTCAACGATTTGGCGAATACCGGCTTGCTCGCCTCGAACAGGTCGAAGGCTTCTTTCTGGTTCCCGGCCAGGGCGAGTTTGATGATTTCGGAACGGGCCTGGCGATAGGCAGGTAGTTCTTTTTGCAGTTCGGCGAATTTTTGCTTTTGGAAAGGGGACAATTCTTTTGCCTGATATTGCTCCTGCAGTTTATTGATGTTCTTGGTGTTTTCGTCGATGGCCTGGATAATGGCCTGCTTTTGAGTCGGGTCGGCGAGCTGGATGAGTTCAAGGAGCTTGGATTCGGTGTCCTTGCTGATGAGGCGGACTTCGGCCATTAGCTCTATCGGCTGCAGACGGTTATCGTACATGGAGGCGGAAATTTGTGAAAGTTTTTGCGCCGAGTAGAATCCCACGCCGCCGACAATCAAAATCAGGATAAGCAAGACGGCAAGGACGCAAAGAATTTTTGCTGCGACTTTCCGGTTTTGTAAGATCTGCATCAGGACTCCCTCCCAAATAGAATTATGTAAAAATAAAAACTGCCAAGTTGCTGCAAAAATTACTGATGCAACCTGCCAGTCATAGGCCCCAAGCACCTTAGACCCTAGCTTCACGTTGTTTTCTTGTCGGGATGTGCTTATTGAGTTTGTATTATATCTTTTTCAATAATTTCTTTCGATAATAATCTAAAAAACCCCTTTCCTTCGACTTGTTTTGTAAATAAATATAAATGGAGAATATGCGCTATTTGGGGTTTTATCGACAGCCGTCTTTCGCTTCGCGGGTAGTGCGTATCAGGTGATCCACCAGGTCGGCGAGGTGGACACATCCCTGGGGGCCGCCGAGGAGGCGGGCGGCGGGGAAGGGAGCGTCGAGGGGCATGCCGGACAGGGAGGCCAAAGCGCCGGTCGATTCGGCGCAGATATCGTCGGGGGCGCGCAGAAAGGCTCCCTGGGCGGCGGAGACGACCCCGCCGCGGACATTGAGGCGGGCGCCGAGTTCGTGGAAAGAGTCGGTGAAGCTGCCGGCAACGTCGAGGGAACCGTCGGCGACGGCGGCGACGGCGGCTGTTTTGACGCGGGTGAAGAGAAGGTCGCTCCAAGCGCGGTCGGTGACGTGTTCGTACCAGCTACGACCGCGGTAGGTGCGGTCGCTGTACCGCCGGCAGGAGCCGGTGTAGTTTTCTTTCCAGGATTTTTCGTATGTTTCGGCGTCGGGGAAGCCGCGTTCGCGGAAGAGGTAGGTTTCGGACTGGACGATGCCTTTTACGCATTCGGCCAGCAGGCGGTAGGGTAGGTCGCCTTCGTCCTTGGCGGCGGCTCGGAGGGCGGGGCCGGAGCCGAGACCGGCCACGACGCCTTTGAGGGCGGGGACGGCGCGGCCGCCGTTGTAGGCCGAGCCGGGCGAACGGCAGATGTTCCAGTTGGCGTCGGCGATGGCGAGGGTGGCGGTCGCGGCGCTTATCGAGGCGGCGGCTTCCCAGCCGGTGGCGAGCAATGTGCTGCGGGCGACGAGTTGGCCGGGTCCGCTCCTGGTGACGACGGTGAAAAGGTTGCTGTGGTATAGCAGGGCCATCGGACACCTCCGGGCGTTATTTAGCAATATTATACTGCGGGCCAGGGGAGCGGGCAAGCAGGAAAGAATAATGCCCGGCCGTGCGACCGGGCTTTGAGGACTGGCTTTACGGGCGGCTCCCCTTATTTACATCGTGCAGGATATCCAGTACTTCCTGGTCACTGTTCTGGGGGAATTCGCGGTAGTGCTGGCCGACGGCCATGAAGGCGGCCGGCTGGAGGGGGCAGATGATTGCGTCGATAGCGCCGGCGATTTCGGCGACGGTTTCGGGCGGCGCCACCGGGACGGCGACGACGATTCTCGCCGGGGCGAGGGTTTTGAGCCAGACGATGGCGGCGCGGATGGTGTAGCCGGTGGCGATGCCGTCGTCGACGATTACGGCGGTCCGCCCGGCGACATCGGGAGTGGCGGCGCTGCCGGTGTAGGCGATCATGCGCCGCTCGATTTCGGCGAATTCGCGGGCGACGGCCCGGTCGAGGTATTCTTGGGGGACGGCGTAGGCGCGGATGAGTTCTTCGTCGAGGACGGCGGTGCCGTCGGCCATGACGGCGCCGATGGCGACTTCGGGATTGGCGGGGTGGCCGATTTTGCGGGTGACGAGGATGTTGATGCGTACGCCGAGGCGTTCGGCAACCGGGGCGGCAACGACGACGCCGCCCCGGGGCACGGCGAAGAGGCTGATGTTTTCGTACCGGCGGGCGGCCAGTTCGGCGGCGAGGGTTTCGCCGGCGTGGCGGCGGTCTTGGTACATTTCCTCACCTTCTCTTATAGTCTCTGCTGCCGATGGCGGCAAATTCGGCCCGCGCCCTGGCGAGAGCCTCGCGGGCGCGACGGGACGCGGCGGCGTCCTGCGGCCGGATGATGGCGTCGGCCGAGGCGCGGCACCATTCTTCGGCGCAGGCGAAGGCGTAGACGAAGTCGTAGGCCAGGTCGCCTTTGAGATGAACGGCGGCCTGTTTGCGGCGGCCCAGTTCGTCGGCGGCGTCGAGGTAGTAGCCGCCTGCCGCCGGGGTGCCGGCGAGTTTGTCGGCCTCTAGCGACATTTGTTCCAGGCGGACGAGCATTTCTCCTGCGTATTCGCGGGCGAAGGCTTTGTCGTCGTCGTTCAGGACGCCCAGGTAGGGGCGGGAGATGTAGCTTGCTGCCGTCAGCACGAGGATGAAGAGCAGCCAGCCGATGATTGTCGCTCTCATATCGGTTAGGTTTTGCCGCTGCTCCGCGGGCAATGCGTGGGAAATACCGGAAATAGAAAGACAGCCTGCGCAAATGCGCAGGCTGTCTTTGTGGTGCCGCAGGGCGGAATCGAACCGTCGACACGAGGATTTTCAGTCCTCTGCTCTACCAACTGAGCTACCGCGGCATGATATGGCGACCCCGAACGGA
>JALHDI010000178.1 GCA_022839045.1 Sporomusaceae bacterium
GAGGGGCTGCCGGCGATCGTGACGGTGGCTCTGGCGCTCGGGGTGCAGCGGATGATCCGCCGGAACGCGATCGTGAGGAAGCTGCCGGCGGTGGAGACGTTGGGCTGCACGACGGTGATCTGCTCGGATAAGACGGGGACATTGACCCAGAACGCGATGACGGTGCGGCAGGTTTACTGCGGCGGGAAAACGTACGAGGTGAGCGGGGTCGGCTTTGAAATCAAGGGCGAATTTTTCCTCGATAAGCAGGAATTCGATGCCAAAAAGGATAAATGTTTACTGCAATGCCTGTCCGTCGGCTGTTTGTGCAACAACAGCGTGCTGAAACAGGGCGGCGTCGGCATAACCGGCCTGTGGCGCAAGAAGGGCGCCCGCGGCTGGTCGGTGGAGGGCGACCCCACCGAGGGGGCGCTGGTGGTGGCCGCCGCCAAGGCGGGCTTCTGGCGGGCCGATATCGAGAAACGGGAGCGTCGCCTGGCGGAGATCCCCTTCGAGGCGGAACGGCGCCGGATGGCGGTGGCCTACGGCGGGCCGGAGGGCGCGGTGCTTTATGTGAAGGGCGCGCCGGACACCGTTCTCGAGTTGTGCCGCTATTATTTCGACGGTACCGGCGAACAGCCGCTGACTCCGGAGCTGATCGCCCGTATCGCCGCCGCCAACGAGGCGATGACGAACGGGGCTCTCAGGGTGCTGGCGATGGCGTATCGCCGCCTGCGCCCGGGCGAAGCGGCCGCTTTGACGGAGGACGCCGAGCGTGAGCTGGTTTTCGCCGGCCTGGCGGGGATGATCGATCCGCCGCGCCCGGAGGTGAAGGAGGCTATCGCCCTGTGCCGGCAGGCCGGCATCGGGACGGTGATGATCACCGGCGACCATCGCAACACGGCGGTGGCGATCGGCCGCGAGCTGAGGATGTTCCGCGACGGTTCGTCGCGGGCGCTGACGGGAGCCGAGGTCGACGCGCTGAGCGAGCGCGAGCTGGCGGCGGCGGCGGCCGAGACGACGGTGTACGCGCGGGTGTCGCCGGTCCATAAGCTGCGGATCGTGAAGGCGCTCAAGAACAAGGGGCATATCGTGGCCATGACGGGGGACGGGGTGAACGACGCCCCGGCGGTGAAGGAAGCCGACATCGGCGTGGCCATGGGCTTGTCGGGCACGGATGTGACCCGGGAGGCGTCGTCGATGACGCTGGCCGACGATAATTTCGCCACGATCGTGGCGGCGGTGGAGGAAGGCCGGGGCATCTACGACAATATCAGGAAGTTTATCCGTTATCTGCTGGCGTGCAATATCGGCGAGGTGCTGACGATGTTCCTGGCCGCGCTGGCGGGGTTGCCGCTGCCGCTGCTGCCGCTCCAGATCCTGTGGGTGAATCTGGTGACCGACGGGCTGCCGGCGATGGCGCTGGGGGTGGACCCCAAGGCGCCGGATACGATGTACCGGCCGCCGCGCAACCCGGCGGAGAGCGTTTTTTCCCGGGGCCTGGCGAGGAAGATCGTCTTCCGCGGCATCCAGATCGGGCTGACGACGGTGCTGGTGTTCGCGGGCGTTTACCTGGCGAAGGGCGACCTGGCGCTGGCGCGGACGATGGCGTTCGCGACGCTGGTGTTTTGTCAGTTGTTCCACGTGTACGACTGCCGCTCGGAGATTCTGACGATTTTCGAACTCGGTCTGTTCACGAATAAGTATCTGCTGCTGGCGACCGCCTGCTCGGCGCTGATGCAGACGGCGGTGATCCACCTGCCGCCGCTGAACGCGGTTTTCGGAACGGTGCCGCTGGGGCTGACGGAATGGGCGATCGTGCTGGTCGTGGCCGGCTGGACGGCGCTGGTCGGCGGCCTGCGCCACCTGCTATTAAGGCGGCGCCCGCCGGTGCGTTCGGCTTACAGCCGGGTATAATATAGGTAAGAGCAACAATCGTTTCTGACGGAGGGATATTATGCAGTTTTCGAAGTGGCATGGCGCAGGCAACGATTTCGTGATCGTGAACGGGTTTAAGGAGAAGGTGGCGGGGCTGGATTTGGCCGCCGCCGGCCGTCTGGTGTGCGACCGCCATTTCGGCGTGGGCGCCGACGGCCTGGTGTTTGTGCTGCCGTCGGACAGCGCCGATTTCCGGATGCAGATCATCAATTCGGACGGCAGCGAGGCGGAGATGTGCGGCAACGCGACCCGCTGCGTGGCCCGCTATGTGTATGAGCAGGGCCTGACCGACAAGACGAAGGTGACGCTGGAGACGCTCGCCGGGCCGATCAGGCCGGAACTGGTGTTTACAGACGGCAAGGTGAGCGGCGTGCGGGTGGATATGGGCAAGCCGCGCTTCAAGCGGGGCGAGATCCCGATGAGCGGATCGGCCGATGACGGGGCGGTGAACGTGCCGGTGACGGTCGACGGCCGGACGTATCACGGCATCGGCGTGAATATGGGCAACCCCCATTTCGTGATTTTCCTCGATGAGGATGTGAGGAAGGTCGAGCTGCCGGTGACGGGGCCGAAGATCGAGACGGACGCGCTTTTCCCGCGCAAGACGAATGTGGAGTTCGCCAACGTGCTCAGCCGCGGCGAGCTGAGGATGCGGGTGTGGGAGCGGGGCGCGGGCGTGACGCTGGCCTGCGGCACCGGGACGTGCGCGACGGTGGTGGCGGGCGCTTTGAGCGGGCGCTGCGACCGTACGGCGCTGGTGCACCTCGACGGCGGCGACCTGACGATCGAGTGGGCCGAGGACGACCGGGTGTTTATGACTGGCCCGGCGGTGGAGGTATTCCGCGGCGAGTTTTTACTCAAAATATGAGGGAAGGTGCCTAGAAAGTCCATCTGCGTTGTTGTTCTGCCAGGCGCTTGCTTGCGTACATTCCGAGTACGCGGCGCGCACGCCTGGCAGAGCCGCCTAGCATCTGGAGCTTTCTAGACACCTTCGTACAGTTCATAAAAATGTTATTACATCAGAATAATATGGGGGGAATTATCGATGGCTTTGATTAACGAGAATTACTTAAAGCTGCCGGGCAGCTATCTGTTCGCCGAGATCGGCCGGCGCGTGGCCGCTTTTAAGGCCGCCAACCCGGAGGCCAACGTCATCCGCCTGGGGATCGGCGACGTGACGCGGCCGCTGCCGCCGGCGGTGATAGCGGCGATGCACGCGGCGGTGGACGAGATGGCGAAGGCGGAGAGTTTCCGCGGCTACGGACCGGAGCAGGGCTACTCATTCCTGATCGAGAAGATCATCGAGAATGATTACGCCGCCCGCGGCATCAAGCTGGATACGGACGAGGTGTTCGTGAGCGACGGCGCCAAGAGCGACGTGGGCAACATCCAGGAGATCTTCGGGGTGGAGAACACGGTGGCGATCACCGACCCGGTGTATCCGGTGTACCTGGATACGAACGTGATGGCGGGGCGCACGGGGACGCTGGGCGGCGACGGCCGGTTCGCCGGCATCGTTTATCTGCCGTGCACGGCCGAGAACGGCTTCATGCCCGCTTTGCCTGCGACGAAGGTGGACATGGTTTACCTGTGCGTGCCCAACAACCCGACCGGCACCGCCCTGTCGAAGACGGAACTGAAGAAGTGG
>JALHDI010000046.1:0-820 GCA_022839045.1 Sporomusaceae bacterium
GGCGAATTTCCAGTCCTGGTTGTTCTCAATCACATTTTTGTAATACCTGATTTGAGCGTCAAATGAATTTTGCTGTTCCTCGTGCATTGTACTGACCCGGCAGTAAGCAGCAACACGGAGCCTGTTGCTTTGTTTTCCGGTTTCATCGCGGTTTGATGAGGCTTTAATAGTTGTAATTTTTTTCATTATTTCTCCCTTCTGTTCTATGGATTTGAGGTGTGCGGCAATATATTGCGGTCAAAAAAATATCCACCCGCAATAATTTAGAAGCTAAGTCATGTTAGCTCTCAAAGCTAGTGACAGCAAGTTATTTTTCCGCTGTTCCGCCGACAAATGTTCTCTTGTTTTCAGCGTCGATTTTCTCGAATTCTTCTTTGGAAATCAGACCTTTTTGAAGCAGGCTCTTAATGAGATGACTGGCAATTTCATATTCGTTTGATACCACCTGATACACCAACATTGGCTCCTCCTTATTGAGTAAATATTTGATCCTGATGACAGTAAGGAGCGATAAAAAGAGGAACCTCAACACTGAAGTTCCTTAACATCAAATATTTTTCTGCATTAATCGGCCATAAAAATATGCAGAAAGCAATTTTAATATGCAGATTACTCTTCGTGGTTCCGGATTTATACGGTTGTACGTCCGGCGCCTACCTTGTTATCGGACTCGCAGAACTTGTTCACCCTTAATGACTCCTCAGGCTGTAGAGAGTTTTCTGTTCTCGATGTATTACTATCATTAATTTGTTCCTACGATATTGTATTTTGTCATACCATTGCATATAATAAGGATACAAAGGCACGCAAGGAGGTTTTC
>JALHDI010000046.1:830-21602 GCA_022839045.1 Sporomusaceae bacterium
GTCGGCGTAAAAAGCCAGGTCGTGATTCCCGCCCGAATTCGCAACAACGCCAAGGTTAATCCCGGCGATGTTCTGATTATGACCAGTGATCGGAACGGGCGCATTTCACTGATGAAAAAACCGCAAGATTGGGCGAAGGCTGCCTGGGGCTGTTGCAAGGGGACGTGGGGAGATAAGCCCTCCGAATACTTGCAGAAAGAACGT
Source organism: Sporomusaceae bacterium (assembly GCA_022839045.1). The sequence goes on from JALHDI010000046.1 coordinate 1,035, forward strand.
GAATCATGGGATTAGCCGACTTCCTTAAACAGTACAAGCGCATCGCTCTGGACACGAATGTGTTCATCTCCGTATTCACCCAGGAATCGCTGGGTAAAAATGTATTGCCAATTATCGATGCCACGGCCAACAAAGGAACCCATGAGATGATAACCTCTGTCCTGGCATTTTCCGAATGCGCTGTCGGGCCTTACAAGGAAGGCAATTGGCCTATGCTGGATCAAGTAAAATTGATGTTCCAGATGCCGGGGCTGACAGTCTACGCGATGGACGAAACAGTAGCGGAAGAGGCTGCGCGGCTTCGGGCAAGGTTTTATTGACCAATGACCACCGGCTCGCCAGCATGAAGGAAATACCCGTTGTCAAACTGGATGAATTGTAAATAATATTACTGAGTCAGTAGCTGCTTTTCAGATGACTACTGATCAGATATCCCACGCTTGCTTTTCAGATACCGCCATCATAATCCCTCCGTTTTTTTCAAATAGCCAATGCCCCCACAGCCAACTAGTCTGTGGGGGCATTGACCTTTTACTTGGGTACGGTAAGCACGATCCCGGCTCTTGACATGCTGGGATGATCAAAATTCGCATGCCCGTAAATCCCCAGGTACCCTACAGCGCCATGCGGGGCGACGAGCGGTATCTTGGGGACATCGACCTTCCAGCTATACGCGGCGAACACTTCCTGATAACTCCCACCTACCTGGACCAACCGGTCCGGATATGCTTTGATGTTATACTGGTTCAGCGTGACCGGCGTGCCGGGCATTTTCGTTCCGACTTTCTCCCAGGCGGCTACCGCTTTACTCTTTTCCTGCGGTGGCGCCGGAACAATCGCTGACTTCTTAGAATCTGTAACAATGGCAAACTGGCCGCCGGCCTTATGCAATTCTGTTTTGATCGTTTCATCCAGGCTCTCGCCCGTAGTTTGTACCACTGCATCCGGCGCTCTATCTACGTTTTCTTTAATCACACTCGCTATATCTGCTGCTTGCGTCGGTGAAAGGGGAACCTTAGCAGTATCAGCCGCCTTTTCCACGCCGGCCGGCGTCGCTGCCTCCTCCCGGCTTTCGAACGTCACCGTCACCGGCGGATGAAGCTTGCCCCAAACAAGTATCCCGGCCAGCAAAAGTATAATCCCCATGGCAACGCAAATAAGCGCCCTGGCGTGATGAAAGATCCAGCTGAAGATCAACATTGCATTCCTCCACTTAGCTAAAAAATAAAGCGCCTCCGTTGAGCCGCTTTTTATAGAACTTTTTATTCGTAATACTCATTTCCGTCAAAGATCTTGCCACCTATATCTAAGCTATCCGTAAACTGCCAAATTTTTGCGGCCGGAAAATCGTTACTGTTCCCCCATTGTGCATTCCAATACGGGACATAACCGGCTAACTGGGAAGTGTCAATTTTGCTTGTTAACCACCAATATGAAGCATATATACCAACATGCGAATGACCTGCTTCATTAAGCGAACATACAAAGGCTGAGCACATATCCGTGATGGTTTGATTGTCAGGCATACCGTTGCGTTCCTTGTAACCGTCAGCGTCCTCCATGTCATACCAAATACCAAGCTCCGGATTCAAACTATTTTCTTGCAAGACTTCCTGCACGAACTGTGCCTCAGCTTCAGCTTCTTCAACATTAAGCGCATAGCTGTAGTAATACACACCAACTTTAAGTCCGGCCGCCACTGCCCCATTTACGTTATCCATAAATTTGGTATCAAGGTGACGAATTCCATAGCCCAGCCGGATTATAACAAATTCGCATCCGGCATCGACAACTGCTTGCCAGTCTACATCCCCATTATAATAGCTTACATCAATACCTTTCACTTGTTATCAGCCCCTTTGATTTCATTTTATTAACCCACTCAGCGTTTTGGTTACTGATCCGGTTTTTGTCCATCGCCACTATTGTACTTACTGTCGGCCCACCACTTGCCGTAGCCGGTGGCCGCCGCAACCGCAATCGCGCTGACGCCGGACCAGCAGGCGCCCAGATCGTAGCGCGCACCGTATTCGCCGTTCCGGAAGAAGGCAAAGATGAAGATGAAGAATAGCAGGAGCGTCATGGTTAAGATGACGCCCACCCAATTATTGTGTAAAAAGTAAAACCACCGTTGTAACATCGGCGGCACCCGCTCCTTTCAGTTTAAGAAAGTACAGGATAAGCTGGATGAGGGCGGCCGTTATGCCGCCCGCGGCACCGGCTGCCCACAGGGCCGTCGAAATCAAGCCGTCGATGCGGTGATGGGCACTCGCTGTACTGGCGGCCAGCTTGGCTGCCTGGACCTCCAAAGCCCCGACGCGGGCCTGACATGGCGGACAGTCCCGGGTAACGATACTTAGCATGGTTTCAAGCCGCGCCAATCTGTCCACCACATCTCTCTGGAAGTCGCTCTGAGAATTATCCTGGGTCACCGCGGCACCACCTCTCCAGTAATGTGACTAAACGGCCGCCCTCCCGGTCAGTTTGACGGCGCTGGCCAACTGATAGCCGCCAGGGCTTCCGCGGTGGTGGCGACGTATACCTTGGCCTGTAGGCCCCATAGTGTAGCCTTTACGCCCGCCCAGGCGGCCGCCAGGTCGGTGCCCAGCTTGACCATCTGAGCCGCGTTGATGAGTTGTACGGTCTTCGCACTGTCAGGGTCGGTGGCGTACGGCCGCGCCCTTACAGGGGTTACACCGGCGGGCAACCCTGCGAAGAAGACCGTGGAAGAATATACGTCGGGGGCACTGAGGGCGATGAGAAACTGCCGGTTCAGCACGTTCTGCGTGTCCACATCGGAATCGTACCAGAACTGGGTGCCGGAGGCGGACGAATAGAAGCCGCCAACGTAAACGTTGGCGGCCGCCTGTTTCAACTCGGCGAGCTTCGCGGTTTGAAGCTCCTGAAAGGTCGGCGGGGGCGGGGTTAAACGGACTTGCTTCGCGTTCAGTAAAGCGGTCAGTTCGGCGATATAGTGTCGCCGACTTCCCAGGAGAGATTCTGATTGGCCTGGTTGCGTCCGGTCGAAAAGTAGTGGGTTTTTCCGGGGTCATAGAAACGCTCGATGACCCCGCTCGGCAGCCCAACATACGGCCGGTCCGAGTCCGTTAGAAAGTTGGCAACTGTGTCGCAGTATTCTGTCTGGCCGTCCCGGACATAGATCAAACCATCAGGGTGATGATGAAAAGTGGCCATATCTCTACCCTCCCCTTATTGTTTCATAATGAAGCACAAGGCATAGTACGGCGGCATATTATTGTGTGACGCGCCGCCCCCAGCGCTACTTGTACTCCCAACATTAACAAAAGCTGGGCCGTCGCTGGAAGTTCCACCGGCATGAGCACTACTCCAAGATGCACCGCCGCTATGACTATGGCTAGGCATTTCGTTTACAGTCAAGGTGTGCGCAGCTTCGCCGCCGGTAGCTCCCACTGCATAAGAGCCTCCCGCCCCCAGCACGAACCGGTCTTTCAAATTCGGCGTGCCGTTGTTTCCGTCGCACAAGGCCCAACCGGAGGGAATGGTCGCCGCGGAGCCACTCCACATGCAGATAACGCCGGTCGGGATGCCAGAGGCCGCCAGGGACAACGCTCCGCTCGCGTCGATGCTCAAACCGGCGCCTGGCTTGACGGCACCGACGGCAGCCGCCGTAGCCACCGGAAGGTTGCCGGTTGGGACTTTACCGCTTGCGTCAAGCCTAAGAACGTTACTCGCGCCGACGCCGGCGGCCGCCCCGCCAACGGTGGCCGCGTCGCCGGTAATGCTGGCCGGGAGCTTACCGCTGGCGTCCAACCGCAAAACCTTGCCGGCTGTCGCCGAGGTTACAACATCGGAGGCGTCCACCTTAGTCGCATCCTGAGCGTCGACATATTCCTTGTTCGTCGCGGTCTTGCTCAGGTCGAAAACCATCTTCCAGGTCGGGGCCATGTCTTCCAGCTGGAAAAGCTGATTCAAGTCCGTCCTTAAACAAAACATCCCGACCTCAAGGTTCGTGGTCGGGAAGGACGTCCCGCTATTGCAGGACATTACCGTAAGGTCGTTATTCACTATTTCTTGGCGGCTGTCGGTGAGTTTCTCGCCACTGCCGATGCTGACGAATTGCTGCAAGTATGCCCCTCCTTAGTACCCGACGGCCGACCAGACGATGTCGCCGGCGACAGGGTGCCCGGTCGCGTCGTTAATCCGGACATAGAAACCGGCCTCGGTGATGCTGATAACATCGGGCGTGCCGATACTCCCGCCCCGGAGTTGGACCATGACCTCCGGCGCGGCGAAAAACCTGACCTTGAACGGCACGAAAGTTGCTGCCGCCGGGATAGTCCGTGTGCCACCGTCCGTCCGATCGGGTACGTCAACCGTCAGCTTCCACTCGTTTACTCGCGGCCGCCCGGTCGTCAGCGGGCCGGACAGGACGATGGCGACGAGCGCCTTCTGGTATTCCAGCTCGCCGGGGATGAACGTGGAGAACGGCCCGTAGCCGGCGGGGGTGGAAACCAGAGCGGCGAACTGCTCCACGGTCAGGTCGCCCGACGCGAATGCCAGGTCGCTGATTACCGCGTTCGCGTGCCGCAGATACTCCTCGTCCATGGCCAAGGCTTCAAAGACGGCCTTAATCTGCGCTTTGGACAGCCCCTCGGCCAGGTGGCAGACTTCCGCGAAAAGCCGCTTAAATGTGCTTGTAGCCGTCACCGCCTCCCCGATCTGGAGGCCGACCGGCACCGTCTTGGTAGTCGCCACGGTGCGGGCCTCGGCGGTGCGCCATGCCCCGGAGAACGGCCTGGTCACGGCGTTTGCCGGAGTTTCGGCCGTCGTCCACCCCTCCACGAACGTGAGAAAGTCCTGCCATGTGTGGCTCATCGTCTCGCCGTTCGCCCAGGCTTCAAGGAACGCCATAATCGTGGTCCAGACCGGCGGCGCGTCGGCGGTGCGCCAGGCTTCCTTGAGCAGCCTGTCTACCGTCCGTCCGTCCAGCTCGGCCGTATTCCAGCCCTCCTCGGGCGAGAGGCCGTACTGTTGTGCCAAACCGTCATCGGTGCGCCAGCCCTCCTGGGGCTTGAGCTGTGGTGCCCGCGATGACGCCTCGGTGAGCTGCCAGCTTTCCGCCTGGGGGAGTGTCGTGGTGTTCACCAGAACGTCGGCCGCGGTCAGCGTCTCGAGAACCCGGAGCATCGGTGCCCAGACGTCGACCCAGACATCGCTCACCCGCCAGGATTCCTCGATTACGGGGGCGGTGGCCTTGGCGACTAGCTCGGCCGTGTGCCAGCCTTCGTGGGGCGCTAGGGTATACTGCCGATTTTGCGCCTCGGCGACGGCCCAGCCCTCGCCTACATTCAATGTGTAGGTGAGAGGGTAGGCTGCCGCCCATGTCTTGATGCCGTCCACGCTGTCCCAAGGAAAATCGGCGCCCGCCCAGGTGTAGGGAGCACCGGCCACGGACGACACGTCGACCGTCGTCGGATAAGCCACGGGAACCTACCCCCTTTCCGGTCTGATTAGCTCAAAGTGAACTGGAACTGCGCCGTCAGGGTGTCGTTCGCGCCTTTGTTGATGACCGAGAAGGTGACGCGGTCGAGCATGACGCCGGAGCTGGCGGCGGTGTTGTTGAAAACGCCCGCCTCTGTGATGGGGCCGGTGCCCACGCCGGGGTTGAAGGTGGAGCTGAGGGTGAAGGTCTGCGTGCCATTCGTGTGCGCGTAGGTCGCCGCCTGCCGGCATAGCTCGGTTGTCAGGGCCGTCTGGGAGGCGACCGGAGTGTTGCTGCCGGTGCCGAGGGCGATGGCCTGCATGACCGCCGTCGGCGTGCCGGCGACTTGGGCGCAGATGAAATCGAAGCCACTGTTGACGATGATGTTGTCCTTCTTCCGGACCTCTACGGAGCCGTCTTCCTTCTGGAGCGTGAGCGTGAGCGTGCCCTTCAGATGCAGATCGTGGTTTTCCATGGGCGCCTTCCTCCTTGAAAGGTTTTCTTTTGAGGCACTAGGAGAGCTTAGGGTATAGAAAAGCGGCCGAGAACCCCCCGATCGGCCCGAAGGCCATCTCGGCGGCACCGACCGCCCCGGTGCTGAAAGAGCTGACGAATAGCTTCCTGGTCGTGGCGTTCTGCGCTATCCCGAAGGAAAGCCAGTCCGTCTGTTTGAACTCGACGTAAACCGTGTTCCTGTTGCCGAGGTTATCCTGAAGGAAAAACCCCGGCTCGGGGTCGTAGCCGACCATCAGATAGCCGGAATCGCCCCGCAGCGTCAGGAAGACCACGCTGTCGACGGTCGGCTGGTTGACGGCCACGCTGAAAACTGTGTTGAAGGTTTCCGGGACGTCCACCGCCCAGGAGAGCCGCGTCAAATCCCCGACGAACGCCCCCTTCTTAAAGCGGCCGTAGTCGTAGGTAACGTTGACCGCCTCCAGGGCCGGGGTGCCTTTGTCACCGGCCGCCGAGCCGTCCAGCGGTATGGATTCGCTGTTGTCGGGCGGCAGACCGGTGTACAGGGAAATCTGGTTCTCCAGCGTTACACCGGTGATGTCGCCGTCCGCCTCCCACGGCGCCTGTGCCTCGACATCGGCCCAGGTGAAGTTCGCATCGCCCCAGGTGATATCGGTGTCGGCCACGCCGATCATTCCGGCCAGGACTGTGTTTCTCGCCGTGAAGGACTTACCGAGATCCACCTCGATAATGTGCTGACCGCGCACCGCACCGTCGGCGAGCTGCAAACCGCCCTGGCTGACGTAGGTGTTCATCGAAACGCCCGGCCAGCCGGTGGCGACCGGATCCACGGTGATGACCGCGTTCCGGCCGCCGGCGTCAACGATAACTATGCTGGCATTCTGGGCGTTCGCGCTGTAGTTGCCGTAGCTGTCGATGGCCTTGATATAAAAGTCGTGGTCGCCCGGCGTCGGGAACAGGCAGCTGAATTGTGTGCCGGTCGCCCGGCCGACGCGCTGGCCTTTCGCCCAGCTGCCGCGGCGAATCTCGTAGACGGCGGCACCCGGCACCGGCTGCCACAGGAACGACAGGTTGTCACCCTGCCGCACCACATCGAACCCGGTAACGTCGGCCGGCAGGGCGAACGAAGCCAGGATGGTGGTCGGCGCCGTCGAGACGTTGCCGCTGGTGTCCACGGCCTCGACGTGGAAGGCGTAGGTGCCGGCCTCGCCGATCGGGACGAACAGGCTGGTGGTCATGATTTGCTGCGCGATGACGGCGCTGCCGCCCATGGACGCGCCCTTATCGCCCTGGTAGACGTTGTAGCCGGCGATGTCAGGCTCGCTGTTCGCGTTCCAGGACAGGAAGAACCCGCCCAAGACCTCCCGGTAGGTCAGTCCCTGCACCGGGACCGGGGGCTTGCTTTTGCCGGTCACGTAGACTGGGGGCGAAACGACGCCGGTGGAAGCGACACCCGCGCTGTTGACGGTGGCGACTTTAACGAGGTAAGTGGCCTGCACCCTTATGCCCGTTATCGTCGCGGAGGCGGAGCGGGTGCCTCCGGCCCACAGCAGCCAGGTTTCCCCGTTGTCGCTGCTGTACCAGACATTGTACCCCGCCACGAAAGCGGTGTGCGGCACGGCCCAGGAGACGTTGAGGATGGAGAGAATCGTGCCGTCCTTTTGCCGGTAGGTTTCCTGCGCGACGTTCAGCCCCGTGACCTCGACTGGCGAACTGTCGAACAGGCTGTAGTTGACGACCGGCGCGGAGATATTCTCCTCGTAGATCGCCGGGACGTACTCGACGCCGGTGATTTTCGCTTTCTGGTCGCCGCTCTTGGAGATGGCCGTAATTTTGAACGGCTTTGTCTCTTTGCCGACCGGTCCGAGCGCGTAAACATCGTACTGTTCCGGGACCACCTCAAGCAGTGGGACGGCAAGCATATCCAAAGTCAGCTCCAGGCCATAGGAAAGGACCGGCACCGTGATAATCTCGTCGGTGGCCAGCCGGAACTTAATCGCGTAGTTCACGCCGGCCGCCAGCGTGACTTCCTTGTCCAGCGTGATCGAGGTCGGCGTCGCCGCCACGATGCGGCCGCCGGCGAGGCCCCACCGCGGAATGTCGTGCTGTACGTCCACGACATCACCGAGCGTGCAGGCGATGGCGTCAATGTCGGCCTCCCAACTCTCCGTCCGGACGAGGTGCTGATTGCAGCGCGACAGGTAGGCGGCCTCGGCGTAGGCGTGCTTGTAATCGGTGATGCCGTAGTAGGTGGCCTGCACCGGATTGGCAACGACCGCCGAGGATTCGTAGTCAGGGCCGTAGTAAACAGCCTGGTCGGTCGAATACTCCCTGGCCTTGTTATAAAAGGTGACCTCGATGCAGGTGGCCCGGTCCCTGGTGCTTTGAAACTCGCCCTTGAAGGACTTGGCGGCAATGTTGCCGACCGTGAACAGCTGCACCGGCTCGCCGGGCATGTCGCAGATACAGCTGTACTGCGTGCCCTTGGGGATGACCGTGCCGCGGCCGGTGATGGCGAACCGGGCCAGGGCGTCCCAGAAGCTGATGCCCTCGGACAGGTAAATGTTCAGATTGAAGCGATAGTCGCCGTCCCGCCAGCCGTCTGCATAGGCGGCCGCGGCCAAGAAGGCGGCGTAGTCAATCCGGGCGGGCGGGTTGCCGTCGACGACGTACTCGCCCTGGCCGGTGTTGACGTTCGTCAGCAGTTTGCATTGGTGGATAAGGTCGTAGCAGGCCCAATAGGGGTTTGACGCCCGCTGCTGTTGGTATTCCTGCAAGTAGGGATTCCAGACGAAAACCTTCGAGCGCGTCTGCTTCCAGGTCACGCTCGGGTCGGAATTACTCAGCTGGCTGGTGGCCAGGGCCTTGATGCCGACCAGGACCCGGTTCGGATAGGCGAAATCCTGGTAGATGATCTCCGAGAGCGTCGTCCAGAAGACGCGGGTCGTGTCGCGGGTGGATGTGCCGGATTTGACGGCGCAACGGACGCGGACGACGTACTGGCCGGGTTCCAGGCTGTCGAGCCGGAAGGACGCCCACATGGTGGTGTTCTGCGAACCGCGGACCACGCCGCCGTCCTTCAGCGACCAGGTGTGCCAGCCACCCTCGTCCGCCCGTCGGTACTCCGCCGTCACCGTGACCGACGCGCTGCCGAGGCTGCCGTCGTCGTTGACATGGGCGAGGCCGCCGGGGAATTCCAGCGTAAGCTGGAGGCCCTGGATGGCGGTTCCCACGGTGGTCTGCACGGACCAGTCGCCGGCGGTGTCCAGCTCGTAGCCGAGCCGGTAGTCGGTGACGGTGTCGTTAAAGTTCGGAATCGGTTCCTGGTCATTGGTGCCGAGCCGGATGTCGCAGGTAACGTCTTTGTAGTTGCCGACGGGGTTGCCGTCGATCAGGATGTCCTCCACGGAATCGACCGGCCCCTCGCCGCCGGAATACAGGAGGTTGAGGTACTGGTTGCTGCCGTCGGAGGTGACGAACCGCGCCAGAAGGACGGGCGCGATGCGGACGGTGCCGTAGGTCTTCGCCACCGGCGTGCCCGGTTCGGCCGTCGGCTGCGGGCCGTTCCAGCCGTAGGTGGTAGATTGGTCCTGCAATGCAACCTGCTGCTTTGGCGGCGGCAGGATGGCGTTGGCAACACGGCCGCCGACGTAAGAGCCGACCGCACCCCAGGCGGCCTTCATAAACGAACTCGCCCCGCCGAGCGGAGCGAGCAGAGACGAACCCAGAGCCATCATGGCGACGTTGAAAATGGTGCGGAAAAAGTTGGACGCGCCTTTACCCAAGACCGGGTGCAGCACCAGGCTGTCGTCGTCGCCGGGGACCAGGGCGCCCCATTCCTCGCGGAGCAGCTGGTGGCCGTTGATGCTGACGGCGAAATCGGTGTCGGGCCAGAGCCGGAGGATTGGCGCAATATGCCCGGCGACGGTCGGCCCGGGGGCCAGGTGCTGTACCTCCCGCTGGTCCGGGAATACCGGATTGCGGATGAATATCAGCTTCACGTCAGCCAACCGGGCGCGTAATAGCCCTCGATGCGCCGCTTCCAGAATATGTGGTCGACTGCGGTGATCACCACGCTCGCCGAGCTGTGCGCGTGGATGAACTTGCCGCCGCCCAGGTAGACACCGATGTGGTCGGCGATGCCGGCCGTGGTGAAAACGATGAGCGCGGGCGCCGGCACCTCTCCGACGCACCGCGTCCACTTGTCGCGATTATCCGTGACGCCGTTAGTAACCGTCGCGCACGTCAGCCGGTAGTCGGGAATCACGATGCCGTACCGGCGGAACACCTCCACGGCCAGGCCCCAGCAATCGTAGCCGTCCGGGCCTCTGCCGCCCTCCACAAAAGGCTTGCCGACAAGGTCAAATATTCGACGCATAGAACCCTCCCATTCCGGGGGCGCCGCCGAACCTTCTCGCGTTACCCCGCGCTTTGCAATCGGCCAGCGTGTGGCCGCAGGAAGGGTATTTGAGCAGCACCGCAGGCGGCACGCCACACTTCACCTTGCCGTACTTCCAGCAGCAGAAGTCCGGAAGATACCTGTCGGCGAGCGCCCGGTAATACATCCAAAAATCCGCGCCGAGCGTGAACGTGACCCACTCCTCGTCGTAGGAAGTGCTTTGCACGTTGAACGTTTCCTCGATTTCCGCGACAGGGTTGTCGAGGTGGGCTGTGTGGATTAGCCGGATGACGACCGCGCAATCGACCAGGCCGTTGTACTGCTCCAGATACGCCTGGATGACCCCGGACACGTTGGACACCTGGACGGTGAAGGTCGACATCGCCTTCATGTCCTGCGTGGTGTCCGAGAGCAGCACCGGAATCGGCTCCCAGACCGCGCCCCGCCAGATTATAGGTTCGTTGTTCTTCGCCAGGTACGCGCTCGTCCCGTCGGGGAGCTGAATCTCGAAAAGCACAATCCAGGGGTGGTCGTTGGCGAGCTTGTTCTTTTCGATTAGCCCGTCACTAGAAAAAGGCAGCGGCATGCGCTACGCCTCCATGATCGAGATTTCAACGTGCCAGTAGCCCAGGAAAGACTTCGTAGCCTTCGGCGGCGACGCGAACTGCATGTTCACCGGCAAGCCGGTTTCCTGGTCGGCCCAAATAAAAATGTTGGCGTAGTTCGCCAACACAAAGGATTTAAAGAGCGCATAGTCGTCGTTGGTCATGGCCGTCCAGGTGTAGTTCTTGCCCATCGTCGCCCTGGTGTAGCGGGGGCGGCTGATGGTGTAGCCGCCGTCCGCCGGGGAGCTGATGCGGTTATCCTGGAACACGTCCTCCTGCGGCCCCGAGGCCGACAGCGACGGCGGCGCGATGTTCGGGAACACCGGGTAGCCCATCCTTAGCCCCTCCCAAACAGCAGGTCGCGGGACCCCGCTATATTCCTGGAGATGCCGTCCACGAACATCTGCATCAGCAGGGTGTGCGTGGCCGGGTCGTACTTGGCCTGCTGCGACACGGAGAGCTGCTGGCCGCTGCGGTTTACCACGTTGACGTTGATGTTCGGGCTGCCCGCGCTGGGGGAAGCCCCCAGCATGGCCGTCGTTTCGCCGGCCGTGTAGACACGCGCCGTGTTGCCGAAATAGGCCAGCTCCGGGCCTTGCTCGCCGACGATGGCCCAGCCGGCGGCGTTGCCGCCCATGGCGTGTTCGGACGGGGTGATGCTGCTGGCCGGCGCCAGTTTCCCCCCGGAGCCGAACACGCTCCCGACGATGTCGCCGAACAGCTGCTGGAGCGGACCCATGATGTATTTTTCCGTCCACATCCGGAGGAACATCTTCTCGATGTCCGCCACGACCGTCTGGAACACGTCGCGCAGGACATCGGTGGCGGACTTGCCCTCGTCCACCATCTTGTCGAAGGCCGACGTGACGGAATTGTGAATATCGTTCCAGGTGTTCACGATGATGTCGGCGTAGTTGGTCTGCTGGTTCCTGATTTCGGTGAGGGCGACCGACCAGGCCGTCTCCACCTTTTTAGAGGCCAGGTCGTTCTGCTGCGCGATGGCGTCGGCGAGCTGGCGCTCGATGGCCAGCCGGCGGTCGGCATCGGTGCCGGCGGCCGCGAGCTGAGCGTTCAAATCATCGACGTACTTCCGCAGGCCGGCCTGCCGGATGGCGTCCACCTCGGCCTGCATCTTGCCGGCGATAGAAACCTGGAACTCGGCGCTCTCCAGATAATCGCGGTCCTGTTGCAGAAGAATGTCGCCCTTTGCGTGGTCGCGCTTCTCGGCGGCCGCCCGGCGCTTGGCCTCCGCGTCGGCGTTCGCCTGATTCTGGGCTTCCTTGTCGTTGCCGTTTTTGGCGATGGCGTCCAGTTCCGCCTTGCGCTCTTTGTCGATGCGGGTCAGCGCAATCTGGTACTCGGCGTCGGCTTCGGCCATCTTGTCGTGCCGGAGCTGGGCGTTCACCAGGGCCGCCTGGTCCTTGACATCCTGCCAGGCCCGTCGCCAGGTGTCCACGACCTTGGCCGAGGCCAGTTTTTGATACTCGGCGATTTTATCCGCGAGGCCCGAAGCGTCGCCGCCGTTGCGCGTAATATCCGCGACCTGGTTGTTCATCCGCTGCACTTCGGCCGCGATGTTAGCCATGGCGGATTCATAGGCTATCTCGCTGTCGCCGGCGATGCGCTTATTCAGATCGGCCATGAGCTGGGCCGCCTGCTGGTTAGCCCGCTGGATAGCCGCCGTCTTGTCGTGGACCTTGGTGACCTTGCCGCTGTCCGCCATTATGGCGGCCATCTTCCCGGCCAGATTGGGGTCGACGTTGTCGCCGTTCTGGAGCCAAGGCTTCTGGTTCTTTTGCCTATCGGACCACGCCTGCCAGGCGGCGTGTTCTTCTTCTTCCGCGTCGGACATGGCGACCCGCTCGGTATGCCCCGGCATGTAATAGCCGCCCATTTCGGTGCCGGGCGCGTCGACCCATTGACCGGCCACGGTGCGCCCGACCATGTGCTTGCCGGGGCGGTTGGGGTCGTCCCAGACCTCCGCCTCGGGGTCGTAGCTTTGCACCTTGTGCAGGCCGTCGAGGTACTCCACCAGGGCCTTGATGGCGAACCCGGTCGCCACCGCCACACCCAGCCAGCCGCCGGCCAGCGACCAAAGGCCCGACAGGAAGTTGCCGGCGGCCACCTTGGCGGTCGCCATGGCGCCGACCGTCTTCTCGCCGGCGACCACCGCGGCGTTCCCCTGTGCGGCCGTCGCGATTGCCATCTCCGTTTCGGCTGCAGCGGCCATGGTAGCGGATACGGCTGCCATCTTATTGGCAGCGGCCGTTTCGGCGGCCGCGAGCTTGGCGGCCTCGGCCTGCGCCAGAAAGGCGGCGGTCATTTCCGTGCGGATTTTGGTGGCGGCGACCGTGCTGGCGTCGGCGATTTCGACGCACTTAGCCGAGATAACCGCGGCGGTTTCCTCCGCGCTCAGGCCGGCCGTCTGGGCGGTTTTCACCGCATCCGCCTGCATTTTCGCGTACATTTTGTCACTAGCCGCGATGGTCCGGGCGATAGCCCGTTCCTGGGCGGCGGTAAGCCCGGCCGCCGCGACTTCCTGGGCGGCGGCCGCTACGGTCGCCTGAGCCGCTGCGTTCTGCCAGAAGGCGGCGATTGCGCCGGCGGCGCTGCCCAGCAGCTGGATGCCTTTGTAGGCGGCGGCCAGCTCCAGGGCGGCGGTGGTTACTTCGATAATCCGGACTTTGTTATCGGCTAGGAAGCGAGCCGTCGCTTGCAGGCCGGCCAGGATCGGCGGGAACAGCTCCTCGGCCACCGGCGTCAGGGCGCCGGCGAAGGCCAGGCCCAGCTGCCCGGCCTGGAGGGACACGACCTCCATGTCCATGTGCAGTTCGTGGAGCCGCTGCGGGTCGAGGCCGACACCCTTCACCTTGGCGGCCTTCTCGGACACCTCGTCGTACTCTTTGAGGGTCTTCACCAGCGACATGCCGCGCACGCCCAGCGTTTCCATGACGAATTCCTGCTGGAGTCCGTTGGCTTCTGCCAGCTTATAGCCCTTGCTGAGGTTCTCCAGTTGCTGGTTCAGCGGCAGCAGTTTCCCGGTGCTGTCGGTCAGAGAAACACCAAAAAGCGCCAGGGTGGCGCGGGTTTTAGCCCCGGCCTCCCCTGACGCGTTAAAGTTTTTATCCAGGCGGAGCATAGCGCCGGCGAACGATTCGCTGTCGCCGCCGGTCATTTTCAGGACCCGCGAAAGGTTGACAGCCTCCGTCGTGCTGATGCCCAGCCGGGTGCTGAGTTGGTAGACCGATTCGCCAGCGGCGACCGCTTTCTCGACGATGGCCCCCAGACCGAAACCGCCGGCGGCCAGGGCCGTGAGGCCCGTCAGTTTGCTAATCATGCCGCTGATGCCGCTGGTCGCCCCGTTGATCGCGCCGGTGAAATTGGTGACGGGAAGCGTCGAGAAGGCGTTCTGTACGCTGGACTGACTGTCGCTGAGGGTCCGCTTCAGTCCGGAATTGTCCGCCCCGATTTTAACTAGCAATTCAGCGATAGTCGACAATCCTACGCACCTGCCTCTCCCAAAATATCCTTGAACTCGTTTAGTAGGTACGCCTCGTCTTCATCCCGCTTTTGCGCCTGCTTAGGCTCGCCGCGAAGCGGCTCCAGCAGGTCGGCGACGCCGATCGGCGCCGACAGGCTCTTGCCTTCGACGTTCAGCAGATGGCAGACGAAGTACGCGAAAAGGTTCTCCTGCTGGGTGCGGCGCCAGGTGTAGCCCTCCAGCAGCAGGATGAACTCGGCCGGCTGCAGTCGGCCGAACTCCCACGGCAACATCCCCAGCGGGCCGTAGGCCAAGGGTTCCGCCCATTCCACCCACTCGGAAAAGGAGGCGAAGGTTACTCCTTGGCCGCCGTCGGGTTTTTTCTTTCCGGGTCCGCCTTTCCGAAGATCCCGGATGCGAGGATGGCCTGCACGATGGGCAGCGCCAAGTCGTCAAGTGTGCCGCCGTTGTCGAGAAACTCCTCGATCTTCTCGGCCATGAGCGCCGGCGTCGGCCGGTTGTAGTGGTGCTTTAGGCCGATCAGCAGGCCAGCGATGCAAAAGTTCACGCCGGCGTCCTGCCGCCGGACCACGTTTATAATCGAATCGCCTAAAACTTTTTCCAGTTCTCCAAGACGAGTGATGTCGAAGTAAATGGTCTGCCCGGCCCCGAAACAATCGAACGGTACGGTTTTCTTCATAACGTCCTCCTTGATATTAGGCCGCCCGGCCCGCTCGTCGCGGGCCGGGCGGCCTTTCTTTATTAGAGAAGGATCAGCCCTCCTCGGGCAGGGTGATGTCGGAGAGCGGGCCGACACCGTCGATGGTGCCCTTCAGCGTGGCCGCCTGGTTGTACTGGTTGTCGATGGTCAGCTCGGAAATCGTGCCCCAGCCGGTACGGTAGGACTTGTTCGGATAGACGAACTGGACGTTAATCTGTTTGCCGGCGTTGAACGCGGCCTCCAGGGCGTCCAGGCCGTCGTCCTGGAGCAGCACCAGGCCGTCGAGGGAGATGGACCAGCTCAGAAGACCGACCAGGCTGGCCTTCCAGCCGCCGGTGGTCTTGTCGGAGGCGTCGATGGTGTCGCCTTTGCGCGTCAGGGTGCCCGCCCGCTGGCCACCGATGAGCGTCCAAATCGGGATGGTCTGGGTGCCCGTGTTGAGATACAAGAGGTAATCCTTGCCGACCGTGGCCTGCGCCGGCGAAGGATTGCTCGGAAGATTGATGGCCATAGCGCTCAGCCTCCTGTGTTCTGAATTGTGACGACGATTGTAAGGACGCCGTGGTAGCCGAACTCCTCCTCCGGGAAGGCTTCAAAAAAGTCCACATCCTGGCTGATGACGGCGAAGCCCGGCGCCTCGATCGCGGCCGACGAAACCACTGTGGTGATGTCGTCGGCCACCGCGTTGATTTCCGCCTTGCCGTTGTGGTTGGACCAGATGTGCAATTGGATAGAAGCGTCCCAGATGTCGGATGTTTTGTCGGCCACGCGTTTACAGGTGAAAGCGCCGATGGTGATGTAGGGGAAAACCGCATCCTCCGGCACATCGTCGTAGACCGGGGTGGTCTGCCCCGCTGAGAGCAAAGAAAAAAGCCCTGTTTGCAGGGCCATCATTGGGATGCGCCGCATTAGAATCATGGCTTCACCGCCGCCTGGGTCGTCCGGAGAAGGTTGGGCTTTTCATCCTCGAACGCCGGCCGCATGAAAGGGTGTTCCTTCCGGGCCGGGATGCTCGCCGAGGCCGCGAAACCGCTGCCTTCCAGGGCGCTGCTGTGGAGAGCCTTTTTCCGGTCCGGGCACACTTTCGCGGCGCGTGCGCCGTACTCCACCAGGTGGGCGTGGGGCGACTTCGCCCGGACGGTGCCGATGTTCCTGGTGCCGTCGTAAGTCATTGTAATATTTTTGACCAGCCCCCCGGACCTGACCCGCGCCCGCCGCTTCGCCCCCAGCATGATGGCCGACGTGGACGATTGAACCGTCGACCGCAGCCTCTCCTGGGTTTGGGCGTCGTAGGTTTTGAAGGCGCCGAGGGTGCGCTGGAGATCGTTGATGCCCAGATTCACAGTGAAAGCAGCCATCTAAGTCACCATCTCCCGGCAAACAAACATTGTGGTTTCGCGGTCGATATCGTAGGTGTGCAGCACGTCGAAGCTCCGGCCGTCATGCTGCACGCGCCAGCCGCGGCGAATATCTCTGCGGCGCCGGATGGACACCAGCCGGAGCAGGTCGCTGATTACCGTGCCGGCGGCCGTCAGTTCCTTTGCGTTCGGATTCCGGAATTCCGCCCAGACCTTGCCGGCGGCCTGGTAGCTGGACTTTGCGCCGCCCATGCTGTCCGGGGTCTTAACTGGCCGCAGCAGTGTGATCCGCCATTTCATCCGGCCGCTAATCATGGCGACACCGGCGGAAGGTCCGCGTAATCCTTGCAAAGGGAAATATGGCTTATCAGCGCGTCGATGGTGTGGTCTACCCTGGCGTCACGGCCGGCAGCCGCGCTGTCCCGGTTTTCATACCAATGCGAGCAGAGGTACTTGACCGCCATCTTCCACACGCCGTCCGTTGGGTCGTAAACCTTGCCGGTCATGCGCTGCAGGTAGTCGATCGCGCCGTCCATGAGGTCCTGGATCAGCAGATCCTCGTCGTCGCCGTCGACCCGAAGATAGAGCTTGACGTCGTCAAGCGAGAGCGCCGTAGCCATAATCAGCCACCGGCCTTGGTTTTTGCCGCAGCCGGGACCGAAACGGCCGGCTCGTCAATGGCAAAATCCTTCAGGACTTTGAGATTCTCCCGGACCGTGGCCAGGGTTTCCGCGTCGCTGGGCGAATAGCCGCGCGCCAGAATGTCGGTGACGATTTTGTGGTTCAGCTCGGCGAACGCCGCCGCCACGCTGTCGATCTTCCTCATGTGTCCACCACCTCAATAAATTAGGGCGGATTGCTCCGCCCTGTTATTACTTGACCAGGGTGACCAGGGAGTTGGGATCAACGACTTTACCGTCGGCGATCATGACCGCCCGGGTTACCCAGTCGTCGCCAACCCATATCTCCTGGTAGCGCTGGATGTTGATGTTGTAATTTGTATTGAGCACGTAGTCGCTGAAATCGAACAGGAACGCCCAGACGGTTCCGGCAGTCAGACCGGTGGCAAAGGACGGGAGGTAATTGCACAGCACGACGTCGCGGCCGAGCAGAGTGCGGGAAATCTTGCCGGGAATACCTTCATTCACGCGGGCAATCGGCTGGCCGGCGGTATCGGCCTCACCCAGCATCGTGTTCCAGGTCTGCTTGGTCATGCACCACTTCGCCGTTGCCTCGTAGGCGATATCCAGGGCGCCCTCGGCCTTGATGAAGTCGGCGCGTTTGGGAGCGCCGGTGATTACCTGGCCGGCGTTGACGGCCGTCCCGGCAGAGATAATGCCGGTCGGCTGACCGATTCCTGTACCTGAGATGATCGCCTGCTCGAGTGCAATCACCATAGCCTGGGACACGTTGTTCACCAGTACGGCCTCAAAAGCGGAGAGGGCCATAGTGTCGACTTCCAGGCTGACAGCCACCGCGCAGCGCAACTTATAGTAACCGAAGATAATGGTGCCTGTGGTTTTTGCTTGCTTATTGCTGCCGGCTGATTCGTTAACCCAGGTAGCCACCGGCTTGACGCTGGAATTGGGGATGGCCAAACCGCCACGGTAGTTGGTCTGGGTGACGAGCGGCAAGATCATACCGGAAGCGATCATCTTGTCGATAACAGTGTTGAGTACGTTCTGGGGAATCGGAGCTCCTGTGGTCTGGGTGGATGCGT
Organism: Sporomusaceae bacterium; assembly: GCA_022839045.1. The sequence continues at coordinate 19,257 of JALHDI010000046.1, forward strand.
CTGCCCGGAATTCAGCCGGCACCGGAGTACCATGCAGCACATAGTTCATGAAGGCTGTCCGGTATTCCATGGAAGTCGTATCAGCGCCGGAGCGCTGCTGCTCGTCTTCCCGGGGTTCCTTGGCACCCGGAGGCAGGATGATCTTTCCACGAAGGTCGCCGCTGTTCAGCTTGCTGGCAATGTCGAGGCGCTTCTGAATATTGCGTTCCTCTTGCTCCAGGGTGTCCAATTCGGCCTGGATGGCGTCCAGATCGCAGTCGTCGCCGGATTGCAATTGGGTGCGGATTTCGGTTTTCCGGTCCAGGATTTCTTTCAGTCTCTTTTCCATATCGGGCTTTACCTCCAGATTTGGTTTGGTTACGGCAACAGAAACGGAGACAGCCACGCGCTATCCAGCTCGCCCGGTTGGCTATCCAGCTTTCCAGTTTAAGGCATTAAAAAACGGCCATCCGGCCGTAATTTACAGGTAGGTTTTTATGATAAGTTCCTTCCGGCGTTGTTCTAGCCGTTGACGCTGCTCGGCTTCCTGCCTTTCCCTTTCCACCAGCTCGGCCGCTGCCTTTTGCCTCTCACAGTAGGACCGAGCCGACAGCGAAGTCTGTTCATAGGCCGGCATGTCGACGGCCGACACGTCGCCGATGCAGGCGAACCTGTTGATCCGCCGTGTCGATGTGTTCCGGTCGTACTCATCATCGGCCACATAAAAAGCAAACGACATTTTCGAGATGTCGCCGCGCTGGATAAGCGTATATAAATCCTTACCGGTGGTGGTTGGCGCCAGGTTGGCGATCACCTTTAACCCTACGTCGTCCGGGATGAGCGTCAAAGTTTTGTTCCTGGACCGCGCCATAATCATCACGTTGTCCGAATGGTTGTACTTGAACGGGACGTCCGAGAGATCGACGTCGTCCAGGGCGCCGCGCGAGATAACCTCCTTGTATTCCTTCCCGGTGTCCGGATCGGCCCACAGGACCGTCGGCTGCTCGAAGACTATGGCGTAGCCTTCGACCATCATGCCCTGTTGGCAATCATCCTGCGGGAGCGCCCGCATCTCCGCCAGGCGGATTTCCTTCAGCCGTTTTTCCCCCATTTGCATCGCCCCCTGTGTTCAGATTTTGGTCGGCCGGCGCACCTGTCTGGTAGGCGTCGGCCAGCTTGGCGTTGACGTAGTTCAAACTAAAAATCCTCCGGTCGCCGTCTTCAACCGGAGGCATGTTGAGAATTTCAAGCGCGTCGTTGACGGAGAAGATGCCCATGGGCATGAGATACTGCAAGAGGTTGATCTTGGTCTGGTTGCTGGCGTATTGCAGCCGGTTCGCCTCGAAAATGATCTCGTTGCCGAACCCCTTCTCCCGATTGGAAAAACATTTCTCCGTAAACTCCAGCGAGAGCTGGATGGCGATTGGCTCGAGCACCGACTCATAAAAGGCGTTCCACTGGTCCTCGGTATAGTCGGCCTTGATGATGCTCTCGCCCACCCCAAAGTAGCGGTAGGCGTTGTCGCGAATTACGGCCATCTGCTTGTCGTCAACCATCTTGCTGTTCATTTCCACCGGCGTGAAGTCGGCCTTGGCATCCACGGCGCCAATCCCGCCGTCGTTATTGACGGACAGGTAGTCGGCGACGAACTTGTCTCGCTGGGCTTTCAGATCTTCCGGCCGTAGCGTCTGGGTGAATTTCAGAAAGCCCCGCAGCCGGGCGCTGGATTTTATCGCGTTGATAATCCCCTCGTTGACCGTCTGGATCAGCAACAACGTCGGCTTAAAAGGCTTCTGGTTGCTCTCCCCGAAGATGTCGTCGGAATTATAATGGCGCCGCAGGTGGATCAGCTCCGTATACGGCACCGTCATCCTGAAGCCGCTCAAAAAATGAAACCGGCAGTACAATTCCCCCTGGTACTCCACGAATTCGATCGAGGAATACGACAGCGGGAACAGGCCGGTTATTTTGCTGCGGGTATCAAGGTGGATATATATGAAGGAATTATTGTTGGTGTAGAGCTGGCTGACCACTTTGTAGAGAAAATCGTATGCGGACATATATGGGTTGGGGCGGACCTCCAGGAGCCATTGCAGGTCGTCCGACACTGTGGCGATCCGGCCGTTGGCCCGTCTGATGTGCTTGGGTTTTAGCTTCGCCGCGTTTCTGGCGATCGCGTCGATGCAGGTCCGGACCACGTCGTTGTCGTAGAAATTTCCGCTGACGGACGAGAAGAACGGCGCGTAGTCGTTCAAGAACTGGTACTGGGTCACGTTGACCGGCGGCTTTTTATCGCCAAAAACGGCGTTGAACATATTCCTAAGCTCCAAGTATTCACCCCCTAACCAGATTGCCTTGTTCGTCGAA
>JALHDI010000179.1 GCA_022839045.1 Sporomusaceae bacterium
AGGAGGCAATCAAAATGGCAAAAAAAAGTATTCTCGACTTCCGTGCCATGGTGGTGAAGGGTGAAAAAATCGTCTACCTGACCGCCTACGACTACCTTACCGCGAAGATGCAGGAAAAGGCCGGCGTGGACATGATCCTGGTCGGCGACTCTCTGGGCATGGTTTCCCTCGGCTACGACACCACCTTCCCGGTAACGATGAACGACATGATCCGCCACTGTCAGGCCGTTCGCCGCGGCGCTCCCAACACCTTCGTCGTCGGCGACATGCCGTACATGTCCTACCAAGTTTCCGACGAAGTCGCCATCGCCAACGCGGGCCGATTCATCCAGGAAGCCGGATCGGACTGCGTCAAACTGGAAGGCGGCGGCCCCCGCATATTGAGCCGCATCCGGGCGATCAACGAAGCCGGCATCCTCGTCATGGGCCATATCGGCCTCACCCCGCAGTTCATGGGCCAGATCGGCGGCTACAAAGCCCAGGGCCGGTCGGCGCAGGCGGCGATGAGCCTCATCAAACAGGCCGAGCTCATCGAAGAAGCGGGCGCATGCAGCATCCTGGTGGAAGGCGTACCCACCGCGGTCGGCAAAGCGATCGCCGAGCGGGCCGGCATCCCCATCCTCGGCATCGGGGCCGGCTCCGGCACTCACGGGCAGTTGCTCATCTACGCCGACATGGTCGGCATGTACGACAACTTCACCCCGAAATTCGTCAAGAAATACGCCAATGTCGGCGAAGTTCTGACCGGCGCGTTCGCCGAATACGTCAAAGAAGTGCGGGAAGGCAAATTCCCGGTGGACGCCGAGCACACCTATAAAATGCCGGAAGAGGAAATAGCCGCGCTGGCCAAAATACTCGCCGAGAAGAAATAACATGCTCAAAGGGAGATAAAGATGGCCAGAATTCTCGACGGCAATGCCATCGCCGCCCGGATACGGGAAGAAATCAAGGCCGGGATGGAAAAATTAAAGGAAGACTTCGGCGTTGCGCCGGGGCTGACGGTCATCATCGTCGGCGAGGACCCGGCCTCCAAAGTATACGTGGGCCGCAAACACAAGGCGTGCGAGGAACTTGGCATAAAATCGCAGGTTATAAGACTGCCGGCGGACTGCGCCGAAGCCGCCCTCATCGCCGAAATCGACTGCCTCAACGCCGACGGCAGCGTGCACGGCATCCTCGTGCAGCTCCCCCTGCCCAAGCACATCGACGCCGAGAAGGTGCTCGACCGCATCAGGCCGGACAAAGACGTCGACGGGTTCCACCCCCTCAACGTCGGCAACCTGACCATCGGCCGCGACGCTCTCGTGCCCTGCACCCCCCATGGCGTCGTCAAAATGCTCGAACTTGCCGACCTGCCGATCGCAGGCAAGAACGCCGTCATCATCGGCCGCAGCAACATCGTCGGCAAGCCGATGGCCAGCCTGCTCTTAGCCAGGAACGCCACCGTAACCGTGTGCCACTCCCGCACCGCCGACTTGCCGGCGGTGACCCGCCAGGCCGACATCCTCATCGCGGCGATCGGCAAGCCCAGATTCGTCACCGCGGATATGGTGAAGCCGGGCGCGATCGTGATCGACGTCGGCATCAACCGGGTGGGCGAAAAATTAGTCGGCGACGTGGATTTCGACCAGGTCAAAGAGGTCGCCGCGGCGATAACTCCGGTGCCGGGCGGCGTAGGGCCGCTGACCATCGTGATGCTAATGCACAATACATTAAGAGCCGCGCGGATGCAGCTTACGGTCGTCTAGGAAGTCCATCTGCTGCGTTGCTCCTCAGATGCTTGCTCGGCGTACGCAACCAAGTACGCCGTCGCGGCGCATCCTCCGGTGCGCCTTGCATCTGGAGCTTCCTAGACGACCTTGACAGTACAATATTAGGAGGAAACAACGTCTGATGAAAAGTGACGTCGAAATCGCCCAGGAAGCGAAGATGAAGCCCATCGCCCAGGTGGCGGCCGAACTCGGCCTGACCGAGGACGACCTCGAACTGTACGGCAAATACAAGGCCAAAGTCTCGCTGGCCGCGTGGGAAAAGCTCAAGGACCGCCCGGACGGCAAAGTGGTGCTCGTAAGCGCCATCAACCCCACCCCCGCCGGCGAAGGCAAGACGACCAACACCGTCGGCATCGGCGACGCCCTAAGGCGCCTGGGGAAAAAAGTCGTCATCGCCCTCCGCGAGCCTTCCTTAGGCCCGTGCTTCGGCGTCAAGGGCGGCGCGGCCGGGGGCGGCTACGCCCAGGTAGTGCCGATGGAAGACATCAACCTCCACTTCACCGGCGACATCCACGCCGTCACCACCGCCCACAACCTGCTGGCGGCGGTGCTCGACAACCACCTCCACCACGGCAACGAACTCAATATCGACCCGCGGCGCATCACCTGGCGGCGGGTCATGGACCTCAACGAGCGGGCCCTCAGGAACATCGTCCTCGGCCTGGGCGGCAAAGCCAACGGCGTGCCCCGAGAAGGCGGCTTCGACATCTCCGTCGCCTCGGAGATGATGGCCATCCTCTGCCTGGCATCCGACCTGGAAGACATGAAACAGCGCATCAGCCGCATCATCGTCGCCTACACCCATGACGGCAAGCCGGTAACCGTCGCCGACCTCAAGGTGGCCGGAGCGCTCACCCTCCTCTTCAAAGACGCCATCAAGCCCAACCTCGTGCAGACGCTGGAGAACACCCCGGCCTTCATCCACGGCGGCCCGTTCGCCAACATCGCCCACGGCTGCAACAGCGTCATGGCGTCGAAATTCGCCCTCAAGCTGGCCGACATCCTCGTCACCGAAGCCGGCTTCGGCGCCGACCTGGGAGCGGAAAAGTTCATCGACATCAAGTGCCGCTTCGCCGGGCTGAAACCCGACGCCGTCGTGCTCGTGACCACGGTGCGGGCGCTCAAATCGCACGGCGGGGTGGCCAAAGCCGACCTCGGCCAGCTCAACATGGCCGCCCTCGAAAAGGGCTTGGCCAACCTCACCAAACACATCGAGAACATCGGCAAATTCGGTTTGCCGGCAGTCGTGGCCATCAACGCCTTCCCCACCGACACCAAGGAAGAACTGGCCTTCGTGGAAGAAAAATGCGCCGCCCTGGGGGCCGAGGTGGCCTTGTCCGAAGTGTGGGCCAAGGGGGGCGCGGGCGGCGAGGCACTGGCCCAAAAGCTGCTATCCGCGGTGGAAAAGCCGAGCAAGTTCCGCTTCCTCTACGACGAGAATCTGCCGATCAAGAACAAGATCGACATCATCGCCCGCGAAATCTACGGGGCCGACGGCGTAAACTACACGCCGGCGGCCGACAAGACGATCGCGGAGCTTACCGCGATGGGCTTCGACAAGACGCCGGTGTGCATGGCGAAAACGCAGTACTCGCTGAGTGACGACGCCGCCAGGCTCGGCCGTCCCGCCGGCTTCACGGTGACGGTGCGCGAGGTTAGGGTGTCGGCCGGGGCGGGCTTCCTGGTGGCGATCACCGGCGAGATAATGACCATGCCCGGCCTGCCGAAGAAGCCGGCCGCCGAGGCGATGGATATCGACAACAGCGGCAGGATCGTCGGCCTGTTCTAAAA
>JALHDI010000047.1 GCA_022839045.1 Sporomusaceae bacterium
CGCCAAAGCGCCGATGATCATCGCCGGCAACTTCAAACCCGGCTTCAAGATCGACCTGCACATCAAAGACCTCAATAACGCCCTCGAAACCGCCAAAGAAGTCGGCGTGCCCCTCTTCCTCACCAGCCAGGTCATGGAAATCATGCAAGCCCTCAAGGTGGACGGCAAAGGGCAGAACGACCACAGCGGCATCGTCCAGTTCTACGAAAAACTCGCCCAGTTCGAGGCCCGCAAACCCTGACAGAGTGCGGGCTACGGCTTCCCGCGGCCGGCGGCGGGAATGCCAGGCCTGGTAAATAATCGTTCCATGGCGGGCAATACACGCAGGAAAGACACTGAAGTCCCAGAATATTATAAACATTGCGCATTCGGGAAGCGAAGGGAACAACTTTGCCGGGAGGACGAGAATTGCCACAGCGTAACATCGACTTTCTCTACGGACGCACCACCATCTCGGTACCATTGCCGACCGAAAAAATTCTTTACGATATCAAAGGCGGCTTCCTGCCGGCCATCGACGACATACCCGCCGCCGTAAGGGCGGCGCTGGCGGCGCCGATCGGCACCCCGCCCCTCGGGGAAATCGTCCGCGCCGGCGACAAAGTCGCCATCACCGTCAGCGACATCACCCGGGCCTGGGTCCAGTTCGACACCTTCCTCCCGGTCCTGCTCGACGAACTCAACGCCAGCGGCGTCCCGGACGAAGACATCACCATTATCGTCGCCCTCGGCGCCCACCGGCGCAACACCGGCGAAGAGCTCGCCCTGCTGTGCGGCGAAACCGTATGCCACCGCGTCAAAATGCTCCAGCACGACGCCCACGACAAGGAAAACCTCGTCTACGTCGGCACCACCAGCCGCGGCGTCGCAACCTACATCAACAAGACCGTCATGGCCGCCGACAAAGTGATCCTCACCGGCGGCATCGCCTTCCACCTCATGGCCGGCTTCGGCGGCGGCCGCAAAGGCATCATGCCCGGGGTCAGCGGTTACGAAACCATCCAGGGCAACCACCGTTACTGCCTCAGCGCCGAAATCGGCAAGGGCCTCAACCCCAACTGCCAGTCGGGGCGCACCGCCGGCAACGAAATGCACGAGGACATGACCGAAATGGCCGCCATGGTCAACCCCGCCTTCCTGCTGCACGCCGTCCTCACCCCCGACGGCCGGATCGGCCGCTTCGTCGCCGGCCACTGGCGCAAAGCCTGGGAAGAAGGCTGCCGGACCGTAGAGCGGACCTACGGGGTACCCGTCGCCACCCGGGCCGACCTCGTCATCGCCTCGGCGGGCGGCTATCCCAAAGACATCAACCTCTACCAGTCCATCAAAGCCCTCGACAACGCCTTCATGGCCGCCAAACCCGGCGGCGCGGTCATCTGCTTCCTCGAATGCGAAGACATCAACGAACCGCCGGAATACATGGAATGGCTGCGCTACAAAGACCCGCTCGAATTCGAGCTGGCCGTGCGCAGAAGATTCACCGTCCCCGGCTACTCCGCCTTCCGGCTCAAGGACATGTCCAAACAGGTCGCCATCTTCGGCGTCACCAGGCCGGAAAACTTCGCCGTCATGCGCGAGGCCGGCCTCAGGCCGGTCACCGCCTTTGCCGAAGCGTACGACCTCGCCCAGCGGATCATCGGCCGGGACGACTACACCATCACCGTCATGACCCAGGCGGCCAACACCGTGCCGCTGCTGGGCTGAGGGGCCGGCGGCCCCGGTAACCCCGGACAAAATGCCGGGTGCGTCTGACCTGGTATTTTGCATATTAAAAGTGGAGGGAAAAAGGATGAAAAAAGCTCTGAAAGTGGCCAGTGTACTGCTCGTTCTCGCGATGGCGGTATCCTTGCTGGCCGGCTGCGGCGGCAGCCAACCCGCTCCCGAAAAGAAAGCGGAGAAAAAAGTCATCAGGGTCTCTATCGGCCTAAACGATGCCAGTCCTGAATACAAGGGCCTCGAAAAGTGGAAGGAACTTGTTGCCAAGGAATCCAACGGCCGTCTCGAGATTCAGATCTTCCCCAGCGCCCAGCTCGGCGACGACATCAAAACCATGACCGCCCTCAGAGCCGGCACGCTGGAAATGTCCGGCCCCTCGAGCTCGCCGATGGCCACCATCGACAAGAAGTGGATGGTTTTCGACCTGCCGTTCCTGTTCCCCAACGAGAAGGTAGTCGATGCCGTTCTTGACGGTCCGTTCGGCAAGAAAATGCTCGACTCCCTCTCCGCCCATGGTCTGGTGGGCATCATGTACATGGAAAACGGCTACCGCCAGCTGACCAACAGCAAGCACGAAGTCAAGGCTCCGGGAGACGTCAAAGGCCTGAAGATCAGGACGATGGAAAACCCCGTCCACCTCGCCGCCTGGAGAGCCCTGGGCGCCAACCCGACGCCGATGCCGTTCAGCGAAGTCTTCAACGCCATGCAGCAGAAGACCATCGACGGTCAGGAGAACCCGAACACCACCAACTACCTGCAGAAATTCCACGAAGTGCAGAAATACACCACCCTCAGCAAACACGTCTACACCCCGTTCGTCATCATGTACAGCAAGAAGCTGTGGGACACCCTCCCCAAGGCAGACCAGGAAATCCTCCTGAAAACCGCCAAGGAAGCCAGCAAGTGGCAGCGCGAGTACAACCGCAAGGTTGACGCCGAAGCCGTCCAGGGTCTGGAAAAAGCCGGCATGAAGGTCACCAACCTCACTCCGGAACAGCAGAAGACCTTCATGGACGCCACCAAGGACATCGCCGGCCAATTTGAAAAAGAAATCGGCAAAGACGTCATCGACGAAGTAAAAGCGGAAATCGCCAAAGCCTCCAAGTAACATCTGATCGAGCGGCGGGACTGTTGACAAGTATCCGTGGAAGCGCTTGCTTTCAGCAGTCCCGCCTGCTTTTTGCACGACCGCAATTATTTATTGCCGTGCACAAACTGAAAGCGGGGATAAATATTCCCCCCGGAAAGGACGCCGGAATATGGGGAACCTGAGCAAGAATATAAACCGCCTGCTCCACGCAGCGATAGCGGTCTGTCTGACCTGCATGGCAACGTTTGTTTTTGCCAACGTAATTCTGCGCTACTTTTTCAACCTGGGACTGACCTGGGCGGAGGAAGCCTCCCGTTACCTGTTCATCTGGCTTATCTTCCTGGGTGCCATCGTGGCCTACCAGGAGAACGTCCACCTGGGCGTCGACACGCTGGTGAAAGCGCTGTCGCCGAAAAAGCGGCGCAAACTGTTCATCATCAACAACATCATCCTCGTGATCACCATGGGGCTGTGCGTTCACGGGACCTGGAAGATCACCCTGCTTACCAGCGACCAGGTGTCCTCGTCGATGCAGATACCCATGTCCTTGGTGTATGTCTCGGGGTTCATCTGCAGCGCCGCGATGGTCCTTATCTCGCTGCATAACCTGTACCGGCTTTTCACCAACAAAGTGGCTGACAGCGAACTGGTCATGACGAGCGACAACGAAGACACGCAGCTGATCGACCAGCCGGCGGGCGAAGCCGAGGAAGGGGCGAAGAAATAATGGAAATGACAATGTTCGTTTTTCTTGGCTCGCTCCTCTTCGCCATGGCCCTGGGAATCCCCATCGCCCACTCGCTCATCATCAGCGGCGTCTGCCTGCTGTTCCAGATGAATATGTTCGATACCCAGATACTGGCCACCACCCTCGTCGACGGCGCCGACAACTTCCCCCTCATGGCGATCGCCTTCTTCATCCTCGCCGGCGAACTCATGAACGCCGGCGGCGTCTCCAAGCGCATCATCGCTTTCGCTATGGCCCTCGTCGGCCACGTCCGCGGCGGCCTCGGCTACGTGGCGATCATCGCCAGCCTGATCTTCGCCGGCCTGTCCGGGTCCGCGGTGGCCGATACGGCCGCCCTCAGCGCCATCCTCATCCCGATCATGGTCGAAGCCGGCTACGACCGGGGGATGTCGGCGGCCCTCATCGCCTCTGCCGCCATCATCCCGCCCATCATGCCGCTCAGCGTCCCCATGATCATCTTCGGCGTCACCGGCAACGTCTCCATCCCCAAACTCTTCATGTCCGGCATCGTGCCCGGCCTGCTGCTCTGCTTATTCCTGGCCGCCACCTGGACCTGGCTGGCCCGCAAAAAGCAGTTCATAATGCAGCCCAAGCAACCCTTCTCCGTCGTATTGAAAACCGCCCGCGACGCCATCTGGGCGTTCATCCTCCCCGGCATCATCATCGTCGGCCTGCGCGGCGGCGTCTTCACCCCCACCGAAGCCGCCTCCATCGCCGTCTTCTACGCCCTGTTCGTCGGCCTGTTCATCTACCGGGAGCTTAAATTCAGCCATATCTGCGACGTCCTCGTTTCCGCCGCGAAGGTAACCAGCATCGTCATGTTCCTGTGCGCGGCGGCCATGGTGTCGTCGTGGCTGATCGCCGTGGCCAACATCCCGACGTGGATCGCCAACATGCTGGCGCCGATGATGGACAACAAGATAATCCTCATGTTCGTCATCAACATCATCGTCCTCCTCGTCGGCACCGCGATGGACGCCACGCCGACCATCCTCATCCTCACCCCGGTGCTCATGCCCATCATCCAGAAGGCCGGCATCGACCCGATCTACTTCGGCTTCATGTTCGTCTTCAACAACATGATCGGCGTATTGACCCCGCCGGTCGGCACCGTCCTCAACGTCGCCGCCGGGGTCGGCAAGGTATCCATGGAAGAAATCATGCGCAGGGTTATGCCCTACATGTGGATAGAAATCGTCCTCCTGCTGCTGCTCACCTTCTTCCCGGACCTCGTCCTCGTGCCCATGAGCTGGTTCATCCCCAAATAACCCGCGGCGCGGCTCTGCTGAAGCAGTCGGTATTAAAAAAAGGACGCACTCCTTGGGAGTGCGTCCTTTCCAATTCGGCCGATAAAATCCCATACAGCGGGAGCTTTTCCGGCAGCCATGGCGCCCGCCTTTTCACCGGCAAAAACGGCAAAATTTACAAGTATACTATTTACACTAGTATGGTAGTATGGTAGAATTTTGCTAGAGACATTGAAGGGGGAATAAGGAAAATTGATTGCCATTGAACGCTTTCAGCAGGAATCCGCCCGCGAATACGTATACCGGCTGCTCAAGGCCAACATAATCAACCTGACCCTTCCGCCCGGACAAAGCATCTCCGAACAGGAGATCGCCGAGCGGCTTCAAGTCAGTCGCACTCCCGTCCGCGAAGCGTTTATCAAACTGTCTCAGGAAAAACTGCTGGACATCTACCCCCAGAAAGGCACCTACGTCTCGCTCATCGACACCGATCAGGTCGAAGAGTCCAAATTCGTGCGGGAAACCCTCGAAAAAGAAGTCATCCAGCAAGCCTGCATCGCTTTTCCCGGCGAAGACCTCTTCCAGCTCCAATCCTGCGTCGCCCTTCAGGAACTGTGCATCAGCGAAAAGAACTACCACAAATTCTTCGAACTCGACGAAAACATGCACGCCACCATCTTCAAAGGCTGCAAAAAAGCCCGCACCTGGTCGATGCTGCAGCAAATGAACGCCCACTACAACCGCGTCAGAATGCTCAACCTCGCCGTCGGCTTCGACTGGGAGCAGCTCATCCACCAGCACAAAGAACTCGTCCGCGCCATCCGCGAGAAAGACCGGGCGCTGGCCAAAAAAATGATCGACCTGCACCTCAACAAAGTCGTCGTCGATCTCGAATACCTACGCGGCGAATACGGCCACTACTTCCTGCCCCGCAAAACAACCACCGCAGACGTAAAAATAGCGAAATAACATCGTCGACAGGGAGAGAGAACCATGCAAATGTCCTTTAGATGGTACGGGGAAAAACTCGACAGCATCCCCCTCAGGCACATCAGACAGATACCGGGCGTATCCAACATCGTCAGCGCCATCTACCACATCCCCGTCGGGGAAACATGGCCCTGCGAAGACATCCTCGCCCTCAAAACTGGCATCGAAGCCGCCGGGCTCGCGTTCAAAACCGTCGAAAGCGTCAACGTCCACGAAGACATCAAACTCGGCCTGCCGACGCGGGACCGCTACATAGAAAACTACCGCGCCACCATCAAAAACCTCGCCCAAGCCGGCATCGAAGTAATCTGCTACAACTTCATGCCCGTCTTCGACTGGATGCGCACCGACCTCGCCAAAGTCCTCCCCGACGGCTCCACCGCGCTCTTCTACGAAGAAGACAAAATCCGCGGCCTCGATCCGGAAATCCTCGTCGAACAAATGGAGCAGGGCGCCAACGGCTTCGAACTGCCCGGCTGGGAAAAAGAACGGCTCGCCCACATCAAAAAACTCTTCGCCCTCTACAAAAACGTCGACGAAGAGCAACTGTTCGCCAACCTCAAATACTTCCTCGAAGGCATCATCCCCACCGCCGAGGCGTGCGGCGTCAAAATGGCCATCCATCCGGACGACCCGCCCTGGCCGGTATTCGGCCTGCCGCGCATCGTCGTCAACAGGGCCAACCTCGAGCGCATCGTCCGGCTCGTCGACAGCCCCGCCAACGGCCTCACCCTCTGCAGCGGGGCCCTCGGCGCCGACCGGAACAACGACATCCCTGCCCTGGTCCGACACTTCGGCAAAATGGGCCGGCTCCACTTCGGCCACGTGCGCAACATCATCATCGACCGGCCGGGCGTATTCCGCGAAACCGCCCACAAGGACGACACCGGGGCCGTCAGCATGTTCGAAGTAATGAAAGCCTACCACGACATCGGCTTCACCGGCCCCATCCGTCCCGACCACGGCCGGATGATCTGGGACGAGAAAGGCATGCCCGGCTACGGCCTCTACGACCGGGCGCTCGGCGCGGTGTATCTCCACGGATTGTGGGATGCGATAGAAAAAATGAGCGGGGGGAAAAAATCATGAGCGACAAACTGCAGGGAAGAGTAGCGGTAATCACCGGCGGCAGCGGGATACTATGCGCGCCCATGGCCCGCGAACTCGCCCGTCACGGCGTCAAAGTCGCCATCCTCGGCCGGAGCGAAGAAAAGGCCAAAAAAGTCGCCGCCGACATCGTCAAAGCCGGCGGGCGGGCCATCGGCATCTCCTGCGACGTCCTCGACCGGGAAAGCGTCGTCAAAGCGGCCGACCTCGTCCAAAGCCACCTCGGCCCCTGCGACATCCTCATCAACGGCGCCGGCGGCAACGACCCGCGCGGCACCACCAGCAAAGAAACCCTCCAGCCCGCCGACCTGGAAAATAAGGACGAAGCCGTCCGCACCTTCTTCGACATGGCCACCGAAGGTTTCGACTACGTCATGCGCCTCAACTTCATGGGCACCTTCATCCCCAGCCAGATCTTCGCCGCCCAGATGGTCGGCCGGCCCGGCGCCGCAATAATCAACATCTCCTCCATGAGCGCCTACAGCCCGCTCACCAAAGTCCCCGCCTACAGCGCCGCCAAAGCGGCCGTCAGCAACTTCACCCAGTGGCTGGCCGTCCACATGGCCGACGCCGGCATCAGAGTCAACGCCATCGCCCCCGGCTTCTTCCTCACCGAACAGAACCGCACCCTGCTCACCAACCCCGACGGCTCCCTCACCCCCCGAGCCGAAAAAGTCATCGGCCACACCCCTATGCGCCGCTTCGGCAAACCGGAAGAACTCCTCGGCACCCTCGTCTGGCTAGCGGACGAAGACGTCTCCGGCTTCGTCACCGGCATCGTCGTCCCCGTCGACGGCGGCTTCATGGCCTACGCCGGGGTATAGGGGGACAGGAACGACATACAGAGGACAAGGGCGGGCCCGGAACGCTCAGGCCCGGCACAACGTCCCCGAAACCATAAAATGCGAGGTGATAACCCGACGACAACGCTAAGAAAACTCAGTTGGGAATAAAAGACCCCGTCGCAAAATTTCGAGGAGGGATACCGTGAAAAAGATTCTCGCATGCCTACTGATCCTTGCCCTGGGGATCGGCCTTCTCGCCGGCTGCGGCTCCAGCTCGAAACCTGCCGCCGACAAAGACAAGACCTATCTCCTGAAAGTCGGCATGGTCGTCACCGAGCAGGACCCGATGTACCTGGGCGCCATGGAACTCAAAAAGAACGTCGAAGCCCGCACCAACGGCAAACTCAAGATTCAGGTCTACCCGAGTTCGCAGCTCGGCTCCACCGACGACCTTGAAGAACAGGCCAAAGTCGGCGCCAACGTCGCCGTAATCACCGACCCGGCGCGGCTGGCGCGGGCGGTACCCGAGATCGGCATCCTCGGCGCGCCCTACATCACCGACAACTACGACGAATCCCGCAAACTCGCCACCAGCAAACTCTTCCAGGGCTGGGCCGACAAACTGCAAAGCCACGGCTTCCGGGTCCTGTCCTTCAACTGGTACCAGGGCGACCGCCACTTCCTCACCAACGTGCCCGTCAAAGTGCCCGCCGACCTCAAGGGGCTCAGGATCAGGACCCCCGGCTCGCCCATCTGGCAGGGAACCATCTCCGCCATGGGTGGCATCCCCACGGCGCTGGCCTGGAGCGAAGTCTACCCCGGCCTGCAGCAAAAAGTCATCGACGGCGCGGAAGCCCAGCACCCGGCCGTCTTTGGCGCCCACCTCCACGAAGTCGTCAAATACATCACCAAGACCGGCCACTTCCAGCTCATGACCGGCCTGGTATGCGGCGAAAAATGGTTCGGCACCCTGCCCAAAGAATACCAGGCCATCCTGCTCGAGGAATCCGTCAAAGCCGGTGACTTCGCCTCCAAGAAAACCCTCGACGGCCTGAAAGACTACGAGGCCAAAATGAAGGCCGCCGGCGTAACCGTCACCGAGGTAGACATAGCGCCGTTCAAGAAAGCCACCGAAGAAGTATACGAAAAGAACAAACTGGTCGAACTGCGCAAACAAGTCAACGAAGTACTCGGCAAGAAATAACGGTTCGCGGGGATGGGAGGAGGGCTATCCTCCCATCCTTTTCCGCACGGGAGCTTTTTGAGCGAGGTGAACGAATTGGCGGTCCTGAAAACCATCCATAAAATCGAGGAAACCGTATCCGAAATATTGATGGCATTCATCATCCTCCTTGTCTTCCTTGCCGCGGCGCTCAGATGGTTCGGCTACCCGATCGTATGGTCCGTCGACATAGCCCAACTGCTGTTCGGCTGGGTCGTGTTCCTCGGCGCCGACATGGCGCTGCGCAACAACAACCATATCGGCATCGACATGCTGATCGTCCGGCTTCCCCGCAAACTGCGAAACGCCATCCTGCTGGTCTCCTACGCTCTCACGGGCGTGTTCCTGGCCTTAATCGCCGCCTTTGGCTTCTATCTCAGCGTCATAAACTACGAACGCACCTTCAACACCTTTGAGCTCAGCTACTCCTACGCCACAGTCAGCGTGCCCGTCGGATGCGTGCTCATGCTGATCACCGTCTGGACGAAGACAGCCGCCTTGCTGAAAAACAACAAAGCGGCCGCCGGCGCGCAGCAGCGAACGGAGGTATCCTGATGTCCCTCGTCGGAATCGTCTTCCTCGTCCTCCTGATCTTCGGCGTACCGCTCGCCTTCACCATCGGCATCGCCGGCGTCACCTTCCTGCTGTCCGAACCCGACCTGCCGCTCACCGTCGGCGTCCAGAAAATGATCTCCTCCACCCAGTCCTTCCCGCTCCTGGCGGTGCCCTTCTTCGTCTGCGCCGGGCACCTCATGAACGCGTCCGGCATCACCACCAGACTGATCCGGTTCTCCACCGTCCTCACCGGCCACCTGGTCGGCGGCCTCGCCCACGTATCCATCGTCCTCAGCGCCCTCATGGGCGGCATATCCGGCTCGGCGGTCGCCGACGTCGCGATGGAATCGCGGCTCCTCGGCCCGTCCATGCTCGAAAAAGGCTACTCCAAAGGCTACACCGCGGCGGTCATCGGCCTCAGCGGCCTCATCACCGCCACCATCCCGCCCAGCATCGGCCTCATCCTCTACGGCTTCGTCGGCGAAGTATCGATCGGCAAGCTCCTCGTCGCCGGCGTCATGCCCGGGCTTTACATGACCGCGATCCTCATGGCGGCGGCCTACGTCACCGCCAGACATAAAGGCTACGGCGTCGCCCGCCCCGCCCCGACCGCCGGGGAAGTATTCGCCAGCTTCATCGACTGCATCTGGGCCCTGCTCTTCCCCGTAATCCTCATCGTCGGCATCAGGTTCGGCATCTTCACGCCCTCCGAAGCGGGCGCCTTCGCCGTCGTCTACGCCTTTGTCGTCGGCTGGTACGTATACAAAGAACTCAACTGGGAAAAAGTCCGCGAAGTCCTGAAACACAGCGTCAACGACAACGGCATCATCATGCTCATCATCGCCTGCTCCGGCATCTTCGGCTACGCCACCGTCTACGACGGCCTGCCGCAGACCCTTGCCGAACTCATAACCGGCATCACCACCAATCCCACCCTCCTGCTGTTCCTTGTCCTCGTCTTCCTCTTCTTCGCCGGCATGTTCATGGAAGCGACCGTCAACACCCTGCTCCTCACCCCCATCTTCCTGCCCATCGTGAAATCGGTCGGCATCGACCCCGTCCACTTCGGCCTACTCATGATGACCATCGTCACCATGGGAGGCATGACCCCGCCGGTCGGCGTGGCAATGTTCACCGCCTGCTCGCTCCTCGACTGCTCCACCGACGAATACATCAGAGAATCGATGCCGTTCATCGCGGCGATCGTCATCCAGGTCGTCATCATGGCCCTCTTCCCGGAGACCGTCCTCTGGCTGCCCAACCTGGTATTCGGGAAATAAAAATCAACCGTACCCCTTCCTGCCCGGCCCAGCGCCGGGATAGGCGAACCGGCTTAACACCCCCTTCCGTTAAGCCGGTTCTTTTTTTGTGTATACACCGCGGCCTAGGACTTTAGACCCAAAATAGGACCTTTGTCCCAATTATTTAGGACCAAAGTCCCTGGTAATTTTTGCATAAAAAAGGTACAATTTTTGTAGAATTTTGTAGAAACATGCCATATCAGGCTCAAGGGGCGTGGCACACATAACGGCTCCCCGAACCGCTGTTCAGCCGGTTAACAGGGCGCGCCCGGTGTATGGCGTGGGGATGAATAAAAGCACTGGAAGATTTGCCGGTGTTTTTGTTATATCACCGCAACCTTCGGGAGGTTCTTGAATTGAGGAAAATATCTGCGCAAGACTTGGTCCCGGGCATGCTCGTCGACAAAGAAGTAATCTCGGAAGAAGGCGTGGTACTGCTCGAACGGGGCACGCGGCTAACGCCGTGGCAAATAGTCAATCTTCGCAACTGGCAGATACCCTACATCTTCATCGACGAAAACCAAGCGTCGCTGGGCGATTCATTCCCCCCGTCATCCATGTCCACCGCCGCTTTCCTGGGCGAATACGTGCGGACCGTCGACGCCATCAGGCACACCTTCGAACATATCCGCGTCTTCCGCGAAGTCCCCGTACTGGAAATGGAAGAACTCGTCGACCAGCGGATAGCCCTGCTGGCGGAAACGGTCGGCGTCCTCGACTACCTCTACGAAATCAGGCTCCACAGCGACCACACCTTCCAGCACTCGCTCAACGTCGCCATCATCGCGGCGGTGCTCGGCCGGTGGCGGAAATACAAGGGCGCCCAGCTCAAAGACCTCATCCTCGCCGGCCTCCTCCACGACATCGGCAAACTCTTCGT
Organism: Sporomusaceae bacterium; assembly: GCA_022839045.1. The sequence continues at coordinate 11,642 of JALHDI010000047.1, forward strand.
GCCGCTGACCGTGCTCGATAAACCCGGCACCCTCTCGCCCCGCGAATTCGAAGTCATCAAGCGCCACCCCCACGAAGGCTACCAACTCATCCACAACGAACAGCGGCTCGCCGAAGGCACCAAACTGGGCATCCTGCAGCACCACGAACGGCGGGACGGGAGCGGCTACCCCGGGAAACTCGTCGGCGACGAAATCCACCCCTTCGCGCAGATAATCGCCATCGCCGACATCTATAACGCCATGACCTCCGACCGGGCCTACCGCCGCCGGCTCACTCCGCTCGCCGCCCTCGAGGCCATCGCCGACCAGATGCACGAAAAACTGGAAACAGGCGCCTGCATCACCTTCCTCGACAACATGCGCGAACACTTCACCGGCAACAGCGTCATCCTCAGCACCGGCCAGCGGGCGAAAATCATCGTCCTCAACACCCGCGACCGCTACTGGACCAAACCGGTCGTCTGCATCCCCAGCGGCATGATGCTCGACCTCCAGAAAGAAGAAATCAGCATCGTCGAACTAATCGAAGAAGGCTAAGCCCAATAGAAAACGGTCCCCTTATCGGGGGCCGTTTTCGTTTCCCCTACCCCCACCACGACACCACCGCGCAAGCCGCCGCCACCATCACGACCTCCAGCACCGCCACCGGGCGGAGCGACCGCAGGAAATCGGCCTTGAAATAATCCAGCGTCACCAGCAGGCACAGATGGGCGGGGGATAGCATCTGGCCCGCCATACCCAGCACGAAACAAACCGTCACCAACGTCAGATTCCCCGGCGACAGCAGCGCGATGAACGGGAAAGTGATCGCCACGAACCCCTGCGAAGTCCCGGTCAGCAGACCGCCGAGAAAAGCGATCACGCCGACCACCGCCGTCGCCGGCACAGCCAGGTCGTTCATCAGCGCCGCCACATCGCCGATCACGCCCGACTCGCTCAGAATGCGCTGGAAAAACAGAATACCGACAATCCCCCACAGCAGCTTGCCGTCCAGGGCATGGGCGAGCATGGCGCGGAGACTCGCGGCGTTTTGGCGAATGATCGGCACCATCGCCGCCACCACCAGCGCCATCGACACCGCCGCGCTCAACTTGAAAAAGACCACCAACGCAAAATTGGCCAGGATCGGTCCCGCCGCGAGGAAAATGAAGCGCCGGCTGGCCGGATCATCGGCGGGCGGGACCGGATGCCCGGTTGCTGTGCCCGCGGCGGGCTTCAGAGGCGAGATCAGCAGCAGCCAGCCGACGACGAGGGCCAGAACCGTAGCCCACAGCATCTGGTACACCAGATCGCCGAGCGGTATGCCCGACAGCTGGCTGGCCAGCAGCATCCCGGTGAAAATCGGATTGGAAAACTCCCACACATGGCGGAACCAGTAATTGATGGCCGTCTTCCTCGCGGGGCTGAGGCCGAACGGCTTGGCGGCGTTCTCCACCAGCGGCGCGGAAAAAATCGCTCCCCCCAGCGACGGCAGAAACCCGAGGAAAGCCGGCATCAGCGCCAGCAGAAAGCGGTCGCTGCGAAAAATCTTGCGGGCCGCCGCCATCAGCCCGTCGATGATGCCGCCCGTGCGGAGCTGGAATTCCAGGCACATCACGAAATAAAGCGCCAGGAGGATCTCCCAGGTGGCGCGGCCGGCGGCCGTGGCGGCCACCGCCGCCCACAGCTTCGCCGGCGTAGGGCCCGACGCAAAAAAAATAATCGCCGAACCGGCCAGCATCGCGAGGCCCATCTTCACCTTGCGGTTCAGCAAGAAAACGATAACGGCAAGCGTGACACACACCAGGACCACTGAAAACATCTCGAGACCCCCTAATTGACGGCGGATTATACTGCATATAAATGATTCGCTCTTTTTTCCCGTTATCCTACACAAAAAACGCTCCCGCCGGAAGCCTCCGGCAGGAGCGTCTTTTATCAGCCTTTCGTCTATCCGCAGTCTAGAACCGCACCGTCGCGCCCACGCCAACGCCGCTCTTGCTACGGCCGTAATCGGGCGAGAAAGAATGGTAGTCGACGTTGAGATCGATGTTGCTCGCCAGGCGGAGGTTGGCCCCCACCTGCACCTCGTTGAAATTGCTGCCGCCGATCACCGACGCGTAGCCGTCCCATTCGTGAGACAGGGGAGCGTTAACCGCCGCCCCGACATAGAGCTTCGAATCGCCGTACAGGTTGCGGTTGCCGACGATACCGCGGAAATTATCGGAAAGTTGGAACTGCCCGTAAATATCGTCCATGCTGGAGCCGCGGTCGACATTCTCGATCCCGAGGGTGAAACTGTCCGTCAGCTTATGCTCCAGGTAAACGGTGTCCGTGCCCGCACCCAGCGCTGTCTGGCCGCGGCCCAGATCGTTGATCGGGGCGGCCATGGCCGTGGTGCTCAAAGTAAGGAGAGCGGCCAGGGTAAGTACGATTCTCTTCACAGTATAACCTCCTTAAAACTGGCATAATCCTGGTATTATGTATACTCCTCCCAAGGTTAATATAACAAAGGCGAAGCACGGGGGTCAACGAGTAAAATTACCCATATCCCCGGGAAACCGGTCGGCGCCTGTTTTCCCGGCCGGCAAAACGAATATATGGAAATGGTCGGCTATGCACCGGAGTGCCTTTGCTAAAACCCAAAAATTATAGCCAGTTAACCGGTGCTGTGCCGACCACCTACAACTGTGATGATAACCCATAAATATGACAAAAACGTGACAAGCCGCCGCCGCTCCCACATTTTTCCCGCGACGCTACAGGGATATAAGCGGCGGCGTAGAAACTACCATTAGAAAACCCCACAGCACAGGAGGCCAAACAATGGACAACCGGAAAGTAGCCCTCGTCACCGGCGGCGGCACGGGGATCGGCCGGGCGGTGGCCCTGCGCCTCGCCGCCCAGGGCATCGACATCGTCGTTAACTACTCCCGCTCCGGGAAAGATGCCCAGGAAACGGCCGCGGCCGTCAGGGAAGCCGGGGCCGAAAGCCTGGCCCTACAAGCCGACGTCGCCGACGACGTCCAGGTCCGGCGGATGGTCGACGACGCCGTCGCGCGTTTCGGCCGGCTCGACTACCTCGTCAACTCCGCCGGCACCACCCGCTTCGTCGACGCCAACGACCTCGAAGGCATGGCGGGCGAATACTGGGACGACATCATGGCCGTCAACGTCAAAGGCGTTTTCTTCGCCTGCCGGGCGTGCGCGCCCCACCTCAAAAAAGCCGGCGGCGCCATCGTCAACATCACCTCCATCGCCGGCATCACCGGCCGAGGCAGCTCCATCGCCTACGCCGCCTCCAAAGCCGCCGCCATCAGCCTCACCAAATCGCTCGCCCAGGTCTTCGCCCCCGAAATCCGCGTCAACAGCGTCGCCCCCGGCATCGTCCTCACCCGCTGGGTCGCCGGCCGCGAAGACCATGTCGCCAGACTCGGCGCCGGCACCCCCCTCGGCAAAGTCTGCGGCCCCGACGACGTCGCCGCCGTCGTCGTCCCGCTGCTCCTGACCGCCGGGATGGTGACCGGCCAGACCGTCGTCGTCGACGGCGGAGCGATCCTCTGATACCGTCCCGGGGCACAAACGCCGAAAGGGGAGAGGCCGCTTGAACAATAACCGCTCGGGAATCATAAAAGAACTCATCGCCATCGTCGCCGTCATCGCCATCCTGCTCACCGCGGGGGGCTTCCTCGTCCGCAACGTCGTCGTCGGCCTCCGCTCCCTCGACGACGCGCAACTCGCCCAGGAACTCGACGGCGGCGAACTCGAGAAAACCTTCCGCGGCATCGACATCGAAAAAAACCTCCGCGAATTTGTCGGCAAACTCCTGCCCGCCAAAGACAAACAGCCCGCGCCCGGCAAAAAAGGCGAAGTCACCGCCGTCCGCTTCTTCGAAGCCGGCCAGACTCCGCCCGCCCTCGCCCAGCGCGCTTACGCCGGCGAATTCAGCCTCCGGGCCAGGACCATCTACACCGAAATCGCCTACAAGAACAACAGCTACAAAATCGCCGACGCCGCCATCCCGCTCGTCCTCCGCTACATCGACCCCGCCGGCCGGCAGGTCGCCGAAATCAAAAGAACCGCCCAGCCCAAGAAGGACTGGGCGTCCGCCCGCTTCACCACCGGCGTCGGCGCCGCCGAAATCGGCCCCTGGCAGGCCGGGCGGTACACCGTCAAAGTATACTTCGACGGCGACCACATCGGCGACTACAATTTCACCATTCAGTAACCGGACAAAGAAAGACCGGGCCAATAAGGCCCGGTTCTTTCTTACGGTCAGCTCACCTTGCGATAGTGGCCGGCCGTTCCCCTCCCGCTGCAGGACGGACAGGCATCTTCCATTAAACCCGTGCTGCCGCAGCTCGGACAAGTCTTATCCGCAAGATCGTGATGTTCGAAAGCATCGCTGTCACGGCAATAGGGACAATCCGTAGCAACCGTTCCCCGGCCGCCGCAGTCGGGACAATGAGCAGAAGACATAGCAACTAACCTCCTCAACCGGCCGCTTTGCGGGTCGGCCATGCTACATTTTCTTCGGCCCTCCGGGCCATGAGGCAAGCGAAATCGATAACCCTGCAAGCATAACCCCACTCGTTGTCGTACCAGGCCAGAACCTTCACCGTATTCGGTCCCACCACCATCGTCGACAGCGCATCCACGATCGCCGAATGGCTGTTCTTCAGGAAATCCACCGACACCAGCGGCTCCTCGCAGTAATCCATAATCCCCTTGAGCGGCCCGTTGGCCGCCGCGCACAGCGCCTGGTTGACCTCCTCGACCGTCACCGGGCGGCTCAGCTGGGCCACCAGGTCGGTCAGCGACACATTCGGCACCGGCACCCTGATCGCGATCCCGTTCAATTTTCCCTTCAGCTCGGGGATGACCTCGCCGATCATCTTCGCGGCGCCGGTGGACGTCGGGATGATCGACTGCACGCAGCTCCGGGCCCGCCTCGGGTCCTTATGGCTGTTGTCGAGGCTGCGCTGATCGGTCGTGAACGCGTGCACCGTCGACATGCAACCGCTCACGATCCCGAACCGCTCGTGCAGCACCTTGGCGACCGGCGCCAGGCAATTGGTCGTGCACGAAGCCGTCGAAACGATATGATGCTTCTGATGGCTGTAACCGTCGTCGTTCACGCCCACCACGAAAGTCGGCACGGCGTCCTTCGCCGGCGCGGTAATTATCACCTTGCCCGCCCCGTTATCCAGATGCACCTGGCAATCGCGGCCGGTATTGAACTTGCCGGTCGACTCGATCACGATATCCGCCCCCAGGCTCTCCCAGGGCAGGTTGGCGGGATTGCGGTCCGACAAAATCCGGATCGGCTTGCCGTCCACGACGATCTCCCGGTCGGTAGCCGCAACCGGGCGATCGAGAATGCCGTGCACCGAATCGTATTTCAGCAACCGGGCCAGCGACGCCGGATCCGTCGTCCCGTTGATCGCGACGACCTCGATATCCTCCCGCGCCAGAGAAGCCCTCAGGCACATCCTGCCAATCCGTCCGAAACCGTTTATGGCGATTCTGGCCTTCACCAACTATCACTCTCCCAATGGTGTGCATCAATAAATCTCTAGGGCCGCCAATGATATGTATCAATATCGCGTATCCACGACAATAGTATAACACATTTATTTTTCGAGTAGCAAGTATAGTAACATATTTTTGCCGATAGGATAAGATGAAAATTTTTCCGCCCGCTGCGCCCGCCCGCCGCGAAACTATTTCGACACGAAGCGACCCTCCGAAACGCCGCCAATCCTGCGTCCGGAGCCATTTCCCGCCGCTTTCTCCCGGTGCCGGTCCATAGCGCCGCTTCCCGGTGGCGGTTAATGGCGGACAATGTCGGAAAGAAACCCCGACAGGCAACGATAGTTCGACATAATAGTTTAATAGGAATGATTTAATATTAATATAGGATTTAATTGGGAAACATGGAGAAAGATGTAAAATATAGCGCCACAACACACCAAGCATTCGGGGGGGAACACAATGTTAAGCCTGCCGACCGGCCAACCCACGCCCGCAATGACACTCGCCCGCAGCCAACACGACGAAAACGGCATCCCGTTTCCTGACTCCGCCTCCGCCCCGCGGGGCCACCGCCTGCCGCCGCTCCCCGCTCGTGTCCCCTACGCCGCCATCGAGCCCGGCGAACTCATCGACCAGCAGACCAGGGCGGAAGCCCTACGGTTCATCCATCGCGCCTCAGCGGGCTTCCTCCGCGAGCGCAACATCGAAATAGGCGGACTGAAGGCGGTAATCGGCAAAATTGTCGAAGACGCTGTCGACAACCGCCACGTCCTCAGCCACCTTTCCAGCCTCCGCATCCACCACGGCTACACCTTCAGCCACTCCCTCAACGTATGCCTGCTCTCCGTCCTCATCGGCGCCAAGCTGTGCCTGCCGGCCGGCCAACTCGCCGAACTCGCCGCCGGCGCCCTTCTGCACGACCTCGGCAAAACGCTCGTCCCGCCGGAAATACTCGACAAGCCCGGGCCGCTGTCCGCCGCCGAATGGCAGACCATCCGCCGGCACGGCGAAGAAGCCTTCCACATCCTGCGCCGCCAGTGGGCGCTCCCCATCTCCGCCGCCCACATCGCCCGCCAGCACCACGAATACTACGACGGCACCGGCTACCCCCGCGGCCTCGCCGGCGAGCAGATCCACCTCTTCGCCCGCATCGTCGCCGTCGCCGACAACTTCGACGCCGTCACCGCCGACCGCCCCTACCGCTGCGCCTGCCCGCCCCACGAAGCCTACGAAATCCTCCTCTGGTCGCGGGGCGGCAAACTCGACCCCGGCATCGTCGACACCTTCCTCGACACCGTCGTCGTCCTGCCCGCAGGCTCCGCCGTCGCCCTCGACAGCGGCGAAGTCGGCGTCGTCGTCGGCGCCCCGCCCCGGCTCGCCACCCGGCCGACCGTCAAAATCGTCGGCAACGGCGACGGCACCCCCTGCAGCGGCATCGGGCGCCTCGTCGACCTGGCCGGCGAACTGCCGCGGTTCATCGTCAGAGTATTCGCCCCGGGGGAGATTACGATATCATCGGCGATTTAATGAAATAGTATAACACAATTAAAAAGCCTGAAACCGTTTCCCGGTTTCAGGCTTCGCTGCGCACTCACCCCTTCAGGTGCTCCTGCAGCTCCTTCAGATCCTGCCAGATGCGGTGCTTTTCCGGCAGCGCGATATTATTGTTCGCCAGCAGCTTCTCGTACAAATACTTCGCGATCAGGCTGCCGTCGTACTCCAAAAACCCTAAAGCCTCCAGCAGGTCCTCCAGCGCGTCCACATTGATATCCGCGTCCGTCTCGGCCAGCTCCAGCGCCTTCTGGGCGCAGCCCAGCACCGCCAGCTTGGCCTTCTCGTCCTCGTCCACCAGCAGAAAAAGCGCGTACGCCTTCGCCGACCAGTCGCTGAAACTCCTCGCCTCGGCCGCCGCGGCCCGCTGGACCCACAGCACCGCCTGCACCTGATCCCGCCGGTCGGCGGCATACTCGAAATACATATCCGCGATCCGCACGCACAGCGTCGGCGTCAGCTTATCGCTCATCACCCGGCGGATGGCCTCCTGCTCCAGCGCCCGGTCGGGCACGAACAGCGCGCAACAGAAAACATCCTGCATATACATCGCCGGGATGGGGCCGCTCCGCCCCAGGATCAGGCGGGCCACCTCGCCCGCCATCTCGGGCCGGTACTCGGTCGCCACCACCAGATAATCGCCCAGGTCGCGCATCTCCGCGTCGGCGCGCCCCGCCAGCCCCGCCTTGCTATACCAGTAGCACGCCTTCTCCCGGTCCTCGCGCTCGAACCACTTGCGCGCCTCGGCGATACACTTCTGGTAATTGGCGTCACTGTTCTTAGAACCGAATAAACTCATTCCACCCTCCGTAAAACTGCCGGAAATGATCTGGATATAATATATACTAACATTCTTGCGCCGCGGATACAACTTTTTCCCCGCCAGAAAATCGGCCGGCCTTATAGCCCGCACTCCGGCAGGAAACCGGCCGCCGGAGAAGAATATCCTCAAGAGACATTTCGCTTACGGAGGGGAATCCATGCGCTACCAGCTTCTCGGCAAAACCAACCTGCGCGTATCCGAATTCGGCTTCGGCGGCATCCCCATCATCCGCCTCAACATCGACGAAGCCGTCGCCGTCCTCAGGCGCGCCTACGACAAAGGCGTCACCCTCTACGACACCGCCAACGCCTACGTCGGTAGCGAAGACAAAATCGGCCGCGCCTTCCAAGGCATGCGCGACAAAATCGTCCTCGCCACCAAAACCATGAAACGCGACGCCGCCGGCGCCGCCGACCACCTCGACGCCAGCCTCCGCCTCCTCAGGACCGACCACATCGACCTCTACCAGCTCCACCAGGTCTCCCAGGAAAAAGACTGGGAAACCATCTCCGGCCCCGGCGGCGCCCTCGAAGCCGTCGTCAAAGCCAAGGAGCAGGGCAAAATCGGCCACATCGGCCTCACCTCCCACAGCCTCGCCATGGCCAACCGCCTCATCAAAACCGGCCACTTCGCCACCATCCAGTTCCCCTTCAGCTTCGTC
>JALHDI010000048.1 GCA_022839045.1 Sporomusaceae bacterium
CCGGCACGTCGCTGCGGGCGCGCAGCCAGCGCATGATGTCCCAGCCGTCGGCGCCGGGAAGCATCAGGTCGAGTATCACGATGTCGGGGTTCTTTTCGCGGATTGCCTGCACCGCGCTGCCGCCTTCGTGGGCCAGGTATGTGATGAAGCCCTCTCTGTCGAAGTAGGATTTTAGCAGTTTCGTGATCTTGACATCGTCATCGACGATAAATACCGACTGGTGCGGCATGGGACAACCCCCTTCGTTTCCCGGCCTTTTCCTTAATATATCTTTACTTTAGCAGATAAATGTGAAGAAATAGTGAAGAAGGCGTGAATTATTTTAACCGCCGATGACGGTTATTAAAGCCTCCGTTTGGAGTCCTGCTGATCCGGTGCTTAATACGACGCCGGAATCCCCCCAGCCAGGGGATTCCGGTTTTCAAGACGCTTAATGGCAACTTCCCGCCGGTTTACCGGCAGCATCGGTTTTTTGGTTCTTGCCGCTACCCGTTTCCGGCGGGCTTTTCTCCTCCGGCGCTCCGCAGCAGCAGCCGCCTTTATGGCCGTCGTGCCTCGACCCGCCGTGCCGGTGTCCGCCGCAGCAGCCGAATCGCAGCATGAAGAATATCATCCCGCCGAAAAACAGGAGGTTGATGATTTCTTTCCATTCCATTTTGCAGGCCCCCTTTTATAAACAATCGTTTTTGCCGCGGCACAGGCCGCTTTGCATCAGGCTGCTCTCAGCAAGGATGCCGCGCCGGCAGCTTGTCTCAATGGTGGCCGGAGTGGCCGTCGTCGGCTTTGCCGTCTTTGGCGTTGTCTTGGGGCTGTTCCGCTTGGGAGCCCGAGGTCTGGGCGGCGAAAGCGGCCACCGGCTGCTGCAATGCTGCGTCTGCGGCCAGAATCCCGAGGGCCAGTATCGTTGCCAAGATTACGACCTTCTTTTTCATAATCGCTCCCCCATTTCTTGTATTATCTTAACTTTACCAACTATTTTTAAAGAACTTGTGAAGACGGTATGAAAGAATTGTGTTATTGATACCAGCGCTTGCCGGGGAGAAAAACAACACGAAATCTGCACATTGCCTTCACGGGTTTTTCACACCGCCTGCTTATAATGGAGTCAAGAAAACAGGAGGTGTTAACCATGATGATGATGCACGGTTTCGACGGCCCCCTCGGCTGGCTGGCCATGGCTCTCGGGGTAGTGGTGCATATAGCCTTTGCGGTAATGGTGGTGCTGGCCGCGATTTGGCTCTTCAGGTCGCTGTTTCGCGGGGCGGAGGAATACTCGGGAGACCGCCAGGCCGAGATAATCCTGAAGCATCGCTACGCCAGGGGCGAAATTACGAGCGAGGATTACGAACGGATGAAAAAAGAGCTTGCTTCGCTATAGACCAGCGCCAAGAAACCCCGCGGCAATTCGGCCGCGGGGTTTCTTTATTGCCGGCGCGCCGGCGTTTGTTGCCTAGTGGTCGAAGTGCAGACGGATTTTGCACGTCCCGTCGCTCAGGGAGGTTCTGATCTGGTCGGTATGCTGGCGGATGATGAAGCCGGACAGCCTGATGAAGGCGGTGTCGTCGTCGAGCAGCTCGCTCTGGGACGGCCGGACGGCGCTGAATTCCATCATTCGGCCGGTGTAGCTCAGATCGAGGTCGACGTCGAATTCGTCGAAGCTGGCGGCGATCTGGACCTTGCCGTCGACCAGGCCGAGGGCGCCGGCGGATTCCATGAATTCAGTCAGCGCCGACTCGGCGCGGTGGATGACGTCGCGGCGGGCGCCCCAGCTGGCGCCGGCGCTTTCCATGAACTCGAACACCGCAGCCGACGCGGCCGGTCCCGGTTCGATCGCGGTCGTTTTCCGCTGGGCCACGCCGATGCGGAACAGCAGGTTGAGGATGATGGCCGTCACGGTGGCGAGGGAGAAGGCCGAGTTGAACAGTGGCTGCAGCCCCGGGTGGGCGATCTTGTGCAGGTCGGGGACCATGCTCACGCTGAGCCCGAACACCAGCGACAGGCCGATGATGTAGATTTTGCGGGCGTCAAGCATCCTTGACAGGATGATCTGAAAGCCGGTGACGATTACGAAACAGGTGACGACGATCAGCGTTGCCCCCATCACCGGTTTGGGCATGACCGCCACGAGCGCGGCCGCCTTCGGCAGGAACGCGAGCACGAGGAACATGAGGCCGACGAAGACGCCGAGGCGACGACTGGTAACGCCGGTGGCGATCGACAGGCCGATGCTGCCCGAACTGGTGTTGGCGCCCATGCCGCCGATCAGCCCGCCGAGTAGCGTGGCGAGACCTTCGGCCAGCAGGCCGCCTCTGGTTGTCTTCAAGTCCAGGCGCTTCCAGTCGGGGTCGTTGGCTTTCTGGCAGGTGGTAATGTTGCCAATGGTCTTCAGCGAGGAGCAGACGACGGCGAGCAGGAAGGGGACAATGAGGCCGGGATCGAACGACCAGCCGAGGAAGCTGATGTCCGGGGCCGCCACCAGGGGCAGCTCGCCCAGGTGCGACAGATGTGCGCCGGTTAGGCTGCCGGCGGCGTAAGCGGCCAGATAGCCGGCCAGCATGCCGACGAGTACGGAGTACTGGCGGACGACGCCCTTGCCCCAGACGTTGGTCCCCACCGTCACCCCGAGGGTTATCGCCCCGACGTACAGGGAGGGAAGGTCGACGGTCGTGCCGTAGGTGCCGCCGAGAAAATTGGTAATCGAGACGGGGATGATGGTGACGCCAATCATGACGACGACCAGTCCGGCGAGTTCCGGCGGGAACAGGGAGCGGAAGCGCTGGATGACCTGCGACAGGAGTACCTCGATCACCCCCGCGAGCGCTGTCATGCCAAGCAGCAGCGGCATCCCGCCTTTTTGCACCGCCAGCACGGACGCCGGGAAGTACAGGGCGCCCGCCTCCTGGGGACAGAAGTAGCGCGAGCCGACCGGACCCTTGGGGAGGGATTGGAGCAGCGTGCCCACACCGAGGGCGAGCATGGTCAGGCTGACGAAGCTCTGCGCCAGATGGAGGCTGCCGGCGATGGCCTGCACGATGAGCACCGGGAAGATCAGGTCGATGGACATAAGGACGACCTGCTGGAAGGCGAGCGGCAGAGAGACAAGGAGCGGCGGGTTGTCGTCCACTCCGTACGCCAGGTCGGCCGCTTTTTTGCTCGACGTCATTATCCCAGCCCTTTCTATCCAGCGTGTTCGGGCACTTGTTGCGCCGGCGGCGGCGGATATTCCAATATTTCCAGTATATAAGGCTAGTTCCTTACCTTTCGCACGAATCCTGCTTTTTTCGCCAAATATAAGTTATTTTGTTGGGTTTTTAGCCAATTTCAAGGGAAGACCGTTGATCCGCACAAAAAAGAAGCATAAGCTTGCCGACCGGCAACCTTATGCTTCTTTTTTGTGCGGATCAGAGGGTTATGACCGTTCCGCTCCCGCCGCCGAACGCCAGACGGGCCTTTTCGAGGGAGACGATGACGGCCTGCCTGCCGGGCGCGGAGGAAGCGAAGCGAATGGCGGCCTCGACCTTCGGGCCCATGCTGCCGGGCGGGAAGTGCCCTTCGGCCTGGTATTTGCGAGCCTCGTCCACGGTCATGCGGGACAGGCCGGTCTGGTTGGGCTTGCCGAAGTTGATGCTGACCCGTTCGACCTCGGTGAGGAGGAAGAAGGCGTCGGCGTCGATATCGCGCGCCAGCAGCTGGCCGGCCATGTCTTTGTCGATGACCGCTTCCACGCCGCGCGTTCCGTCGGCGATGCGCACCACCGGGATGCCGCCGCCGCCGCCGGCCACGACGATGAAGCCTTTGTCGAGCAGCGCCCGCACGGCGTCTTTCTCGATTATTTCCTGCGGTTCGGGGGACGGGACGACCCGCCGCCAACCCCGGCCGCTGTCCTCTTTCATCGTATGGCCTTTCGCGGCCATGATCGCGGCCGCCTCCTGCGCGGTAAAGAACGGCCCGATGAATTTGGTCGGATTCCGGAAGGCGGGATCGTCCTGGCTGACGACGACCTGGGTGATGACGGCAGCCAGGGGGATGTTTAATCCCAGCACCGCGAGGGCGTTGCCGAGGTTCTGGCAGATGGCGTACCCCAGCGAGCCCTGGGTGTTGGAGACGCACACGTCGAGCGGCATGGGAGGGACGATGTCTTTGGTCAGCTCGTTTTTGAGTAGCAGGTTGCCGACCTGCGGCCCGTTGCCGTGGCTGATGAGGATGCTGTTGCCCTGTTTCGCCAGTTCAGCGATATGCCTGCAGGTAGCTTTGATGTTGGACCACTGCTCGTCTCGGGTTCCCTTTTCCGAAGCCCGTGTGATCGCGTTACCGCCGAGCGCCAGTACCAGCGTTTTTCCCATAACCATCTCCCCCGGGAAGGGACGCCCGCGCGACCCGTCAATTCTATTTCTATTCTAGCTTACATCGGAAGGTTCCGCCAGAGGGGCGGCGAACCTTGCGGTCCTTTTCCGGAGGGTCAGCGGCCGCCGCCGTCTCCTTCCCGGTCGTTGGTCAGGCCTAGCTTGTCGAACAGGTTGAAGGACAGGCTCAGGATGATGGCGACGATGGTGGCGAGAGCCATGCCCTTCAGTTCGAAGGCGCCGGTTTTGAGGTGGGCGCCACTTATCCCGATTATCAGGATGACGGAGGTGAGGATAAGGTTGCGGGCCCTGCCGTAGTCGACTTTCGTTTCGACGAGCATCCGCACGCCGGAGGCGGCGATCACCCCGAACAGCAGCAGGGAAACGCCGCCCATGACCGGGGTGGGGATGCTCTGGATGGCGGCGGCGAGCTTGCCGACAAACGACAGGATTATGGCGATGACGGCGGCCCCGCCGATGACATAGGTGCTGTATACCTTGGTAAGCGCCATGACGCCGATATTTTCGCCGTAGGTGGTGTTGGGGGTCGAGCCGAAAAACCCGGACAAGAGGGTCGACAGGCCGTTGCCGAGCAAGGAGCGGTCCAGGCCGGGGTCTTTCATCAGGTTGCGCCCGACGATATTGCCGGTGACGATGAGATGGCCGATGTGCTCGGCGATTACCACGAGGGCGGCCGGCGCGATGATCGCGACCGCCGTCCAGTTGAACGCCGGCGTATAGAAGGTGGGAACGGCGAACCAGGCCGCTTCGGCCACCCCGCTCATGTCGACCAGGCCCATGCCGAGAGCGAGGGCATAGCCGGCCAGTACGCCCAACAGGATCGGGATGATAGCCATGTAGCCCCGAAAGACGATTGAGCCGAAGATGGTTACCGCCAGGGTAAAAAGGGAAACGGTGATTGCCTTGGGGTCGAGCGTCGCGGCGGTCAGACCCGCCATGTCGGCCGCGACGGGGGCGAGTTCGAGGCCGATGACGGCCACGATGGCGCCCATGGCGGCCGGCGGGAAGACGAGGTCGACCCAGTCGTAGCCGATCAAGCGGAAGCTGAGGGCGACCGCGCTGAAGATCAGCCCGACGGCGACGAACCCGCCGAGCGCCTCCTCGTAGCCGAACTGCGCCAGGACGACGAACACCGGCGAGAGGAAGGCGAAGCTGGAGCCGAGGTACCCGGGGATGCGGCCCTTGCAGATGAAGGTGTAGAGCAGAGTCCCGATGCCGTTGAAGAGCAGGATGGTGGCCGGGTTGACCTTGAAGAGGAGGGGGACGAGCACGGTGGCCCCGAACATGGCGAACAGGTGCTGGAGGCTGAGCGGAATCGTTTCGATAAGCGACGGGCGTTCATCAACCTGGATGACTCTTCTTTCCATCAGGCACCTTCTTTCCCGCTGGATCCGGGCGTTTTCCCCGTTTTTTGATTGCTGGTTAGTTTCCCAATTTACCGTCTGCCCTATTCCGGCGGCACCGCCGGCCGGCTCCCGGCGATGAATGGTTCATGGCCCGAACACGGCCGGAAACCGATGAAGCTCCCCACGCCCGGAGGCGGGGGAGCTTCATCGAGACCCATTTGGTTATGATCAGCCCTGGTCGCGCCCGCGGCTCGTTATTGCCCGCCGCTGTCGTAGCCCATCTGCCGGGATATGTTCAGCGCCGCCTCCCTGACGAGTTTGCTGTATTCTTTGGCGAGCGTCTCGGGCGTCATGTTGGCTTCCACCCCGGAGATGCTGACAGCGGCGACGACGTTGCCGGTGTAGTCGAAGATGGGCGCCGCCACGCAGCGCACTCCCGGCTCGTTCTCAAGGTCGTCGAGCGCGAAGCCGTTTTTCCTCACCTTTTTGATTTCTTCGGCGAATCCAGCGAAATCGGTGATGGTGGCGGGCGTCAGCGCGGGCATCCCCCTGACGCTCAGCAGTTCGCGCAGTTTGTCGTTGCCCAGTCCGGAGACGAGGCATTTGCCGTTGGCGGTCGAGTGGATATAGTTATGCGTGCCTACCCCGGCGGCGAGTTTGATGTTGCGGTGGCTTTCCAGCTTGTCGATGTAGATTATGTCGCCTGCCATCTTGTCGAGGATGGCGAGATAGATCGTTTCCTTGGTCTTCTGGTTGAGCTCTTCCATGTACTTGCGCGCGTAGTTGGTGAGGACGAGGTCGCGTTTGACGATGTTGCCGTAGGTTAGATAAGCGAAGCCGAGGGTGTAGTTGCCGTTGTCCTTTTCCGCCAGGTACTGCCAGGCGATGAGGTTCTGGACGATACGGTAGACGGTGCTGATGGGCAGGCTGATCTTTTCGGCGATTTCGCTCAGACTGAGGCCGTGGTCGTTGGCGCTGCTCACCTCTTCGAGGATGGTGAAAGCGCGGGCGATCGACTGGACGTAGAACTTGCTGTCCATATTCTTGCGGGGTTTGTTCACTTGCAGCACCTCTCCTCCTTTATGTCGCGACGACCGCTCCTCTCAATATTGGTAGAAGCCGCGGCCGCTCTTGCGCCCCAGGTAGCCGGCCCGCACCATTTTCCTAAGCAGCGGGGCGGGACGGTATTTGGGGTCGCCGTATTCGCGGTACAGGACCTCCATGATCGCCAGCAGGACATCGAGGCCGATCATGTCGGTGAGGGCGAGCGGGCCCATGGGATGGTTGCACCCGTTGACCATCGCCTTGTCGATGTCTTCGGCGGAGGCCACGCCTTCGTCGAGCATGCCGATGGCTTCGTTAAGCATCGGGTCGAGGATGCGGTTGACGATGAACCCGGGCACGTCCTTGGCGACGA
Source organism: Sporomusaceae bacterium (assembly GCA_022839045.1). The sequence goes on from JALHDI010000048.1 coordinate 7,128, forward strand.
CGGTCACCTTGCCCATTTTTTCACCCGTGGCCAGGGCAAGCTGCAGCGTGTCCTCCGCGGTGCGCAGGCCCCTGGTGATTTCGAGCAGTTTCATCACCGGCACGGGGTTGAAGAAGTGCATGCCGATGAACCGCTCCGGCCGCGCGGTGGCGGAGGCGAGCTCGGTGATGGAGATCGACGAGGTGTTGCTGGCGAAGACGGTTCCGGGGCCGCAGAGCGCGTCAAGCTGGCTGAAGAGCTGTTTTTTGGCGGCGGCGTCCTCGAAGATTGCTTCGATGACCAGCCCGGCGTCCGCCGCCTTTTCCAGGGCCGTGGTCACTACGAGCCGCCCGAGGCAGGCATCTTTGTCGGCCGCCGTCAGCCGCCCCTTGTCGACGCCTTTTTGCAGGTTGTCGGCGATCTTCTTGGCGGCTTTGCGCGTAAAGTTTTCCTGCACGTCGTAGAGGTAGACGCCGTAGCCGGCTTGCAGCGCCGCCTGGGCGATGCCCGAGCCCATCTGGCCGGCGCCGGCAACGAATATTTTGCCGTTTTCCATGATGATACCTTCTTTCTTGTCTTTTGGGGTACACCCGGTCACCCGCAGCGCTCGACCAGGGTGGCGATACCCTGCCCGCCGCCGATGCAGAGGCTGATGACGCCATACCGCGCCTCGCGGCGCGCCAGCTCGTGCATGAGGGTCACCAGCAGGCGCGCGCCGGTGCAGCCGACCGGATGGCCGAGGGCGATGGCGCCGCCGTTGACGTTGACCAGCTGCGGGTCCAGTCCCAGCTCCCGGACGCAGGCGGCCGCCTGGGCGGCGAAAGCCTCGTTGAGCTCGTAGAGGTCGATGTCTTCTTTCTTAAGCCCGGCCTTGGCGAGCAGTTTGCGGACGGCCGGCACGGGGCCGTAGCCCATGATCGAGGGGTCGACGCCGGCGGCGGCGAAGGCCCTGAGGGCGACGAACGGCTTGATGCCGAGCTCGCGCGCTTTACCGCGGGACATGATGACGACCGCCGCAGCCCCGTCGTTGATGCCGGAGGCGTTGCCGGCCGTGACCGTGCCGCCGGCCTGGAAGGCGGGTTTCATTTTCGCCAGTTGCTCCATGGTGAGGTCTTCCCTGATCGTCTCGTCTTCGGCGAACAGGATCGTTCCTTTGCGCTGCTTGACTTCGACGGCGACGGTTTCCTCGCGGAATCTGCCGGCTTTACGCGCCGCCGCCGCCTTACGGTGGCTGTCCAGCGCGAATTCGTCCTGCATCTGACGGGTAATGCCGCATTTGGCGGCGACGTTTTCGGCGGTGACGCCCATATGATAGTCCATGAAGGGGTCGATCAGACCGTCGTACATGAGCGAGTCAAGGAGCTGCCCGTTGCCCATCCTGGCCCCGAAGCGGTGCTTTTCGATAAGATAGGGGATGCGGCTCATGGTCTCGCAGCCGCCGGCGACGACGATGTCGGCTTCGCCGAGCATGACCATCTGGGCCGCCAGGTTGACGGCCTTGAGCCCAGTGCCGCAGTTCTTGTTGGGTGTCCAGGACGGCACCTCGACCGGCAGTCCGGCGCCGATCGCCGCCTGCCGCGCCGAATTGGCCTTGATGCCGGCCTGGAAATGGGTGCCGATGATTACTTCGTCAACCTGCCCGCCGCTTAGGCCCGCTCGGGAAAGCGCCTCCCGCACGACGACGGCGCCCAGCAACGGGGCGTCGATCTCGCTCAACGCGCCCCCGAATACTCCGGTTGGCGTTCTGGCGCCGCTTACAACAACCGCTTCCCTGATTTCCATTTCGACCACTCCTCTACGTCACCCTTGTCATGGCCGGTATCATTTTTTCAGCCGGTGACCGCTTTTAATTATCACATTGTAAAAATCATTTTCATTTTACCTCCTCGGTTGTACAAGTGTCAATTCCTCCCTGCCCCCGGCTTTTGCCGGGCGAAAGACCGGGACGGCTATATTGCTAAAACCGGGTCGTAAAATTGTTTCCTGCTATATTGCCATTTATATCCTAATACTTTATAATTAACTGTAGATTAATTTAATAACGCGTGTTATTTAGGAGGAGGCTGTCAAAGCAGCTTTCTTTTTGTTTGTAGGGGCTCTGGGGCTGCGGAGGAGGAATATTGTGAGGTGCAAGTTCCTGATTACGTTGGAATACCCCGAGCTTCTCGCGTTGGGGGGAGCGGACGTGCAGCACTGGCTCGAGGAGCGGCTGGACGGGAGGGTATCCGATTTTGGGGGCTTCAGGATAATGTCGCAGACCCGCGGCCCAGACCGTATGATAATGCACTGCCTTTTTGAAGTGAGCCATTTCCGCGCCCTGAACGAAAAGACGATGCGCGACTGGCTCGCCGATTCGCCGCCGTATTTCTTCGTACGAACGGTAAAGAAACCGGCGAGGGAAGGTTGGTAGGCTTATTGGAACGAAACACAAACCGGCCCGTTGAAACGGGCCGGTTTTTTGGTCATAAAGGAAAAGGCGGCAGGACTTCAGCCTCCGCCCGCGCGAAAAGGTGATTTTTCGCAATCCTCGCTTCAATTGGCTGGAGACACCTCGGCCTGACCGTACGCAACAGCTTTTCCCACCGATGCCGAGGGCGCTTTGTCGCAGCTTAAGGCCCTGAACATCTCGGTCCGCTCAAGGAACGACCACAGTCTGCCGTCGGCAAATTCCCCGTGGGACAGGAACCATTCCCTGACCTCATGGGAAATTTCGAAGGCCATGGCTGGTTCGCCGAGCTTGTGCCGGCGACGCACGGCATAGAGCCGGTCGATGAAGCCGTCATGCTCTTGCTGGTGATCCTCGCGGTCGGGGTAGAAGCTTTCGGTCATCATCTCTTCCTCGTAGGCGAAGCACGCGGCTATTCCGTCCATGAACCGGCTCAGAAACCAACTGGTCAGGGCCTCTTCCTCGTCGAAGGTCTGGCACTGGCGGGCTTGGCGGTAATAGCGGTTGGCCAGGGAAACAAGGTTGTCCCTCATACCGTTCAAGGCGGCCACGCCGGTAACAGTTTCGCCACCAAATCTATAGGTGGTCATTTAATCACCTCCCCACATGCATCAATATTTTATCACACGTGGCCAATTTTCTCGCATCTTTACATAATGTTTCCACCGGAAACAACTTTGCGCTGTAGCCAAAAGGAACAAGGTCCCGCAGTTGCGGGACCTTGTTCCTTTTAGAACCACATTTGTTATAAATTGTACTTTCGTTTTTTGCGGACCAGGGTCGACAGGTCGATCCCCAGATGACTTGCCGTGTTGCGCATCGAGCCGAAGGTGGCCAGCGCCTTTTCGATTACCGCCCGTTCGACAGTGTCGCTGATTTCCTGAAGGTTAAAGGAGGAGAAGTAGTCGGGAGTTTCGATAAACAGCGGCTTGCCCGCGGCTCTGGCCACATTGAGGGGGACGCATTTTTCATCGATGGTGTCGCCCTCGGCGAGCACGGCCATGTGCTCGATGATGTTGCGGAGTTCGCGGACGTTTCCCGGCCAGGAGTAATGGGTGAGGATGTCGACGACCTTGGGGGAGATCTTCTTCTTCATGTTGTATTTGCGGTTATTCTGGTCGAGGAAGCTCAGGATCATCGGCACGAGGTCCTCGCGGCGCTCGCGCAGCGGCGGGATATAAACGGGAATGACGTTGAGCCGGTAAAAAAGGTCGCGGCGAAAGCGCCCTTCCTCGATCATTTTTTCCAGGTTGGTGTTCGTCGCTGCGATGATGCGGGCTTTCGTCTCGACCGTCTTCGTGCCGCCGAGACGGAACATTCTGTTGGTTTGCAGAACGTCGAGCAGCTTTACCTGGAGGGACATCGGCATCTCGCCGATTTCGTCGAGGAAGAGAGTGCCGTTATTGGCGAGCTCGATCAGGCCGATCTTGCCTTTTTTCGAAGCCCCGGTGAAAGCCCCGGCTTCGTAGCCGAACAGCTCCGACTCGAGCAGGGTTTCGGGGATGGCGCTGCAGTTGATCTGGACGAACGGTCTTTTTTCCGCCTCTTCGCCGCTGTCGTGGATATATCTGGCGAGTACATCCTTGCCGACGCCCGATTCTCCCTGGATGAGCACCGGGGAGGAGACCTGCGCTATCCTTGCCGCCAATTTGAAGATGTTTTCCATGACCGGGCTGGCAACGATGAAGTTGCCGTCGCGGCCGGTCATTTCCGCCTGCCAGAGGAGCCGGCGGTATTCTTCGTTGAGGGTGGTGCTGCTTTTCAGTTGCTCTCTGATGCTGACAAGCTCGGTGATGTCGCGGACGTTGGAGAATACCCTGAGCAGGCTGCCGTCGTCGCCGAAGATAGGGGTGCTCGTTACCAGGGCGGAAACGCCGTGGTAGTAGTCGATAACCTTGGTCATTGGCTTGCGGGTTCTGATGACGTCGGGCGAGCATGCGTCGGGAATTTCCCCCGCCTTGACGAGCTCGTCGAGCTTTCTGCCTTTGAGCATCTCCCTGTCGAGCCCGGATATTTTGAGGTATGCCTCATTGCAGTAGATGAAGTTGCAATCGCCGTCGGTCAAAAATATCCCGTCATACGAAGAGTCGATTATTTTCCACAGTAGTTTGTTTTCTTTCTCTGCCTCAAGAGGTTGCATTTCATCCCCCACCCGTATGCAAAAACGCTTTTTGGCTATGCATTTTCGCATATACGCTTTCGCGTCTTTACTGCTTAATGTTCCCCAAGAAATCATTGCCGCGTTTTAAGTGTTTGTAGGCATTTTTGCTCGCAGCCCGCCCGGGGATTACGCCTGACGCCTTGTATACGGGCCATTGCGTCTTTGGCACGCTTCTTGCATAAATTGTTAATGATATCCAACCTCATCTGCACTGTGCCGCTAAACCCGGCCGGGGATAGTGGCGAACCACCAGAGGCTAGCACCGACCTCCCGAAACCGAGCGCTTCCGGAGCCGGCTAGCCGGGTTTGCCAGTGTTTACGGCGGGGCGAGGTTTCTTGCCACAAACCCAAGCCTATGCCGAATACGAGGACATGTTTCTGAGGGAATGCTCCCTTGCCGATAAAACAGCGACTCGTCCGCAAACGCGGCACGGATACCAATACTTTTGTATGATTTCTTGCCCACAGCCGATTTCTCCTGCTGTTTGCAGCCTCGATCCCCGCTATTTAGGGTTAAGCTCCAGTGGTTGCCGGTTTGTTCGACAGCTCCCCACATAGGGAGGTATCCTCCGTTAAGGAGGGCCTACCCTATTCACGACCGCGTAAAGCGGTCTTTTTTTTACCTGTGCGGGCCTATTCGAAAGCCCCCGGCGCAGAATGGGCAGCGGGGGCCTCTATGGCGGAAGAGACGCGTTCATCCGGCCCAGTTATTTCAGTATCGCCAGCATGGTGCCGAGGTCGGTCATCGCCCGATCCGGCCATATAAAACGCAAAACACCACTGTCATGTTGATGAACATGATCAGCAGCGGGTTAGTCGTTACCGGTTGACCCACATGTCCCACCTCGTTCAAATGCCGCTAGCGGCTGCTCCGGCACAGCCGAAGCTGTGCCGGAGCAGAACGCTTCCTACAAAACCCACTGGACGACGTAGATTACGAGCGGTATTGTTATCGCCGAGATGCCGATGAGGTCGATGATGAAGCCCGACCGGATCATGGTGGTGATGGGAATCAGGCCGCTGGCGTAGACGATGGCGTTCGGCGGCGTCGATACCGGCATCATGAAGCCGAGGGAGGACGCGAGGGCGATGGCCACGGCCACCGGGACGGGGCTGAGGCCGGCGGAGATCGCCACGGTGATACCGAGCGGGCCGACCATGTTGGTGGCCGCGGTGTGGGAGGTAAGCTCGGACATGAACAGCGACAGGACTGAGAAGACGGCGATTATCATAACCTGGGAGTTGGCGCCGGTGGCTTTGACGATGGCGTCGCCGATCCACTTCGACATGCCGGTGGTGTACATCATTGAACCGAGCGCCAGGCCGCCGCCGAAGAGGATGAGCGTGCCCCAGTCGATGCCCTTGACGGCGTCTTTCCAGGTGAGAGTGAATTCGCGTTTTGCCCAGTTGGTCGGCATGACGAAGAGCGACAGGCCGGCCATCATGGCAACAACGGCTTCGGGGAAGTATTTGCCGTAGGTTTTCAGGATGGGGGCGCCGGGGCCATAGATGACGGACAGGAAGCCGGGCAGCACCCACAGGGTGACGGCGATGGCGAAAGCGATTATGGCGTTGCGCTCGCCGCTCTTCCAGGGGCCGAGGGCTTTCCGCTTTTCGGATATGAGCTTTTCCGCGCCGGGGATGCTGGTGATGCCGGCCGGAAACATCTGCTTGAGGACTACGAACATCAGGACGAAGTAGACGACCATGGCGATGGAGCCCCAGACCATCCACTGGAAGAAGGTGATCTTGATATTGGCCAGCTTCTCCAGGAAGCCCATCATGATTATGTTGGGAGGGGTGCCGACCGGGGTCAGCACGCCGCCGACCGAAGAAGCGTAGGCGGTCATCAGCATGAGGCCGGTGGCATACTTGTAGCTGCTAAGTTCGAGATCCTCGCCGTTGGCCTTGTACATATCCTTGATGGCCATCAGCAGACCGAGGGAGATGGGGTACATCATGGCGGTGGTGGCGGTGTTGCTTACCCAGCCGGAGAGCAAGGCAGTTACCAGACCGACCGCCAGCATGATCCGGACCGGACTCGACCCTACCCAGCTCATTGACAGGATGGCGTAGGCGAACCGCTTGTCGAGGCCGTGGCTCATCATCGCCGTGGCCAGCATGAAGCTGCCCATGAACAGGTAGATGAGCGGGTCGGCGAAGGGGGCGAAAGCGGCTCTTACCGGGGCCACCCCAAGCAGTACGGCCAGCACCGGGCCGATGAGCGACGTTACGGGGATGGGTACAGGCTCGCATATCCACCAGGTGGCGACGAACGTCATGATAGCCATTAGCATGTGGCCTTCCGGCTTGAGGCCGTCAATCGGGGTGAAGTAGACCAGTAGCCCGAGGATGGGGCCGAGGAACCAGCCGATAGTCTTGCGTCGTCTGTCGAACTTTTCTTCGGCTTCGGTCATTGTCGCCTTCGGGGCGACTTGCTCTTTGGGAACCGAGGTAGTCTCCATTCTTTTGACCTCCTTTTTTAATTCTTCCGTTTATCCCATAAAGGTCTCATCCGCCGACCTTCGTGGCATACGTTTCCCACAGAATCATCGCATGGCAAAAAAATAGTTCTAAATGGCTTTTGCCGACTTATGCCGGGCTTCACCCTCCCCTGCGCCTTTCTTGGCTTTCTTCTGCCAGACGCCGAGCGTGACGACACCCGTTGCGATCGCGAAGAGTGCCCCTTTCCACCTCATCGGCACCGCCGATACACCGTCGGGGGGGCTAAGTTTCGCATTTATGACCGCAGTCCCCTGTCCCCCATTTGTTCCGGCCGGGTCAATGTACAAGGCCGGCTATTATTTTCTCCTTTTCACCGTCTCGGCCTCGGTCCGAAAGTCCGGAATCCATCTTTACGCATCAGTTCGTTGACTGTAACCCCCAACACCCGCGACAGCCTGAGCGCAAGGTCGATCGACGGTTTCTTGCGCCCAGCCAGGATATTGGAAATGTGGGACCTCTCAACGTCAACCAGCTTGGCAAGTTCGGTAATATTGAGACCTCGCCTGCGCATCAGTTCCCTTATCCGCGACCCGCTCAATGGCAGCCCCTCCTAGAAATACAAGCCCTTGAAACGTTTCCTTTAGAAACGCACTTATCCAAAAAAAAGCTCTTCTCCAGCTTTATCTGGTTTTATTATAGTTTCTTAAGGAAACGCTGTCAAGGTATGCTTGTGAAATTTTTCCTATGGGAACGGTGGTTATCGTTCGCAAGTGCACCTGCAAGCCTTCTGTAAGCCCTACTGGAAACGTTGGATATAATAATGTATAATGTTATGTGCCAGGAGGTGGTTTACAAGGTGGATATCGGCACAAAACTCCGTTCCTTACGGAAGCTGCGCGAGTTGACCGTCGAGGAGCTGTCGCAGCGATCCGGCGTTTCCCGCTCGTATATCACCAACATCGAGAATGGCCGCAAGACCGAGGTTTCTTCCCGCGTTGTCAGCAGTCTGGCAAGCGCCCTCGGAATAAACGCCGACTACTTCCGCATAAGCGATGCCCAGTTGCCAACCGACTGTCTGCCTAACCTCGATCCGGAATTCATCGCGCTGTTGGCCAAGTCGGAGAGCATGCCTTTTCTGCAGCTTACCAAAAAGGCTCTTGCCCATGGCGTGTCGGCCGAGACGGTCGAAGCCGTCGTCGACGCCATCATCAAGTCCCAGCGCAGGCGCAAGAACCCGTCCGTTTAGCAGGTAGCCGCTACAGGCGCCGCCGTTATTTCGGCAGGGAGGTCTTCCTGCGGGACGATATACTCGTATCCATCCCACAAGAGTTCGAGCTCGTCGTTAAAGCGGCCGTTGTCTTTCATAGTTGGGCCTCCGTTCAGAACGGTTCTTTCTTCTATCATTAATGCAAGAAATATGCCAATTGCCAAAGTTGCGAAAATTGCGTGATTAATGACGTTTCCCCAACGAGCGCCGCCGTTTCCGTGGGCAACAATGCATACGCATTGAAGGTTTGAACTTTGAAACAGCCCCAATAGGCCCGTGTCAGCCCTTATGCAAAAATGCATACGCACAGAACGAGGAATCCCCAAGATCAACGCTTGGGGATTCCTCGTTTATTAAGTACCGTCAAAAACGTCTGCCTCTTCAGAACGGGAACGCATCATTCGTGGCTTGTGCCGCGGATAAAGCATCGCCGCACTCTTTTATTGCGGCAGAAAATCTTCCCTTATAGGGGTGAAGGTGTCGATGAGTACCGAGTTATCCTCAAGGGCAACGACACCATGAGGTACATTGCAGTCGGCATAGTAGCAGTCGCCCGTACGGGCGATTTTCGTTTCGCCGCCCACGGTTATTTCGAAGCTTCCCTTGGCCACATAGCCCACCTGCTCATGGGTTTCATGCTTGTGCATTTTGCCGACACCGCCTTTTTTAAAGGCGAATTCGACCAGCATCAGCGACGGCCCATGAACAAGCACCCGCCGCGTTGACTTGTCGTCAAGCTGTACGATCTGTTTGCTGTCTTTGGATACGATCATATAATCACCACCACTCTTTTTATAATTTGTTCGGTAGGTAACGACGGATTCCTGCGGACTACCGTCAATGGGGCAAATTTCCTCTCGACACAGGGTGTACGTCCAGGTAAACCGTCCATACTAATAGCGAGTCGATCCCCAAATTCGCCGTCTCTTGGCCGAAAGGATGCATACACATGGACTTGAGCATAGTCGTACCTACTTACAACGAACGCGAGAACGTCCGGACGCTTACGGAGAGGGTTTCCACGGTTTTGGCGGGAAGCGGCTATTCGTATGAGCTTATTTTCATCGACGACAGCCGCGATGATACTCCCGCTGTCCTGGCGAAGCTGGCCGAGCGGCATCCTCACGTCAGGTTTTTTCACCGCGACGGCGAAAGAGGTCTAGCCTCAGCGGTGGTAAAGGGATTCTCCCTGTCCAAGGGCAGCTATATCATTGTGATGGATGCCGATTTGCAGCACCCGCCGGAGCTCCTGCCGGTAATAATGAAGCGCCTTGCCCAGGCAGAGGTGGTTATCCCCAGCCGGTTTATCGGCGGCGGCTCGGACGGCGGCCTTAGCGTTTTCCGCAAGCTCGTGTCCTGGACGGCCAGGATGATCGGCCGTCTGTCGATAAGGCGACTGCGGGTTATTTCCGACTGCACCAGCGGTTATTTTGGCCTCCACCGCAACGTTATCGCTAATGCCAGGCTTAACCCCATCGGCTGGAAGATTCTTATGGAGGTACTCGTGAAGGGCGATTATCACGCCGTCCACGAGATTCCATACGCGTTTGTCGCCCGTGACAGCGGCGCGTCCAAAATGACCTGGCGGGATCAGTACGACTATTTGCGCCATATTGTCCGCCTTGCGCGGCATAATCCCGAGGATGCCCGTTTTTTCACCTTTTGTCTGATCGGTGCTGCCGGCGTCCCCGTCAACCTGTTGGTGCTGACACTTTTGTTGGATTTCTTCACCTTCGATGTCGCTTTTGCCTCGGTTGTCGCATCCTTTGTCGCGATGGTGCACAATTTCCTCTGGAACGACAGCATCACCTGGCGGATGCAGAATAGACCGGCCTTTTGGCGGCGCGGGAAACAGTTTATCCAATTCGCTTTTGTCTCGACTCTCAGCATCGCGATTACCGCCGCCTTCGCCCATACCTTCCACATCAACGGCTGGAACCCCATAACTGGCCAATTCGTCGGCATCGGTCTCGCGACCTGGTGGAGTTTCGCCGCTAATGACCGCTGGACCTGGGGCCGCCCCGAGCCCCGACCCGAGCTTGTCGTAACCCGTGAATACGCCGGCGAGACCCCGTAACACACCGGTGCCGCCGTCATGAACCGTCTCCTGTCCACGGTCGGGGCTATCTGGCGCCCCTTTCTCCTGCACTCGGGGATCGTAATGTTTTCCGCCTGGCTGGCAGGCAGGCTGCCCGCACATATTCCGGCCGGATTCATAAACCCCTATCTTGTCGACGTTCCGCCGCTGGTGGCCCCTTTTATCAAGTGGGATGCACATTGGTATACCTATATCGCCGTTCAGGGCTACGACGAAAAAAGCGTGGTCTTTTTTCCCGTGCTCGTCGTTCTCATCCGTGCTGTCTCCGGCCTGGGTCTGAGCCACGCCGTCGCGGGGCTGCTTGTCTGCAATTTGTTCGCCGGCCTGAGTTTTGCGGTGATGCAAGCCGCCTTCCGCCGAGATTTCCCGGCCCCGCTGGCCGACAGAGCTCTCCTGGTCTACGCGGTTATGCCGACCTCCTTTTTCTTGAACAGCGTTTATACTGAGCCCTTGTTCCTGACTTTCTCTCTCATGTGCGTTTATTATGCGCGCCGACGTATTTGGTGGCCGGCGGGGAGCTGCGCAGCCCTGGCCGCTCTTACCCGCAATCTCGGCGTATGCCTCTTTTTTTTGGTCGCCTATGAACTATACTTAAGTCGCAAGGCTGACGGCCGGCCGACCTGGGACTTGCTGTCGCCTTTTTTTGCTCCTTTGGCCGTGCTGGGGTATATGGCCTATAATGCGCTTTCTTTCGGCGACCCCCTCGCTTTTGTCCACTCTCAGCAGGCCTGGGGGAGGTCTTTCGGCTGGCCGGCGGATAACTATATCCGCAACCTCGGTCTCCTGAAGGCCCTGTGGCCCAATACCCAGGCCGGGATTGCCCTCGATGCCTTTCTGGTCCTTATCGGGTTAGCCGGGCTGGCCTCCGCGACATTTTCCCGCCAGGGCTCCGTCCCCGCTTCTTATCTGCTGGTCGGCTGGTTATGGTTTCTCATCCCGCTGTTCTCCACCGCCTCTTTTCTCCCGTTGTACAGCATGTCTCGCTTCCTGCTCGTTATTTTTCCGCTGTATATCATTTTCGCCGGTATGCCGAAGGCGATATTCGTTTGCTTTCTGGTTGTCAATGCGCTGTTGCTGTCGCTGTGTACCATTTTGTTCGTGAACTGGTACTGGGTTGGCTGAATGCTTGCGTAATTACGAAGAGCCCGCGGCTTTTCGCCGCGTGGCTCTGCTACTCCTCCCGTAATTGTAGGAATTTACCCAAATTGAACCATACTGCCGGAAAAGTGCCATTCTGAGTAGGCTGCTTTACTGGTAACCGGCAGCATCCAGTTCAGCGAACGACGTATTCATTATCGGGTACTTGCGCCACTCCTTATAGTCGAAGTGCCACCACTCTTCGTCGTAAACGGTGAAACCTTCGGCCTCCAGGTAGGTGCGCAGCAGATCACGGCGCCACCGCTCCAAGGCAGTGCCGCCGGGATAGCCCGGGTGAGCCCGCAGGGAAAACTCGTCGAAATCGCTGATCATTGCCACCGGGTGGCCTGTGGCCAGGTCATACAACGAAACGTCGACGGCGCCGCCGCGGTTATGGCGGGAGCCTTTCGCCGGATCGGCGACGAACATCTTCTGTGCGTCTGGCGTCGCATCCCAGAACATCTTGGTGACGGACCAGGGACGGTAAGCGTCATGGACAATAATGCCGTAACCGTGCCCGGCAAGCTTCGCATGGGCGCGCGCCAGCGCCTCCGCCGCGGGGCGTTGCAAGTAAGCTCTCGGCCGGTCGTACAGCGCGACGCCCATGAAATTATCGGCTGTCGCGTAGCGGATATCGATGCTGATCGCGGGATCGAAGCCCGTCACGTCAATAAGCTCGGGTGAGAGGAAAGATCGCTGTTCCCGGGGCGGAGTAGCGGCTGCCGCTTTCCGGCGGAGCTCGTCGATGGAATACTGCGGTTTAATGCGGAAGGTCAATCCCTTTTCGGGGTCGAAAAACTGGCGATTGTATATAGCCGTACCCACCCGGCAAACAGAGCCTAAACCGGCGGCGTCCCGCTTAATGTTGACGGTTCTTGAAACCCTCTCCAACGGATTGGCTAAATTTAGCCGGTATTCATCCGCCGAGACGGCCTGTAAGGGATAAACGGCGTAAACAGAAAATGCAGGGCCGCTCCTTTCGCTAAGATCGTATACCATTTCCACTCGGCCGTCAGTTTCCCGCAGAAGAAAGCGCCCCTCATCGCTCTCGTACAATCCGATGATCTGTTTTAACGCCGGCGATATGTCCGCCGGGGCCGCGCTTACCGGCAAGGCAGCCGCGAGGACCAACGCAACGGCGGCCGCAGCCAGCCAGACTCTTTGCCTAAGCCAGTATTTCATTACCAATCCCCCCACAATATGTATGATTATTCCTTCTATCATTCCGCCCCATATCCTGCCTGACAAACAGACAAAACCCGCTCGCAATGCGAGCGGGTTTTCGTAATCAGCGGCTACCTATCCTCCCAGGCCGTCGCCAGCCAAGTACTTTCGGCGTATAG
>JALHDI010000049.1 GCA_022839045.1 Sporomusaceae bacterium
ACCGTCTCATAAAAATCCGTGTTTGGTTTATACTACCATTTCACCGTCTAGTATACCACGCCGGCAAAAAAAGTTGTACCAGGCGAAGGATTATGCCTGCCCGCCGTGTAATTTTGTAATATTATTCCTTTGGGAAGGGGACCGACGATGCAGCTTCTTCGCCTACGCATCCCCAACATCGACCGGGTCGGGCTGGTCCTCGACATTTCGCAGGTGCTGGCTGCCCGCCGTTTTAATATCCTGACGATGGAAGTCGAGCCCAACACCGTTTACCTGGAAACGGAGATGACCGTGCCGGCGGAGAAGGGCTCCGTCATCGCCGCCCTCAAGTCTATCCCCCAGGTCATCGACGCTGTCGAGATCGATCTCATGCCCCACCAGGAGAAAGCCGAGCAGATCAAGGCGGTGCTTGCCTCGGTGGGCGAGGGCATCATGGCCATAAACCACCACGGCGAGGTTACTCATTACAACCCGGCGGCGGAAAAGATCGTCCGCCTCCCCTACCAGGAGGTTATCGGCCGCCCCCTGGCTGAGATCTCCCCCGGCCTGCCCCTGCTGGAAACGCTGCGGACGGGGGCGGTTTACAACAACCGCGAGATCGTCCTGGAGAGGACCAAGAGCCATTACCTGGCCAGCGGCCGCCCCATCCTGGGGGCCCGGGGCAGGATAATCGGCGCGGTGGCCGTCCTCAAGGACATCAGCGATGTACGGGAGCTCGTCTATACCGTCACCGGACAGATGACTTTCACCTTCGACGAGATACTTTATACCAGCGCCGCCATGCACCAGGTGGTCGCGATGGCCAAAACCATCGCCCGCGGCGACTCGACTGTGCTTATCCGCGGCGAAACGGGCACCGGCAAGGAGCTGTTCGCGCGCGCCATCCATGCCGCTTCGCCGCGAGCCGACAAGGTTTTCGTGCCGCTCAACTGCGCCGCCGTACCCGACACTCTGCTGGAAAGCGAGTTGTTCGGCTACGAGGAGGGCTCTTTCACCGGCGCGGCCAAGGGCGGTAAACAGGGTCTGTTCGAGTTCGCCAACAACGGCACTCTCTTCCTCGACGAGATCGGCGAGCTCTCCTCCCACCTCCAGGCCAAGCTTCTGAGGGTGCTGCAGGACGGTAAGGTGCGCCGCCTGGGCGGCACGCGGGAAAACACCGTAAATGTCAGGATACTGGCGGCCACTAACCGGCATCTCGAAGAAATGATCGCCAAGGGAGCCTTCCGCGAGGATCTTTACTACCGGCTCAACGTCATCCCCCTTTTTTTGCCGCCCCTCCGGGAAAGGCAAGAGGATATTCCGCTCCTCGTCGAATTCTTTATGAAGAGGTTCGCCGCCAAACTGCAGAAGCCCGTCGACGCCATCAGCGAGACGGCCCTCGCCAAGCTGGCCGCCTACCACTGGCCGGGCAACATCCGCGAACTGGAGAACGTTATCGAGCGGGCGGTCAACATCGTCGACGATAAGATTATCCTTACCGGCCACATCGTCCTCGACCAAGGTCGGACTCCCCTGCCGCGAGGCGCCGCCGCTCCCGAACGTCCGCTGGCGGAAACGCTGGACGAGGTGGAGCGGGACGTGCTGCTGCAAGCTCTCAAACGCTACCGTACTTCGCGACAGATGGGGGCCGCCCTCGGCCTCTCCCACACCGCCGTCCTCAAGAAACTGCGCAAACACGGCCTGACAATAGGCGAAAAAAGCGATAGGAGGGGTTAGCATGCGACCTACCTACGCCGAGATCGATCTGGCGGCCATCCGCCACAACATCCGCCAGATACGCGAAACCGTCGGCCCGGCCGTCAAGCTCGTGGCCGTGGTCAAAGCCAACGCATACGGCCACGGGGCAATCAAGGTGAGCCGGGCGGCCCTGGAGGCCGGCGCCGACTGTCTGGCGGTAGCCATCCCGGAGGAAGGCGCCGAACTCAGGGGGGCCGGCCTGGCTGTGCCGATCTTCGTCCTCGGCCTTACCCCCCCGGACCAGACAAAACTGATCGTCGACTACCACCTCACCGCGACGGTCGCCACCATGGACAGCATCAGGGCGCTTTCCCACGCCGCCCGCGACGCCGGCCGCCGCTGCCGCGTCGTGCTCAAGACCGATACAGGTATGGGCCGGATCGGCGTGGCCCCCGTGCAGATCGAGGAATTCCGCCAGTACATCCAGGCCAGCCCCGGCGTGGAACTCGTCGGCCTCTTCACCCATCTCGCGACCGCCGACGCGGCCGATAAAGCCTACGCCGAGAGACAGCTCGCCGCCTTCCGGGGCGCCGTCGACCGGCTGGCCGCCAAGACCAGCCTTACTTACATCGCGGCCGCCAATAGCGCCACGACCGTCGATCTCCCGCAAGGCCACTTCAATACCGTCCGGCCGGGCATCATCATCTACGGCCTGCCGCCTTCCCACGAGATGCACAGAGCCCTCGACCTCCGCCCCGCGATGCAGCTTAAGACCCGCATCGCCTATATCAAGGAAGTCTCCGCCGGTACTCCGGTAAGCTACGGGTGCACCTACACGACCGAACGCCCTACCTTCCTCGCCACGCTGCCGGTGGGTTACGCCGACGGCTACAGCCGCCACCTGTCGAGCAAGGCCGCCGTCCTGATCGGCGAAAAACGCCGACCGGTGGTGGGCCGGGTGTGCATGGACCAGATAGTGGTCGACCTGGGCGCGGACGGGAACGCGGCTGTCGGCGACGAGGCGGTGCTCGTCGGCCGCCAGGGCAAGGAGGAGATCACCCTGACCGAGCTCGCCGACCTGGCCGGGACGATAAATTACGAGCTGGCCTGCGCGGTAAGTGCGAGGGTCCCAAGGGTATACTTGAACGAGTAATATAGCTGTAAGAACCAAGAGCGCCCCGCAAATGCAGGGCGCTCTTGTAATCAGCATCTTTCGATCGGTTTGCCGAGGTATTCGCTGACGATTTTCATCGCGCAGTAGTTGCCGCACATCGAGCACGCCTCGGCGCCGCCGGGGTTGCGCTCCTTGCGGTAGCGGCCCGCCTTGACGGGGTCGATGGCGAGTTCGATCTGTTTTTCCCAGTCGAGGGCCTTGCGGGCCTTGGCCATGGAGAGGTCCCATTCCCACGCCCCTTTGACGCCCTTGACGATATCGGCGGCATGGCCGGCGATACGGGAGGCGATGACCCCTTCCCGCACGTCGTCGAGGGTCGGCAGGCCTAGGTGCTCGGCCGGGGTGACGTAGCAGAGGAAATCGGCGCCGGCGGCGGCGGCCAGCGTGCCGCCGATGGCGGCGGTGATGTGGTCGTAGCCGGGGGCGACGTCGGTGACGAGCGGGCCGAGCACGTAGAAAGGCGCCCCTTTGCAGATCTGCTTCTGCAGCTTGATGTTGGCCTCGATCTGGTTGTAGGGCACGTGGCCGGGGCCTTCGACCAGGACTTGGACACCCTTGGCCCACGCCCGGTCGACGAGTTCGCCGAGAGTCAGCAGTTCCTCGACCTGGGCGCGGTCGGTGGCGTCGGCGAGGCAGCCGGGCCGCAGGCCGTCGCCGAGGCTGATGGTGACGTCGTAGGCGGCGCAGATGTCCATGAGTTCGTCGTACCGCTCGTAGAGAGGGTTTTCCTTGTCGTTGTGGAGCATCCAGCCGGTGATGAAGGAGCCGCCGCGGCTGACGATGTCGGTTACCCGCCCCTGTTGGCGCAGCCTGGCGATGCTGGCCTGGGTGATGCCGCAGTGGATGGTCATGAAGTCGGCGCCGTCTTTGGCGTGCTTTTCGATGGTGTGGAAGATGTCGTCGCCTGTCATGGCGACGATCGAGCCCCTGTTTTTGATCGCCTCGACCGTGGCCTGATAAATGGGCACCGTGCCCACCGGGACGGTGGAGTGCTTGATGATTTCGCGGCGAGAATAGTCGATGTCGTCGCCGGTGCTGAGGTCCATTACCGCGTCGGCCCCGGCGCCGATGGCCGCCTGAAGCTTGGCCAATTCGGGTTTTACATCCGGGAAGGCGCTCGATGTGCCGATGTTGGCGTTGACCTTGGTCTTAAGGCCGAGGCCGAAGCCCCGCGGTTTTAGGCTGGCGTGGTTGACGTTGGCGCAGATCGTCACCGTGCCGGCCGCCACCCGCTCGCGGATGATTTCCGGCGCGAGTCCCTCCTCGGCCGCCACCGCGGCCATCGCCGGCGTAATCTGCCCGCTGCGGGCCAGCTTCATCTGTGTCATATTAACCCTCCTAATCAAATATATGCAAATAAAACAGCCATCCAACGAACGGTTAGATGGCTGCCAGTTGCCTGGTAAAACCCACTTCCCTACGCTGGTATTAACCAGAAATCAGGTTCCAAGGGTCGGCTTGCGCCTCTCAGCATTACGCTCCCCTAGTGGTCCGGTATTCGGTTACAGTATTATTTTACCAGATGAACTTCAGGCTCACAAGGACTTTTTAATGATCTTTTCCGACCTGCTCAGCGGTTCGCTCGTGTCCATGTGGCCGTATAAAGTGTTGATTTTTCTGCCTTCGACCATGATCTGAACCTTGTAGATATCCGCGAATTCTGTCAGAGTGTTGACGATGGCGCCCACGGCCATGATTTCGCCGGCCGAGCCGCCACTGCCGTTCTTGATGAGTTTGTCGTTGAAGTCGACGTAGGCGATATGGTTCTTGACGGTTATTCCCTTGAGTTTGGTGCCTTCGGGCAGGGCGCGGATAAGCGCGGGATTCTTAGGCCCGTTCAGCAGTTGCTCGATGGCGGTCTGGGCAGGATGGTCGGTTTTGGGGAGCCTGTAGGTCTCCGGAACGAGGAACGTGGCGTCTTTGGTGGCGTGGTAAACCGTGACGGAAATCGTCTCGGCAGCCGGCGGGGAAGCCTGCTTCTCGGGCGGCTTGGCGACGGACGGCGGGCTGGTGACGGCCTGGTCGGGCTCACAGCCTGCCGCGAACAGTACGATCAGAAGGGCGATAACTAACGCGATATATTTGCTGCGACTTGGCATCACTGTTCACCCCCCTTAGCGGCCGCCTGGGCGAAAAACTTCTCCATGCCCAGGACGATGCCTTCGGCCAGCTTCTGCTGGAATTGGGGACTGGCCAGCAGTTTTTCCTCGGCCGGATTGGAAAGAAAAGCGAGTTCGACGAGCGCCGCCGGCATGATGGTGCGCTTGATCACGTAGAAGTTCGCCGGCAGGGTCCCTTTGTCCTTCAGGCCGCCGGTCTGCAGCAGGCCCGCCTGGAGATTTCTCGCCAGCAGCAAATCGTAGCGGGTCTTTTGGTAGAAATATGTAGAGGTGCCGTCCGCGTCGCGGTTCTGAGCGGCGTTGGAGTGGATGCTGACGAATATGTCGGCTTTTTTGACGTTGGCGATGGTCGCTCGCGCTTTGAGTTCATCGACGGCCGAAGCGTTGGGTCCGAAAACGTCGCGGTCATCCTGACGGGTCATGATGACTTTGGCGCCCGCTTTGTCGAGGAGCGCTTTGACCCGCAGGGCTACGGCGAGGTTGACGGTTTTTTCCCGGGTAGCCCCCAGGCCGACCGCTCCGGGGTCGCTGCCGCCGTGGCCGGGGTCGAGGGTTATGACTTTGCCTTTCAGGCCCGGGGTGAAGTTGAACTTCGCCGGAGGCAGGGGCTGGTTGATATCGATAACTACGCGGAACGGTTTTTTGTGGGCGGGATCCTGCGGCAGGGTAAATACCTTATACTCCCCTTCGTCGACCATCAGCGGCATCTCCACCGTGACGACGGTGTTTTTGTCGTCGGCGGATTTCATGCTGATACTGTCGGCGATCCGGCCATCGAGGTCAATGTCGCTGTCTGTCTGGCCCAGAACCGCGCCTTTCACGTTGACGACCAGGCGTGGCGTGGGCGAGGCGGAAACGGTGCCGCTGACCTGAACGGGACCGGTTGTGTCGATAACAAGGCGAAGCCTGCCGGCGCCGGTAACGGCGTCGATGTGGTTGGCCCAGCGGATCTTAGTCAGTTGCTGACCGCCGGCGACGGCGGAGGCCCCGGCGGTTTTGCCGACGACGGCCAATAGTCTGCTGCCGGGCTGGTTGGCCACGGGAGACGTCGGAGCTTTGGCCGCGTAGCCCGCCGAGGAGACGGCCAACACGGCACTAATTACCAGGAAACAGAGGACGCGGCGCAACACAACACCTCCCTTATTGCGACGTGTTATGTTACAATTCGCCTTTTATAACCAAAATCCTGCCAGTTATTGTCGAATTTTTTATGTTACGCTCACAGCCCGGCTGTAAACTGTTTATTTAAATCTAAAAAGGAAAAATAAGGAGGCGATTGCGCCGCCTCTTTTAGATTGCAGATGGGGCTTTATCAACGGCCGTTGTCCAACAATTTGCGCAGCAGGTCCTCCGCCTCGGCCTTCGCCGCGCGGGTCGCCTCGCCGTCGACGCTCAGGGCCAGCCACAAAATGTCGCCTTCCCGGGTTTCTGCCGGGAGGAACGTTCGCGGCCAGGCGACGCTGTCTTCGGCGTCGCCCACGAGCAGGACCGCTTTTTCGTCCTCAAATCTGTCCACTACCGCCCGGACGCGCATGTTATCTCTCCTTGGTGATGGTGTAGGTTTTGCCGTCGCTGGCGATCGTGACCGTACCGTCGGTGTCGGTGCGGTAGACTTTCAGCCTGTTGTCCCCGTAGCGCTTCAAGATCGATGGGTGGGGATGGTGGTATTCGTTGCCCGCCCCGACGGAGATGACGGCCGCCTCGGGGGCGACAGCCTTGAGAAAAGCGGGCGATGACGAGGTGCGGCTGCCGTGGTGGCCGCTTTTCAGTACCTGGCTTTTCAGGCCGGCGCCGTTTTTCTTCACCATGGCCGCCTCGGCTTCATGTTCGGCGTCGGCGGCCAGCAGCATCGCGAAGTTGCCGTAGACCAGCCGGGCGACGATCGAGTTGTTGTTGAGGCCGGCTTCGCCGGCGAAGGGCGGCGTAGGGGGGTTCAATATTTTGAGCGTGCCGCCGCCGATGTCTACTTCCTGGCCGGCGGCGAGCAGCGCGAAGGGGATTTTCTTTTTTTGCACGGCCGTCAAGTATTGACGGTAGAGGGCGCTGGTCGTCACCTGCCCGCTGTCGTAGATCCGTCTGACGGCGAAGTTGTCGAGGATGGCGACGGCGCCGCCGATATGGTCGGCGTGGGGGTGGGTGACGATGAATGTGTCGATGGTTTTGACGCCCTGTTTCTTTATGTAGGCAATCAGCTTGTCCCTGGCCGGAACGTCGCCGCTGTCGATCAGGGTGACCTGGCCGGGGGTGCGGATCAGGATGGCGTCCCCTTGCCCGACGTCGATAACGTTGACCACGAGGTTGTCCACCTTGGCCCGGTCGGCCGCAGGCGCGCCGCACCCGGCCACGACAACCAGCGCCAGCGCCAGGGCGGCCAGGACGAATGTCCGGATTCGTCTGAGCTGCATCTTGTTCCTCCTCGGTTTTTGCGTTGTTGACGGCTATTCTTGGTGCGTTGCTTGGTAGTATATACCCGGACGCAAATTAAAAAAATAGGCACACGAGCGCCTATCCGCAAATCAAAGCATAGTGAGCCCCAGGCTTATCCTGATGGCCTCGTCCACTTTCGTCATGACTTCTTCGCTCAAATGAGTGATCTTCTCTTTCAAGCGGCGTTTATCGATTGTTCTGAGCTGTTCCAGCAGTATGACCGAATCCTTGTCGAGGTTGAACTGTTTGGCGCTGATCTCAACGTGGGTTGGCAATTTGGCCTTGGAGATCTGGGATGTGATAGCGGCGACGATCACGGTAGGGCTGTATTTATTGCCAACATCGTTCTGAATGACCAGCACGGGCCGGTGTCCACCCTGTTCCGATCCGACCACCGGGCTCAGGTTTGCGTAATAAATGTCCCCGCGCTTAACGATCATCCTATTCACGCTCCACTAGCAATGTGGGCATCATCTCGTACACTTCCACATCGGCGGTGAGGCCTTCCTCGGCCAGGGCCAGGTTGATGACGGCCATCTCCTGATAGCCTTTGCGCATCAAATCTCTAACAGCCTTGCGCTTGCGCTCCTCGATGTAGAGGCGCATGGCTTCCCGCACGAATTGGCTGCGGCTGAGCTTCTCCATGGCTATGAAGCCGTCGACTTCCTGCAGCAAGCTGTTAGGGATGCTTATCATGATACGCTTTAACTCGGCCACACCATCACCCCCGCCTCAGGTTATGCACAACGATACAATTGCAATATATAATCATTATATGAGTATTGATATACGAATGTCAATGATGTTGATATACCACAAGCCCGTTTTATGCCTGTCAATCACTGGATTCCCGCTTGTACTGTATCATGGTTAAGTATGCATTGGCAAGACGCAAATTATGCCGGCAAACGCAAATTTTGGCAGCCGCGTTCAGTCGCCCCGCAGGGAGGCGATGGCCGCCGGCAGCGCCGGCAGGAGGTCGCCGGCCGCCATGCCGATCAGACCTGTACGGGATGCCGTCTCGCCCGCCAGGCCATGGAGGAATGCGCCGGCGACGGCGGCATCGTGGCTGGTGAGGCCCTGGGCGATGAGGGCGGCGATGACGCCGGTCAGCACGTCGCCGGTACCGCCGGTGGCCAGGGCGGCGTTGCCGGTGGTGTTGATGAAGGTTTCCCCGTCGGGATAGGCTATCACCGTGCCCGGCCCCTTGAGGACGACGATGGCGCCCAGGCCGGCGGCCGCGTCGCGGGTTGCCGAGAGCCGGTCGGCGTTGATGACCGGCAGGGGGCGCCCCGTAAGGCGGGCGAGTTCGCCGGGATGAGGCGTGAGGACCGCCAGGGCTTCGGTCTCGAGCAGGATTTCGGTGTGGCCGGCGAGGGCGTTCAGGCCGTCGGCGTCGATGACCAGCGGGCAGCGGACGCTCCGCACGATCTCCCGTACCGCGGCGAAGGTTTCCTCGGCGCGGCCGAGGCCCGGACCGACGGCCAGCACGGCGGCGTTTTCCGCCATGGCGGCTATTTCTTCGACCGCCGCCGGCCCGATGATGCCGTCCCTTTCTTCGGGCAGCGGCTTGGTCATAACCTCGGTCAGTTTGACTTCCATTATAGCGTTGAGGCCGGCGGCGACCCCGAGCGTAACCAGGCCGGCACCTGCGCGCACCGCCGCCATCGCGGCCAGGGCGGCCGCCCCGGTGAGCCCCGGCGACCCGGCGACGAACGCGGCCCGCCCCCCCGTGCCTTTGTGGGCCCACGGCCGGCGTTGCGGCAGGAGGCGCCGGATAAGCTCGGCGGTTACGGTGTTTTGTCTTATGGCACCGTCGGCGAGGAGCGCGGCCGGCAGTCCGATGTCGGCGACGGTCACTGAACCGGCGTGGGCTTTGCCGGGCTGGAAGAGAAGCCCCGGTTTCGGCAGCCCGAAGGTGACGGTATGGGCGGCGCTGACGGCCGCGCCCCGCACCCGGCCGGTGTCGGCATCGATGCCGGTGGGGATGTCGACGGCGATGACGGGCTTGCCGGCTGCGTTGATAATTTTGACGACCGCAGCGAGGTCGCCGCCGACTTCGCCGCTGAAGCCGGTGCCGAGCAGGGCGTCGACCAGGCAATCGGCGAAGGCCGCCGCGAGCGCCGCCTTGTCGCAGTCCCGCTCGCCGGCGATTTCGATCACTTCGGTCCCCATTTTCAGAAGGATGTCGAGGTTGGCGAGGGCGTCGCCGCCGACGGCGGTTTTCGCTCCCAACAGGAATATTTTGGTTTTGGCCCCCCGGGCGGCCAGATGGCGGGCGGCAACGAAGCCGTCGCCGCCGTTGTTGCCTTTCCCGCAAAAAATGCATATCTTTTTGTCGGCCGCACCGCCGAGGATGTCGGCGACCTTGCGGGCCACCTCGCCGCCGGCGTTCTCCATCAGGGCGATGCCGGCAAGGCCGTATTCGTTCATGGCCCGCTCGTCGATCCGGCGCATTTCCGCCGCCGTGGTGACTTTCACCGCTGTTCGCCTCCCCACAGGACAGCCTGCGCCGCCGCGTAGTCGCGGGCGTGGCTCAGCGAGATGTGGACGGCGGTCACGCCCATTTTGGCCGCCAATGCGGCGAAGTGGCCGCGGAGGCTTACCGTCGGCCGTCCGTTCGCGTCCGCCAGTATTTCCACGTCCTGCCAGGTTCCCGCCGATAGGCCGGTGCCGAACGCTTTCATGACAGCCTCCTTACCGGCGAAACGGGCGGCGTAGGAGGCTGTCCGTTGCACGCCCCGCCCGTCGCAGTATTCGCGTTCGGCGGCGGTGAAGACGCGGCGGGCGAAGTTGTCCCGCTCCACGGCCGCCCCGATGCGGTCGATCTCGATGATGTCGATGCCGATACCCACTATCACGCGGGCCACCTCGTTTCGCAGTGTTATGGGTCTATTATTCCGTTTTGGGAAGCGCATTCCCTGCCGCACCGGGTGATTTTCCCCGGTTCGCCGGCTGCATGTTTCACATTTTTGTCACATTTGCGCCATATTTTTGCCAAATTGGTTTTTTATAATAAAAGCAAATAAACTCAAGGAGGAACAGCCATGAAAAAGACTGTCGCCTATGTAACCCTCGTAGCCATGGTCCTGGTGGTCGCCGCTTCGCTGGTCGCGAGCGCCGCCCCCGGCCAGAATCCGCCCCTCGGCCCGCAGCGCCAGGCCATAACCCTCACCGATGAGCAGAAGAAGGAACTCGCTCCTCTGTATGAGAAGATGTTCGAGACCAGGAAAGCGATCATGCAGAAGTACGTCGACTTCGGCTACATGACCCAGGAGCAGGCCGACCAGCGCGCCGCCTGGATGAAAGAGCGCATGAGCCAGGGGTACGGCCCCGGCATGATGGGCAAGGGCTTCGGCAGAGGCCCCGGCTTCGGCCAAGGCTGGCGCGGTCCCTGTTTCCAGCAGCAGCCGGCCGCCAACCAGTAACCGCTGACGAAGAAACCCCTGCACAGCCGCAGGGGTTTCTTCTTTATACGAAATATTCCACTTTGGCCGCCGGGAAATATGTGTTCACCTGTTCGCGCATGAAGTCGCCGATAGTGCGCATTGTATCGGCGTGATAGATGTATTTGCCGTAGCCGAACTGGCCGAATTTGTACTTGCGCTCTTCCTCGTCCATGGGCAGGCTGGTTTCGGGGAAGACGGCGGCGATGTTGGTCTTGGCCCGTTTGGTGAAGCGGTGGGTGATGAATTCGAAGGTCAGGTCCTCGCCGGCAGCTTCCGGCAGGGCGGCGGCCAGGCTGCGGAAGAGGTCGGCGTAATCCTCCCGCCAGGCGGGGTGGTGAAAGATGGGGGCGATGATGAAGCCCAGCGGATACCCGGCCTTCGCCGCCTGCGCGGCCGCCGCCGCCCGGTCCGCCAGACCCGGGGTGCGGTGCTCGTACCGGCGGATGACGTCCGCGGCGTTGAGGCTGAAGCGGAAGCGGGTGTGGCCGTTGTGCGCGGCATCGAGGAGCGGCGCAACGTCGTCGTGTTTGGTGACGAAGCGGAAGCGCCCCAGGGGTTCGCGGCCGAAAAATTCGATGGTGGCGCGCAGCAGGCCGGTCAGGTATTCGGTGGGGATGGGGTCGGAGGTCGCCGCGCCTTCGAATACGGTTATTTCCGGGGCGCGGGCCGCCATATACTCGCCGGCTTTGGCCAAAATGTCGCCGATATTCACGTATACCCTAAGGTACGGCCGCCGGCCCAGGGTGGTGGCGAGGTAACAGTATTCGCACATTCCCGGGCAGCTGGTATTGAGCGGCAGTTGATAGTGGGCCGACGGTTTGCAGGTCGCGAAGGCGGCGCTTCTTCTGACCCCGACGACCAACGTCCGCTTGGCCGCGCGATAAGCCTCCCCCGCGGTTTTCCCCGGCAGCCCGGTCACCCGGTTATGCGAGCCGGTCAGCTCTACCGGCACTTTCATGGCCCGCAGGGTGTCGTACAGCTTGCGCCCCAGGGGATAATCGAAGGCGGCCGGCTCGAAATAGGCCCTGGCGGGAACAAAGCGTTGCATGCGTCCACCTCCGCACGTTTTCGCTGATAGTATCCCCGGCGGGAAATTTTCCATCAGCACTGGCGAAAGCGCCGGCCGGACAGTAGAATATATATAAAACACCCCGATTGGAGGATCGAACCGTGTTCCCCCTCCACGACAATATCCCGTCCCGCACCTGGCCGTTGGTGACCGTCGCGCTCATCGTCGCCAATTTCTATGTCTTCTATCAGGAACTGATCCTCAGCGACGCGGCTTTAGGCAGATTCATCCATACCTGGGGCCTCGTGCCGGCGGATTTTATCGCCCGGTTGGTACACGAGCCCTTCCAGCCCGCCACCTATGCGCCGCTGTTCGCCAACCTTTTCCTCCACGGGGGCTGGATGCACATCCTCGGCAATATGTGGTATCTGTGGATTTTCGGCGACAATATCGAAGACCGGCTGGGCAAACCCCGCTTTCTCCTGTTCTATATCCTGTGCGGCGTAATCGCCAACGCGGCCCAGATAATCGTCGATCCCGGTTCCGCGATCCCCACCGTCGGGGCCAGCGGTGCCATTTCCGGCGTGCTGGGCGGCTATCTTATGCTTTTCCCCCGGGCGCGCATCGCCACTCTCGTTCCCCTTTTCCCCATCTTCCCCATTCTTCAGATCCCCGCCCTGCTCTTCCTGCCGCTATGGTTCTTCATCCAGCTCCAGCAGGGAGCCGCCGCCCTGTTCATGGCCGGCACGAATATCGCCTGGTGGGCCCATATCGGCGGCTTCGCCGCCGGTTTCCTGCTGGTCAGAATCGTCAAGGCGTAGTATAAAGGGGCCGCTTCCCGGCCAACCTATCTGCAAACGGCAAAGGAGTTGGCGCTGTGTTGCAGAAACTATCGCCCTGGCTGGCGGCCGGGCTAACCACCGGGCTCGTCGTCACCCTGGGGCTATGGCTTACGGCGGCCATTTTTTTCAATACTTTCATCATCGGTCAGCGTGTCACCCCGGACCAGAAGATGGTCGCGTCGCTGATCGAGACCGGTCTCAACAACCCCGAAGTCCAGGCTGCGGTCAAACACCAGGTGATGCTTTATCTGCGCTCCCCCGAGGGCAAGGCCCGCATGGCCGAAATGATAAAGTCGCCGGAAATGGTCAAAGCCCTGGCGGAGAATATTCAGTCTCCCGAGATGAGAGTCGCCATTCTCAAACTGATGGAGGTGCCCGAGTTCCGCGCCGCCGTCCTCGATATCATCAAGGATACCCCGGAGATGAAGACCCTCACCATCCTGTCCTCGGCGATCGTGTGGGACCCGCCGGCGGCGCCGGCGGCGGAACCGTATTATTGAGCACGAAAAAGAGCCGTGAAACACGGCTCTTTTTGTGTTGATTTAGGCAACCGAGCTTATTTCTCGCATTCGAAGGGCCAGGCATTTATGCCCCCCTCCATCACCTGTATATTCTTGAATTCTTCGCCTTCGAGGATGAGGGCCGCTTCGTAGCCCCGCAGGCTGATCTTGCAGAAGGCGACGATTTCGTCGTCCTTGTTGAGTTCGGCCAACCGGCTGCGGAGCTGTCCCAGCGGGATGTATTTGACGTTCGGGCAGGCCAGCCGCCCTTGCTGCTTGCATTCGTCGGGGGTGCGGACGTCGAGGAATACCGTCTTGCCCGTGTCGATCTTCTCTTTGGCTGTCAGCGAGGAGATGCCTTTGAGCCGGCCGGCCAGTTTGTTGAGGACGGCCAACGCGGCGACCGCGACGTTGTCGATCGGCGAGTTGTATGGCGGCGCGTAGGCTACGTCGATGTCGAACAGGTCGCCGACCTTGCCCCCGAGGGTGATGGCTGTGGCGACGATGTCGATGCGTTTGGCCACTTCGCCTTCGCCGAAGGCCTGGGCGCCGAGGATGCGGCCGGTGTTGGCCTCGGCGATTAGTTTGACGGTGATGAGCTTGGCGCCCGGCATGTAATGGGGACGGTCGTGGCCGCCAATCATGGCGGTGACGTAATCGTAGCCGAGGCGTTTGGCGTCCCGCTCGGTCAGGCCGGTCTTGCCGACGTTCATGTCGAGCACCTTGACGACAACCGTGCCGAGGACGCCGCGGAATTTCTCGTCGCCGCCGCCGAGGTTGTCGCCGATGACCCGGCCGTGCTTGTTGGCCGTGGAGCCCATCGGCGTGAAGATTTTTTCCCCGGAGATGAGGTGGGTGTTCTCGGCGCAGTCGCCGCCGACATAGATGGCGGGGTCGCTGGTGAGCAGGTTTTCGTTGACCGCGATGGCTCCCGACGGGCCGATGGCGAGGCCGGCGTTTTTGGCCAACTCGACGTTCGGCCGGACGCCGATGGCGAGGATGACGAGGTCGGCGGGGATGGTCCGCTGGTCGGTGACCACGGCCGACACAGCCCCGTCGCCGGTGAATTTCTCGACCTTTTCGCCGGTCAGGAGGGTGAGGCCCTGTTCGCGGGCGTACTTGGCCACCGAGCCGGCGATTTCCTCGTCAAGGAAAGCGGGGAATATCTGCTTCTGCATTTCGATGACGGTGACGTTGACTTCCCATAGTTTGAGGGCTTCGGCCATTTCCAGCCCCACCAGGCCGGCGCCGATGATGACGGCGTTCTCGAATTTGCCCCGTTCGAGCCCCGCCCGCACCGCTTTGGCATCGTCGGGGTGCCAGAGCTGAAAGATGTTGTCCAGTTCTATCCCCGGCAGGGGCGGTTTTACCGGTAGCGCGCCAGTGGCGATTACCAGTTTGTCGTAAGGCAGTTTCCGTTCCTCGCCGCTGGCGAGGTCTTTAACCGTCACTACCTTGGCGGCCCTGTCGATGCCGGTGGCCAGCGTCTCGGTCAATACGTCGATATCTTTCACGTTCTTGAAGAAAGCCGGATTGCGCACCGCTCCGGCGGGAGTCGTCATCAGCTGGTTGATGTCCTGCACGTCGCCGGCCACGTAATAAGGCAGGCCGCATGCCCCGTAGGAGATCATTTTCCCTTTCTCGACCACCGTAATCCGCGCGGCCGGGTCGACGCGTCTGGCTTTGGCGGCAGCTTTTAACCCGGCGGCGACGCCGCCGATAATCACGATATTCATCGCAGCACTCCCCCTTCTTGGGTTTGTTTCACCATCTCAATTGTATAATGGGGCTTAACCCAAAGCAAACTAATTAGTCGGAATTGATATACCAATATCATTATCCCCCCACCAGGAAAGCTTATAGGTCGGCCAGCAGGCAGATTTCCACGGTGATGCCGGCGGCGAGGGGCGGGCTTCCGGCCGGGATGACGATCAGGGCGTTGGCGGTCACTGCCGATTTGAGCATCCCGTTCCCCTGCAGCGGCAGCGGTTCGACCGTCAGGCCCCCGTTCGCCGGCCGGCAGCTGGCCCAGACGAATCGCGTCGCCCCCGAAGATTTCGTGAAGGGTGCGGTCAGCAGCGCTTTGGCCCGCGGCCGCCACCACGCGGTCCTGCCGCCCATCTTGAGCAGCACGGGGCGGACGATCTGCTCGAACGCCACGCTGGCCGCGGCGGGGTTGCCGGATAGCCCGACATAGAGCTTACCGTCCTTGCGGCCGGCCAGCACCGGCATGCCCGGCTTTATCCCCACCCGCTCGAACAGGACGGTGATGCCCATCTCGCGGTAAACGTCGGCGAGGAGGTCGTAGTCGCCGGCGGAGACCCCGCCGGTGGTCACGATAAGGTCGCAGGCGGCCGCGGCCGTCAGCCGGGATATAATCTCCGCCACCTCGTCGCGGGCGATGCCGAGCATTACCGGTTCGGCGCCGGCGTCGCGCACCTGGGCGGCGAGCATGTAGCTGTTGGAATTGCGGATGGCGCCCGGAAGCAGCGGCGCCTCGATGTCCGCAACCTCGCTGCCGGTAGCCAGCAGGGCGACCCGCGGCCGTTTGAACACCCGCGGGCGCGACACCCCGAGAAGGGCCAGCAGACCCATAACCCCGGCGTTGACAATCGTGCCGGCCGCGATCACGTTTTCGCCGGCGGCGATTTCCTCGCCGCGCCGGCAGAGGTTGCCGGCCGCGCCGCTACCGGCGAAGACGGTCGCCCGGCCTTCCTCCTCGCGGACGTCTTCCCGCCGCACCACGCCGGTAGCGCCTTCCGGCACCGGTGCGCCGGTCATTATCTTGGCGGCCGTACCCGGCCGCACTGCGACCCGTGGCACGCTGCCGGCCGGAATGTCGTCTACGACCTCAAGCACGACCGGCCTCTCCGGCGTGGCCTCCGCCACATCGGCGGCGATGAGCGCGTAGCCGTCGAGCGGCGACCGGTCGAACGGCGGAAAGTCGGTGTCAGCCTCGATTTGATCGGCCAGCACCCGCCGCCAGCTGTCCGCCAGCGCGACCTCTTCCGCGGCCATGGCATGAACGGCCTTGAGCAGTTTATCTTGAGCCAGTTCCAGGGAAACGGCCATGTGGCCCACCTCCAGTCACTTACCCTGCCCGTAGCTTTCCCGGTCGGCGCGGAGAAAATCGGCGATCACCTTGAGCACCTGGCGGTAGAACAGGGGGATGCCGGTTTTTTCCGCTTCTTCGGAAAGCTCGTCGACCCAGTCGAGATGTTCCTGCCAGAAAATCGCCTGGCGTTCCGCGGATTCCTTCTCCAGCAGAAAGCAGGCGAACTCCAGCTCTAGCCCCAGGTGGTCCGGCGTGGCGCCGAAATCGGGGGGCAGTTCCAGGCCGTATCCCTCGTACAGCGCTTTCATGTGCAGGGCGGCGTCGCTCATCAGATAGCCTTTTTCTTTAGCGAATGGCACCTGGGCGCTGCTGTCGCCGGTCCATTGCCGATAGACCGACTCCACCGGCACCACGCGGCTTTCCGGCGGAAAGACGAAGCTTTGATTGTAGGCCCGGGTCAGGGCCTCGCGGTCGCCGGCCAGCTTCGGCCAATCGTTGTACGCCAGCAGCGGCACGGGATAATCGAGCGCCGAGAACGCCTCGTGAAGATACCTGACCATCGCCGGCAACTCGCCGACCAGGTTGTCGGTGGGCTCCTGCAGCAATTCAGCCAGAATTGCCAAAACGCCTTTTCTGTACGCTAATTTATCCATCCCGCCACTCCTTATGTGAAAGCCTTCGCTTACCATCTTTCGCCACCTGTCCCTGTTCATCCTGCCGCCCGGACGGAGCATCGGCCGTTTCCGCGCGCCGGGATGATGATGGTGCTATAATCAAACTATTATGTCCAAAATGCACCGGGACTAACTGCCGCCGGCCGGGTCATACTATATTTGTCGCGCCGCCGAAAAAACGCTGGCGAAGGGGTAATGTCGGAAAAAACGAAGGAACAACTGGCCAACGACCTGGGGTTCGGCGACAAAATGGCCGACGGTGACTGGTGAGATGTATCTAAATAGCCTTCTTTAGGAGGTCTTCCCGTGAATAATCAAATAATAATGTGGTCTATGTTAATACTTCCGTGGCTTACTTTGCCCTTTATGAAGAAAGCAAGCATTAAGCGTTTTTCACCTGCTATAATATTAACTGCATTAATAGTGACAATTACTCATGAAATTGCACATGCATTTCAATGGTGGATAGCACTTGATAGTATTGTACCATGGGGTTATATAACGAATGTATCTTACTCATATGGTCTTTTCTTAGTAGGGACATATTGGGTTTTCCATTTTACTTATAGAAGGTTTTGGTTATACATGATATTAAATACCGCAATTGGCGGGTTATGGGTTTTCCCTATACTTCATTTTCTTGAACGAATAAAAATTTTTCAGTACTTAAATATCAATGAATGGTTCTTGTGGCTAATTAATATTATCATTGCTTTAATAATTTATAGCTATCAGGTTTGGCATGATAATATTTTTGACTTAAAAGCTTAAAATCAGGAACAAATCACAAGCTCAATGTAGGCTTTTTTTGTCAGTTTCAATTAGAACATTAAACGTTTATGCCTGCCACTCTATTAGTCATGTTCAACGGCACTTATTATCGACGCTGGAGTTGCCGCAAAGCGGTGGGTGATTCGAGCAACCATTTACCCTTTTTTTACGCGGTGTTGCCGCTTCAACTCGAACTTCTGCCTATTGGTAATTACGCAATTCATTTGCGGTCTATTTATTTCAAATGGTTGGCTTCAGTGATAAGGTCGAGAATGGGAATTAGTGAGATGTTACCGAATAACCTTTTTAACAGAATAGCTTTTGGCATAATGGCAGATACTATACATAGGCTTTCCAAAATTATAGATGGAGGTGGTTATATATGGGAAAATTTATGTCGGAAGAAACGAAATATAAATTAGCACACGATCTTGGTTTTGGTGAGAAAGTTGAGGACAACGATTGGAGCGATGTAACCACGGGGGAAGTAGGGTCAATGGTGCGTGAAGCCATCAAACGCGGCGAACAGGCAATGGCCGATGAAGCGAAGGCAAACGGCAAAGCGCATCAGAATGCGGAATAAGTTAAGACCCCAAAAGTCTGCTGAAGACTTTCGGGGTCACTCTTTTTATTAATAGTTCCATCAGGCGACATGGGTGTCCTTGTCTCGATGAGGTGAGAAGAAAAAGTCTAGCTCTCTGCGGAATTATTTGATAAAATTGGGCTAATAAGCCTGCCTGCTTTGATGGGAGCGACTATGGAACCTTCTACTCTACTATTAATTGCCTCACTCGGGGCTATTTCTGTTTTATTGATGTTGTATGTCTATATCTTTATGTTCGAAAACAGGACTTTTATTGGCCTGTGGTTTATCGGCTGGGCCATCATTGCCATTAATTATAGTCTGGATGCTTTTTTCCCCAGCTTGCTGCGACAAAACCACCTGATTTTACTTCTTAGTCTAAGTTCATATTTCTGTGCAAATCTTTTAATATCTTGGGGTACTTTTATATTCCTAAAATCCAAAGCTGGGATATCCCTATTTTTAAGCATAGGAATAATTTGGTTATTGGTTTTTATCTTTTTCGCAAACCAGAATTGGTCGGATCTGCAGATGATTCAATACACTTTTTCGGCGGTATTTGCTCTATCCTTCTGGGTCGGCGCAGCTATGATCAGGTCGGCCCAAAGGTACGGAAATCTCGCTCTTTTTTTAGGTTTATTAAATATAGCTTGGGTTGTCAATACTGTTATCTTTTCTTATATTCTAAAAATGCCCGAGATGGCTCCCTATATTGTTTCGCAAATAATTTTACTCCTTAACGCAATTGGACTTATTCAGCTTGTTTTTAAAGAGCAAAAAGATGAGATTGCACGCGGGGCGGCCCACATAACTTACCTCACTTACTACGACGAATTGACCGGATTGTATAATAAGACTTATTTTGACAAGAAGATACAAGAACTGGCAAAAAACAATGACTGCTTGCCCATCTCCTTGCTCGTTGGTGACATGAACGGGCTAAAATTCGTTAATGATGTTTTTGGTCATCAGGAGGGAGATAACTGGCTTAAAAGGATGGCCCTCATTCTTCAACAATCTTGCCGTCAAAATGACATTATAGCAAGATGGGGCGGTGATGAGTTCGCTATTATTCTTCCAAACACGGACAAAGAAACAGCTCTCGATATTGTACATAAGATTAATGCAGCCTGTAAAAACCATCAGAAGACAGATATTCTTTTAAGTATATCTTTGGGTGTGGCAACTAAAACCGATAGTGAAGCAAATTTGTCTAAAGTATTAAAAGAAGCTGAAGAATTAATGTATGAAATTAAGCTTGTCGAAGGCAAGAAAGCCAGATGGGCCATCGCTGAAACCTTAAGTAAACTGTTGCAGGAAAGAGACTATGAGACCCAAGAGCGCATTGAAAGATTGGAGTCTCTCGCCAAAGAGTTCGCCCGAATTCTCGATTTTTCCAAAGAGAATCTTGATAACCTTGTGCAGGCTACAAATTTGCATGACATCGGCAAAATCGGCATACCTGAAGATATTGTTCTGAAAAAGCCCCCCCTTACTGAAGCAGAGTGGGTTATTATGAAAAAACATGTCGAAATTGGTTATCGAATTGCTTACGCGTCCGGAGAATTTGCTCATCTCGCCGATATCATTTTATATCACCATGAATGGTGGAACGGCCAAGGCTATCCTCAGGGACTTAAAGAAGAAGAGATTCCTCTTTTGTCACGTATCATATCCATTCTTGACGCCTTTGATGTCATGACTCACCAGCAGCCAT
>JALHDI010000180.1 GCA_022839045.1 Sporomusaceae bacterium
AAGGAGATATTGTCGATGGCAAAGCGCAAGATGAAAACAATGGACGGGAATGAGGCTGCAGCCTATGTATCCTACGCTTTCAGCGAAGTAGCGGCCATTTATCCCATCACACCCTCCTCGCCTATGGCGGAGATGGCGGACGAATGGTCCGCCCGGGGCCGGAAAAACGTCTTCGGCGAGCAGATACGGGTCGTCGAAATGCAATCCGAGGGCGGCGCGGCCGGCACCGTTCACGGCAGCCTGCAAGCCGGCGCCCTGACCACTACATATACCTCGTCCCAGGGGCTGCTGCTCATGATCCCCAATATGTATAAGATCGCCGGCGAATTGCTGCCCGCCGTTTTTCACGTGAGCGCGCGGGCTCTCGGCACTAACGCCAGTACAATTTTTGGCGACCATCAAGATGTCATGGCCACCCGCCAGACCGGTTTCGCCCTGCTGGCGTCCGCCGGCGTTCAGGAGGCCATGGACCTGGGGGCGGTTTCCCATCTATCGGCCATCAAGGCACGCATACCGTTTCTCCACTTTTTCGACGGGTTCCGGACGTCCCACGAAATCCAGAAAATTACCGTGCTCGAATACGAGGAATTGGCCAGTCTGCTTGACCGGGAGGCGGTAGACGCCTTCCGCCGCCGGGCTCTGAATCCCGATCACCCGGTCGTGCGCGGCACGACACAAAACCCCGACATCTATTTCCAGACCCGCGAAGCGATCAATAAATTTTACCAGGCCGTCCCCGGCATTGTCGAAGAGTACATGGGATGCATCAACCGGCTAACCGGGCGGGACTATCGGCTTTTCAACTATTACGGCGCGCCGGACGCCGATCGCGTCATTGTCGCGATGGGCTCGGGCTGCGAAGCGATCCGGGAAACAATCGATTATCTGAACGGCCGCGGTGAAAAAGTCGGTCTGGTCTGCGTTCATCTATACCGGCCTTTTTCCGTCGAGCACTTTCTCCGGGTTGTCCCGGCCAGTGCAAAAAAAATCGCCGTTCTCGACCGGGCCAAGGAACCGGGGGCGGCCGGCGATCCGTTGTACTTGGATATCCGTAACGCCTTTTTCGGCCGGGCGGACGCTCCGGTCGTCGTCGGCGGCCGCTACGGTCTGGCGTCGAAAGAGTTTACCCCGCGCCATATTGCCGCGGTCTACGAAAACCTCCGGCAGGAAAATCCGCGGAGCGCTTTTACGGTGGGGATCGTTGACGATGTAACCTTCACGTCGCTGCCCGAATACCCGGAAGATATTGATGCCACTCCGTCCGGGACCGTCTGCTGTAAATTCTGGGGACTAGGTTCGGACGGCACGGTAGGCGCCAACAAGAGCGCCATCAAAATCATCGGCGATCACACCGACCTCTATGCCCAAGCCTATTTTTCCTACGATTCGCGCAAATCCGGCGGTGTAACCGTTTCTCACCTGCGGTTCGGGCGTAAGCCCATCCAGTCCGCCTATCTTATTACCAAAGCCGATTTTATCGCTTGCCACAACCAGGCGTACGTTAAGCAGTTCGACTTGCTGGCCGGCTTGAAACAGGGGGGAAAATTCCTCCTCAACTGCCAGTGGCAGCCGGAGGAACTGGCGGACAACCTTCCTGCCACTATGAAGCGCTACATCGCCCGCAACAACATCAAGTTTTACACCATCAACGCGATGGAAATCGCCCGCCAGATAGGCCTCAACGGGCGGATCAACATGGTTATGCAGGCGGCCTTCTTTAAGCTGGCGGACATCATTCCCCTTAACGAGGCCGTCAGGTATCTGAAAGATGCGGTTGCCGAGTCCTACGGCAAGCAGGGACAGGCGGTCGTCGACATGAACGTCGCCGCCATCGACGAAGGTATTCGGCAACTGGTGCGGATAGAGGTGCCGGCTGAATGGGCGGAAGCCGCGGACGAGGCGGTCGACGGGAACGATCTGCCGGAATTTATCGCTAAAGTGGTGGTGCCGATGAACCGCCAGGAGGGGGATAAGCTGCCGGTCAGCACCTTTACCGGACGGGAAGACGGCACCTTCCCCCTGGGGGTAACGGCCTGGGAAAAGAGGGGCGTGGCGGTCGAAGTGCCGGAATGGCAACCCGACCGCTGCATCCAGTGCAACCAATGCTCGTTCGTCTGTCCCCATGGGGTAATCCGGCCGCTTTTATTAAACGACGAGGAGCTTAAAAACGCTCCGGCCGGATTTGCCGCCAAAGCCGCCAACGGGTATCCGGGCTTGAAGTTTCATCTGGCCGTTTCGCCCTTGGATTGTACCGGGTGCGGCAACTGCGCCGACATCTGCCCGGCAAAAGAAAAGGCGCTGGTGATGAAGCCGCTGGCGGAAAGTCGCGAGCGGGGCGAAGCGTGGTGGAAGTTCGCCGCCGACATTCCGGCCAAACCCATTCCCGCCAAACAAAAAATGACGGTCAAGGGCAGTCAGTTCGCCCAGCCGCTGCTCGAATTCTCCGCCGCTTGCGCCGGCTGCGCCGAAACCCCCTACGCAAAACTGATCACCCAGCTGTTCGGCGACCGGATGATGATCGCCAATCCGGCGGGCTGTTCCGCCGTCTGGGGCGCCAGCGCGCCGTCCGTGGCCTATACCGTCAACCCGCGCGGGCACGGTCCGGCCTGGGGATTCTCCCTGTTCGAAGACAACGCCGAATATGGACTCGGCATGTACCTGGGGGTGGAGCAGGTCCGGCGGATGCTGGCGAGCCGCATCCGGGAAGCTCTGGCGCACAAGCCCGGCGATCGCCTGCGACTCGCCTTGGGAGAATGGCTGGACCATAAAGACGAGGCGGACGGCACGCGGGAGAGGGCCGACCGGCTTATTGCCGCCCTGGAAGCTGAAAAGGGCGGTGAGCCGCTCCTGAATGAAATCTACAGGCAGCGCGACTTCTTCGTCAGGCGGTCCCACTGGATCTTCGGCGGCGACGGCTGGGCGTACGATATCGGTTACGGCGGTCTGGACCATGTACTGGCTTCGGGGGAAGACGTCAACGTGTTCGTCTTTGATACCGAAGTATATTCCAACACCGGAGGGCAGTCGTCGAAGGCCACGCCGACGGCGGCGACCGCGCAGTTCGCCGCCAGCGGCAAGAAGACGCGGAAAAAGGATTTGGGTGTTATGGCGATGTCGTACGGCTATGTCTATGTTGCGCAAATCGCGATGGGAGCGGATAAGAACCAAACCCTCAAGGCCATTTGCGAGGCGGAGGCATATCCCGGACCGTCGCTGGTGATAGCCTATTGCCCGTGCATAAATCACGGCATTCCGGGGGGGATGGGGAAAAGCCAGGCCCATGCGAAGCGGGCGGTGGAGGCAGGCTACTGGACGCTGTATCGCTACAATCCGCAGAGGAAAGAGGAAGGGCAGAATCCCTTCACCCTGGATTCGTCGGCGCCGACCGCCAGTTTCCAGGATTTCATCAAGAGCGAAGTGCGGTATTCGGCGCTGCTGCGGCAGTTTCCCGAATCTGCCCAGGCTTTGTT
>JALHDI010000050.1 GCA_022839045.1 Sporomusaceae bacterium
TCACGCCCTCGGGCGCGGCGATCAGCTTGGGATCACGGCAGGAGCCCCACCGCATCGCCACGACGCGCTTTCCGTCTGCATCAAGGATGCGCCGGTTCGACGCCACCCGCTCAACCCGCCCCGTCCCCAGCCCGATCTGCGTGATGGTCTGCGCAGTGGGAAGCGCCGCGCGGACGGCCTCGGTGATGCGCCCGAGAGCCAGGCGGTCCGCCTCTGGATTCGACATGCGCCCGCCCAGCCCCTGCTCGGCCAGCCAACGGTTCGCGAGGACCGCGTCGCCCGTGATGGCCGTGTGATGGGAGCAGATGGTCACGCGCACCCCGCAGCGATCCATGGTGGCGACCATCTGGTCGGGCTCCTGGCTCGGTAGCCAGATCTTCCCGTATGGGCCGAAGTGCCCATGGGTGTCCACGATGGGGTGGTCGGTTTGCGGTCCGCTCAGGACCGCCTCGGCGAGTGGCGAGATCCGGGCGGCCGCCGTCAGCGGCCGCGGGTAGTTATACAACACCCCGCCGGGGCGCTCGTTGTAGTAAGGGCGGTTGCAGTCCGGGCAGCCGCTCGTGCGGAACGCCGTTCCGTCGTCCAGCAGCCCGGCCAGGTCGTCGACCGCGAACCCGCTTATCCTGCCGTCGCGGCAGATTATCGCCTCCCGGCCGTATCCCCGGCGCAGCAGCTGGTGAGCCACCTGGACCCGCCGGTACTGCCCGACGGGCGGCGCGGTCCGGCCGGACCAGGCCGTGCCCTTTACGGGCGTGAAGGCGAACAGCCCTACCGTCACGCCTTTTTCTATGCAGGCCGCCAAAGTGTCGGCTATCTCTTCCTCCGTCTCGCCCAGGCCGACGATGAGATGGGTCGTGACCCTTCCCGGCAAAGCGGCGGCGCACTCGGCCAGCAGCTTCCACCGGTCGCGCCAGTCGCCTTCCTTGGCTGCCCGGTACGCCGCCGGCGTGGCGGCGTCCAGCGCCACGCAGATGCGGTCGGCGCCGGACACAATCAGCCGCCGCGCGTCGTCCACCGTCTCCAGGCTGCTGGACACGCACACCGGCACCAGGCTGAGAGCGCTTAAGGCGGCCACCGCCTCCGCCGCCCGTTCCCGGTCGCCGTAGTCGTGCACGACCTGTAGGCAGGCCCGTCTGATCCGGCCGGCGACATAGGCGGCGTCGATGCCGATGATCGCCCCGGCCGCCTCCGTCGCCGGCCAGGTAACGCGCGACAGCATGTTCGCCCTCGCGCCGCTCTCCCGGGCCTGGGTGCAAAAGCGGCAGTTATTGCGGCATTTTTCCCCCAGCATCACATAGGCGGTGGTCGGCGGCGCCTCGCTCCGCGTCGCCCGGCCGGCGACGGCGGCTGCGGTCCCCGTCGACAGCCTCCAGAACTTCATAATACGCAGCACTCTCCTCGTCCGACGGCGGCCATGCCAAGGCTTGCGGCCAGCCTTACCGCGGCGGGTGTAGGATTGACGATCGCGTTGAACCCCAGCCGCACCGCCGCCTGATCCAGGGTATCGCGGTAGCGGCCTCCCGGCCGCATGCAGCCCAGGCGGACAGGCACATCCGGAAACAACTGCCGGGCGGCGGCCATGACGGCCAGCACCGCGGCGATGGCGGGCGGTTTGCACGCGGCGTAGCGCGTGCCCCTGGTGGGGGTGAAAACGATCAGCGTCAGGCTATCGGCGCCGAGCAACCTCAGCAGCGCCAACGCCTGGTATTCGCCGCGGATCTCGCCGCCGTGCAGGCCGACGCAGACGTGCGGCGCCACCCGGCAGCGCGCCCTGAGCTTGTGATAGCAGGCGGCGTAATCGGCCACCGTCCGGTCGAGGCCGAAAACCTCGCGGATGGTGTCGTCGGCGCCGACGAAATCGAACGATACCGTGTCAGCCAGCGGGGCAACGACGTCGATATCGGCGTCGGCCACCAGCCCGGTATGAAGGTTGAAGCGGCGGCCCGGCTTGAGCTCGGTCAGCCGCGCGGCATGCGCGGCCAGCGGCACGCTGCCCCCGGCCGTGCAGCCGCCGCTGATGAGGCAGCTGGGCCCAAGCTCTTCACCCCGGCCGGCCACCGCCGCCAGCGGCGTCATCCTCTTTAGGTACACCCCGCCGCAGTGGGCGCAGTCGAGGTCGCATTCCCCGCCGGTCACGCTCACGGCGGTCGTCTGCGCCGGATAGTGCAGCGCGATGGCGGGGGGGAAATTCTCCTCCCTGATGGCCCAGCACTTCGCCGCCAGATCGTCTAAGCCTTCCATCTCACCACCGGCTTGCGGGCGGCGGTCGCCTCGTCGAGCCGCCCCACCACAGTGGTGACCGGGGCGTTTTTCACCTTGGCGGCGTCCTCCTCCGCCTCATCGGCTATCTTCAGCATGACGGCGATGAAATCGTCGAGCGTCTCCTTGCTCTCCGTCTCGGTCGGCTCGATCATCAGCGCCTCCTCGACGATCAGCGGGAAGTAGATGGTCGGCGGATGATAGCCGTAGTCGAGGAGCCGCTTGGCGATGTCCAGCGTCCTCACACCGTAAGGTTTCTGGTTTTTCGAGGTCAGCACGCACTCATGCATGCAGAAGCGCTCGAAAGGCGAATGATACTTCTCTTTCAGCTTGCTCAGGCAGTAGTTGGCGTTCAGCACGGCGTCCTCGCTGGCCGCCTTGAGCCCGTCGGGGCCCATGGCCCGGATATAGGCGTAGGCGCGGACGATTACCCCGAAATTGCCGTAAAAAGACTGCACCTTGCCGATCGACAACGGCCGGTCGTGGTCGAGGCGGTACTTGCCGCCCTCGGCCACGATCACCGGCGCGGGCAGGAAGGGGATCAGCTCCTTCTTGACGCCTACCGGCCCCGAGCCCGGGCCGCCGCCGCCGTGGGGAGTGGCGAACGTCTTGTGGAGGTTGAAATGGATGACGTCGAAGCCCATGTCGCCCGGGCGGGAGATGCCCATGATGGCGTTGGTGTTCGCACCGTCGTAGTACAGCAGGCCGCCGGCGGCGTGGACGATGTCGGCCACCTCGCGGATATTTTTCTCGAACAGGCCCAGCGTGCTGGGGTTGGTCAGCATCAGGGCGGCGGTGTCCGGGCCGACGGCGGCGCGCAGCGCCTCGAGGTCGACGGCGCCGTCCGGGTGGGATTTGATCTCGACCGTTTCCAGCCCGCATACCGCGGCGGTGGCGGGATTGGTGCCATGGGCCGAGTCGGGGACGATGACCTTGGTCCGGTTCTCGCCGCGATGGCGGTGATAAGCGCGGATAAGCTTGATGCCGGTCAGCTCGCCGTGGGCGCCGGCCGCGGGCTGCATCGTCACCGCGTCCATGCCGGCGATCTCCGCCAGGTAGCCCTCCATCGCCGCGAGCATCTCCAGCGCGCCCTGCACCGACGCCTCGTCCTGGAGGGGGTGGATGGCGGCGAAGCCGCTCATGCGGCACGCATCCTCGTTGATCTTCGGGTTATATTTCATCGTGCATGAGCCGAGGGGGTAAAAGCCCGAATCGACGCCGAAATTGCGCTGCGACAGGGCGGTATAGTGGCGCATCAGCTCCAGCTGGCTGACCGTGGGCAGGGCGGCCGGCGTCTTGCGCCGGAAGGCGTCGGGGACAAGGGCGGCCGCGTCGGGGGCGGGGACGTCGCAGGCCGGCAAATCGACCGCGCGGCGGCCGGGCTGGCCCATCTCGAATATAAGCTCCTTGGCCTTTCTCATGATACCGCCTCCACTGTCCGCACCAGGCGGTCGATCTCCGCCCTGGTGCGTTTCTCGGTCACGCACACCAGCATGCAACCGGCCAGCTCGGGGTAATAGCGGCCGAGGTCGAGGCCGCCGATGATCTTCTCCTCGAACAGGGCGGCGTTGATCTCCGCCACCGGTTTGGCGCAGCGGACGACGAACTCCTTGAAGAACGGGGCGCCGAACACCGGCCGGCAGCCCTGGAGCTTCGTCAGGGAATCGTAGGCGTAGCGGGCCTTCTTGAGGCACAGTTCGGTCACCTCGCGGAAGCCTTCGCGGCCTACCGCGGTAAGGTACACCGCCGCCGCCAGCGAGCACAGCGCCTCGTTCGAGCAGATATTGGACGTCGCCTTCTCGCGACGGATATGCTGCTCGCGGGCCTGGAGCGTCAACACGAAGCCGCGGGTGCCCTCGAAGTCGGTCGTCTGGCCGACGATGCGGCCGGGCATCCGGCGCATCAACTTCTCGGTCGCTGCGAAGAAGCCCAGATAAGGGCCGCCGTACGAGACCGGCAGACCGAGCGGCTGCCCTTCGCCGACGACGATATCGGCGCCGAGATTGCCGGGAGCTTCCAGCACCCCCAGCGCCACCGGGTCGGCGGCCACGACCAGCAGCGCGCCGGCGGCGTGGGCCAGCCCGGCGGCCGCCGCCACATCCTCCAGGCAGCCGAAGAAATTGGGCGTCTGGAGGATCACCGCCGCCGTCGCCGGCCCCACGAGGGGGCCGAGGGCGGCGGCATCCGTCGCGCCGTCCGCGAACGGCGCTTCCTTCACGGCGATTCCCCGGTCGACGGCGTAGGTGCCGAGAATGGTCCGGTAGTGGGGATGGACGGCTCGCGCCACCACCACCTCGCCCCGCCCGGTCGCGGCGCAGGCCATCATCGCCGCTTCGGCAAGGGCGGTGCCGCCGTCATAGATCGATGCATTGGCCACCTCCATGCCGGTGATCTCGCAGACCATGCTCTGATATTCCCACAGCGCCTGCAGGTAGCCCTGGGAAATCTCCGGCTGGTACTGAGTATAGGCGGTATAGAACTCCGAGCGGCCGATGACATGGTCGACCACGCTCGGCACATAGTGGTCATACGCTCCGGCTCCCAGAAAGCAGGCATATTCGTCCAGGTTGGCGTTCCTGGCGGCCAGAGCCTGCAAATGGCGGGCCAGTTCAGGCTCGGCCATCGCCGTCGGCAGCGCCAGCGGCCGCGTAAGGCGCACCTCCGCAGGCACGTCGGCGAACAGTTCCTGCGTCGACCCGACGCCGATGGCGGCCAGCATGGCCCGCCGGTCGGCCCCGGTATGCGGCAGGTAACTCCGCGTCATGTTAGTGGCCTCCCTCCGCCGTGAACTTCTCGTAGCCGGCGGCGTCGAGCAGGCCGGCGAGCTCGCCGGGGTCGCCAAGTTCGATCACAACTATCCAACCGACGCCGTAGGGGTCGCCGTTGATCGTCTCCGGGGTATCGTTCAGCGCGTCGTTGATCGCCACTACCGTGCCGGAGACCGGGGCGTAGATGTCGGACACCGCCTTCACCGACTCGACCACCGAAAAGCCCTGCCCGGCCTTCACGGCCGCGCCCACCGTCGGCACCTCGACGAAAACCACGTCCCCGAGCTGGTGCTGGGCGAAATCGGTGATCCCCACCGTCGCCCGGTTGCCTTCCACCCTGACCCATTCGTGTTCACGCGAGTACTTGAGCTCCTGCGGAATATTCATTCGTTATTTCCCCTCTCTTTTATAAAATGGCCTTGGTATGACTTCGGCTGCCACGGCCTTACCGCGGATCTCGACAGCGACGCCGGTACCCGGCTTGGCGTACGCGGCCTCCACCAGCGCCATGCCGAGGTTCTTATCAAGCGTCGGCGCGTATGAGCCGGTCGTCACCGTCCCGATCCTCCGGCCGTCGGCCAGCACCGGATACTCCGCCCTCGCCACGCCGCGCTCGGTCAGCGCGAAGCCGGCGATCTTGCGCTGCGGCCCCGCCTCCAGCTGTGCGGCCAGCGCCGCCCGGCCGTTGAAATCCCCTTTGGCGAGGCTCACGAAGCGGGTCAGCCCCGCCTCCACCGGCGATATAGTCGGCGACAATTCATGGCCGTAGAGCGGCATACAGGCCTCGAACCGCAGCGTATCGCGGCAGCCCAGGCCGGCAGGCGCCAGCCCCAGCGGCTCTCCCGCCGCCATGAGCGCTTCCCACAGCGCGGCGGCGTCCTCCGTGCGGCAGTAAATCTCGAACCCGTCCTCGCCGGTATAGCCCGTGCGCGACACCATCACCCGCCGGCCGGCCACCTCGGCCGCCGGCAGAAACCAGTAATAGCCGAGCTTATCGAAAGGCGCGGCCGTCAGCTTCGCCAGGATGGCCTGGGCCGCCGGCCCCTGCAGCGCCAGCTCCGCCGTTTCCGCCGACAGGTTCGCGAGCTTCACATTGAAACCCGCGCTGTTTTCCCGGAACCAGTCCCAATCCTTGGCGATATTGGCCGCGTTGATAACCAGCAGGTAATCCTCGGGGCCGTAGCGGTAGATGAGCAGATCGTCGACGGTTCCACCGTCCGGGTAGCACATCGGCGAATACTGCACCTGGTTATCAACCATCTTCGCCACATCGTTGGTCACCACCTTTTGCAGGTAGGCCAGCGTATCCGGCCCCTTCACCGCCACCTCCCCCATGTGGGAAACGTCGAACAGGCCCGCCTTCTCCCGCACCGCCCGGTGCTCGGCCAGGATGCCGGCGTACTGGACGGGCAGCAGCCAGCCGCCGAACTCGACGATCTTGCCGCCGTACTTCAGATGGGTCTCGTATAAGGGCGTCTTCTCGGCCATGAAACTCTCCCCCCTTGTAAATATAGGCTCTCTCTCGACCAGGATAATTATTAATAAGCGCGGCCGCTTCCTGCGGAATCGCTCCGGCGCGAATCCCCCGCGGTCAGAGCGTCCTCCCCGACGGCGCACCTTCGCCGCTATGCCATCTGCCGGCAGGAAGTTTCCCGCAGAAGAAAAAACAGAGGCAAAAGAGCGTCCGCTCCTTTGTCTCTGTCCCTTTTACCTGAGAGATTCACCCGTCAGGGTTCTCCTTCGGCGGCGCTCGGCGGCGCACTCTCCAGAGTATGGTCCGGCCATGGTCCTTCTGCCTGAGAGTTTAACAAAGGTTTTACTCCTTCGGCGCCGCTGACGCGGTCTCTCCCGTGGCCATCATCCCTTATTTTGCTAATTAAATCCTTCGCTGCCGACCGCCCTTTTCCTGCGGCGCCGCGAAAAATCTTTATTTCACAAAGTCCGCGGGCAGATTACAAGACGCTCAGTAGCACTGCGGCCGGCGGTCGGCGAACACCGGCATGCGCCGCCGGATCTCCTCCCCGGCGGCAAAGTCGACATCCGCGACGATGACCTCCTCGCCGGTTTCCGACCCTTCCGCCAACACCTCGCCCCACGGGTCGACGGCCAGCGAATGGCCGTAGAAAATGTTCGCCTCGTCGCGGCCGACCCGGTTGACGGCGACCACGAACACCTGGTTCTCGATCGCCCGGGCGATGTTGAGCGCCCGCCAGTGCGTGCCCCGCGAAGCAGGCCACTCGGCGGGAACGAACAACGTCCGGCACCCTTCCAGGGCGAGGGCCCTCGGCAGCTCGGTAAAGCGCAGGTCATAGCAGATAATCATCCCGGCGGGGCCGAAGCTCAGCTCGAAAACCGCCCTGCTGTCGCCGGGAGCGAGGTAACGGTCTTCCTCCATCAGGCCGATGAGATGGATCTTGCTGTACTTGGCGACCACCGCGCCATCGGCGCCGATGGCGTAGCAGGTATTGTAGACCCGTCCGTCGCGCGCCTCGGCGATCGACCCGCTGATGACCTCCACCCCGTGCCTGCGGGCGAACGCCGTCAGCATCGCCATCGTCGGGCCGTC
Organism: Sporomusaceae bacterium; assembly: GCA_022839045.1. The sequence goes on from JALHDI010000050.1 coordinate 7,594, forward strand.
GGCCGTCTCGGCCAGTCTGCCTATCGCGGCGAGCTTGTAGCCCGTCGTCCACATCTCCGGCAGCACGAACAGCTTCGCCCCGCGCGCCAGTCCCTCCGCAAGCATGGCCTCGGCCTTGCGGCGGTTGGCGGCCACGTCGCCGAGCGCGATATCCATTTGCAGCAGCGCAACCTTCATGACATTCTCCCCCTCCCCGCCGCCAAGCGGCCGGCTATCCTAAAATATAATATACGCCGCCGGCGCCTATTTCCTGCCGTCGGCGCACGATAATTTCGATTACGCTGTATGACAAGCCAGAGGCGCCCGCGGCCGAAGCCGCAAGGCGCCTCTGGTGAGGAGGGGGTTGTGAGAGGGGCTCTATACTTAGTAAAGGAACGGAAATCACGGGTTAGAGAGAGGATCTACCCTCGGCCCTCGATTTTCCGGCTCCCTTGAAACGCGCGTAGACAAGGGGCGTAATGACGAACAGCGCGGTAGCGGCAAGCAGCAGCAGCGAAATCGGCTTGGTCACGAAAATCAGCGGATTGCCGCCGGAGATGTCGAACGCCTGACGCACGGCCATCTCAAAGCGCGGCGCGAGGATAAAAGCCAGAATCAGGGGCGCCACCGGGTATTTGCTCATATGGAAAAAGTAAGCGATAACGCCTGTCACCAGCATCAGCCAGACGTCGAACATACTGTTGTTGACGCTGAAAGCGCCGACGATGCAAACTACCATCACCAGGGGAATCATCACCGCCACAGGCATCCTCAGCAGCTTCATTAAAAAAGGGATGGCCATAAAGCCGACGACGATACAGATCAGGTTGCCGATATACATCGACGCGATCAATCCCCATACAAAATCGGCGTTCTCCTTGAAAAGCAGCGGTCCCGGCCTCAAGCCCCACATCATCAGGCCGCCCATTAAAACAGCCGATGTGGCCGAACCTGGAATACCGAGGGAAAGCAGCGGCCCGAACGAAGCTGCCGCGGCGGCGTTGTCCGCCGATTCGGCGGCCGCCACTCCTTCCATGGCGCCCTTGCCCATATTCTCGGCGTTCCTGCCGATTCGCTTTTCCAGTACGTACGACAGAAACGACGCTGTCGTGGCTCCCGCTCCGGGCAGCACGCCGACAAAATTGCCCAAGACGCCGCCCCGGCAAATCACCGGAAAAATCCGTTTGATATCAGCCCAGTTAAGCAGGCTTTCCCGGATCGTCAGCCGCTTGCCGATGAAAGCCACCGACTCATCCTTGGCCGTCATCAGCACCATAATCTGCGCAAAACCGAACATGCCGATGATCAGCGGGATAAAATTTACCCCGCTCAGCAGGTTGATCGACCCGAAAGTGAACCTTTGCTGGCCCAGCGACACATCGACCCCGATACAGGCGACCAGAATGCCGATGCCTGTCGCGACGAGCCCCTTCAGAGGATTGTCGCCCAGCATCCAGCCGATCGAAGTCAGTGCCAGCAAGATCAGGGACGCGATCTCCGCCGGGCCGAAGGACAGGCCGATTTCGGCCAGAGCCGGTCCGATGATCGTAAGCAGCATAATGCCGATCGTCCCGCCCACGAAAGAAGAAAAATTCGAAGTGAATAGCGCTTTCCCAGCTTTGCCTTGGGCGGTCAGCTTGTAGCCGTCCAGCGAACTTATTACCGCCGGCGAATCGCCCGGAACGTTGATCAGGATGGCGCTGTACGAACCCCCGTACATATTGCCGTAATAGATGGCGGCGAGAAAAATTATCCCGGTAGTGGGGTCGAGCTTGAAGGTCAGCGGCAGGAGGAGGGAAACACCCGTCAAGGCGCCCACCCCCGGCATCGCCCCGATCAATATGCCGAGAGCGCCCCCGGCCAACGCCGCCAACAGATTCTGGACGGTGAGCGCGACACTGAACCCCTGTAGCAGCAATGCGAAATTTTCCATCAGTCATGCTCCCCCTAAACACCAATCATCCCGGCGGGAAGAGGAACATCCAGCCACAGCCCGAACACCAGGAAGATGAACACGGTCATCACGCCGGCGATAGCCAGGGAGCGGGGCAAGGAATACCTGGCGACGAACTTCAGCCAGCAAAGTACAAACACGAATATCGTCGCCAGCATCCCGAGGACGCTCATCAGCAGCAGAGCCGCGAAAACAGCGGCCGCCGGCAGGAAACCTTTGATCTCCAATTTGACCGGGGCGGCGGACAACTTTTTTACCAGCACATAAAGGCTCAGAGCGGCCGTAGCGAGACCGGCGATCACCGGCAGAAAACCTCCGCCCGGGCCGTTATTTTCCCAAAACCCGTACAACGCCCAGCCGCCGTATACCCAGTAACAGCTCATCAGGAAGCAGAAAACAGCGATAGTCCTATCCACTTAAGTCCCCCCTGTCGGAGTTATTTTTAACTCCTGGAGACGGCCGGGGGGAAAGCTCCCCCCCGCGCCTTGAATCTACGTTACTTTACGATCCCCACCGCTTTGATCTGCTCGAACAGCCGTGCCTCTTCCTCCTTGTGATACTTCGCGTAAGTGTCGGCATCCATAAACGCCGGGGTCAGCATGAACTTATCGCAGTAATCCTTTTTCCACTGCTCGGTTTCGGTCAGCTTCTTGAAGGTATCGGACCAGAACTTTACCGCTTCCTTCGGCATATCAGGCGGTCCGAGAACCGAGCGGAACTGCTGGAACGCGACGCCGGGGTAACCGAGCTCGGCAAAAGTAGGCACATCCTTGAAAATACCGGTCAACCGCTTCTTGGAGAAAGTGGCCAACGGCTTCATTTTCCCTGCCTGCACCTGGGCGACGAACTCGTTCGGGTTAAAAATGCCCACGTCGATATGGCCGCCGAGAAGAGCCGACAGCGCATCGCCCGAGCTATTGAACACCACCCACTTGAACTTCGTGCCGGTCTCTTTATTGATCAGCCCCCAGCAGAGGTGATCCTCGCTGCCTACTCCGACGCCGCCGATGGTGATGCTTTCCGGCTTTTCCTTGGAAGCTTTGACAAGGTCGGCGAAATTCTGGTATTTGCTGTCCGCCCGCACCGCAATCAGCACGTCGTCCATCGCCAGGTTGGCGATCGGCGTGAACATGCCCGCCTTGACTTCGGCCTTATTGACCAGGGCCGACAGGGCTTGGCCCGAATTCATCGTTATCAGCGTATACTTGTCGCCCTTTTTCGCGAACACGTAGGCGTTGCCGACCGCGCCCGAACCGCCCGGCTTGTTGACGACAGTAATGGGCTGGTCGACCAGCTTTGTTTTCCCGGCGATATCGGCTATCGTCCGGGCGATGATATCGCTGCCGCCGCCGGCGCTGTAGGAAACGACGAACTCAATCGGCTTGTCGGGATACTTCGCGGCCGGTTTGGACTGTTGCGAGCCGCACCCGGCGACTAAAGCCACCGTCACGATAACGGCGAGAGCCAGAATCCAGAACTTTTTCACTCCTACCTCTCCCTTCCAATTGTCCTTACCGCGGTCAGTCGGCGAATTCCTGGATAAGTTCGGCGGCGCGCTCCGGGTTGAACACCCCGCAGATGCACGGCTTGGCCAGCATCTCGCCCGCCTTTTCCGGGCTGATTTCCTTCCTCTTCACCCGGCCCGCAAGCTCGAGGACCAGATTGAACGACACCAGGCCGTGGCCGCACATCGTCGCCACTTCCTGCACCTTCGTCGCGGGCAGTAGCTCCGTTTTGCCCCAGATTCCCAGAGAGTTCACGATCGTGTGCGGCGTCAGACCCACCTGTTCGCAGCATTCCTCCACCTTGTGCATCAGCCCCGAAACGGTCACGCACAGGCCCAGATCGGCCTCCTTCAGTTCCTTCAGAACGGCGATCACCTGCTCGCGGCTGCGGAAAACGCCGTGGACCAGCTCGTTCTCGACGATGATGTCCTTCACCCTGTCCACCCCGCCCAGCGAAAAACGGCTGCCGCCTTTGGAATCGCCGATGTTAACCGGGTTATGGCGGGCGAGGATTTCGAATACCTTATCGAGCTTGGGCTTGCTGCCCTCCGACGTCAGCCCGCTGGAGGGCATTGCGAAAACGACGAAATCCTGTTCCAGCGATTGAAGGCTTCCCTGACGGTGTAATGTATGTGTCATGATGTCCTCCTATTCCACGAGGGGCCGGCCGAGGCCCACGTTAATCTTCGCGTTCGGGCGGAAATACGTTTTCGCCTCGCGGAGCTTCGCCAGCATCGGCCAGCGGACCTCTATCCCGGCCCGGCAGGCCACATCCACGCTGAATACCGTATCAAGCGTCTCGCCCGTCGTGCGGATAACATCGAGCACCGCCAGCAACTCGCTCTCCGGCACGGCGAACTCGATAATCGCCGACAGCACCTTCTCGCCGCGGATCTCCGGCGGCAGTTCGCCGGTGACGGGATTTATCAGGTTGGTCAGCGGATTCTTCGGCTCGAACTCGACCCCGTAGCGGGCCAGCGCCATCGACAGCTTCTCCAGGTCCCTGAGCCGCGCTCCGATCCCTGGCCTGCCGATCTCCAGCGCGATGCCCACAAAGCCGCGCTTGAACCGCCCGGTGACATCGTTCGTCTTGATTTCCTCCGTCCCGCGGCCGGCCAGGCCCGTCTCCTTGTGGATATTCAGCGGATCGCTATAGATAGCCCGCACGGCGCGCGGCCACTCCAGCGGCTGCCGCTCGATGGCGTCCACAGGGCAGACGGCCACCCGGCGACAGACGCCGCACTCGACGCACTCGTCGAGAACGATGTCGGCGGTACCCTCCGCCAGCTTAATCGCGTTCGCCGGGCAATAAGGAAGGCAACTGCCGCAGCCGACACACTTTTCCTTATCAATTATCACGGTTCTTTCCTCCTCACCGGCGCATGAAGTATCTTCAAGCGCCTCTCGTCCTTCTACTTTCGCGGCACCTCGTCCCAGCGGTAATGCCGGCCGCGCTTAGGCGCCCATTCGTCCAGGCCGTGCTCCCTGATCATCGTCAGGTTATGCTCCAAATCCTCATGATTGGCTTTGAGCGGCGCCAGCAACCCGCACTCCCGGACCGCGGCGCATTCCCAGCACCCGGCGTAATTCTTGCCCGCCGCGCATTTCTTCACCGCGCAGCCCGCATTGCCGCCGCCGTCACCGCACTGCTTCCGGCATTCCAGCCCCTTGATCGCCGTCAGTACGGCGGCGAACGTCGGGTAGCCGGCGAACGCGGCGTTGCCGGTTGCCTTATACGCGGCGTACTTGGCGAAATCCAGTTCCGTCAATAAACCTTCCAGTCTGTCCACTGTCGCGAACAGCGCCTTGTTGGCCGGGATGCAGTCCCTGCAGTATAGCCCGCAGCGCGCCGTGTAATTCTTCTCCGTCATCGTCGGTCCTCCCGCGGCCCCGTCCTGTCGGCATCCCCGTCAGGCCGTGCCGCCGCAAACTATTTCTCCCGCCTTCATAACCATCCTGACCTGCGCTACTGCACGGATATCCTCCAGGGGGTTGCCGGCCAACGCCACGATATCGGCGGCCTTCCCCGGCGCCAGGCTGCCCACGCGCCGTTCCAGCCCGCAGACCATCGCCCCGTGCAGGGTGGCGGCCCGCAACGCCTCCGCCGGTTTCGCTCCGGCGGCGACGATATATTCAAGCTCATGGGCTAGTCTGCCGTGCGCCCCGTCGGTGCCGACGGCGTACTTCACGCCGCTCGCGACGATGGCGGCCAGCCGTTCCTTCACCTCTTCGCGGCTGCGGCGGAATGCTTCCCGCCGCTGGGCGTCGAGCGTCGGCTTGTCGGCAAGAAACTCGCCCGGCGTAAGCACCAGCCAGGAGTGTGCCTGTTTGAGCATCGCGATCTCACCGTCGGTTAAGTAATAGCCGTGCTCGATCGAATCGACGCCCGCCTCCAGGCAGAGTGCGAACCCCGGGCCGCCGATGCAGTGCACCGCCGTTTTCACCCCGGCGCGGCGGGCCTCCTCGGCCAGCGTCATCACTTCCTCCCGCGACGGGAAACAGGTGATGCGCTCGCCGGTCCGCACCGTCCCGGTAGCGTAGAACTTGATCAGGTCGGCGCCGTTCTTAAGGTTCTCCCGCACCGCGCACCGCCAGGCCTTCGCGCCGTCGAACGGCAGGCCGACGAACCCGTGGCCATGGCTGGCCCGTATGCCCCTCGTCGCGACAACCAGTCGGGGGCCGGCCAGCCTGCCCTCGTCGATCGCCTTGCGGCAGGCCGCGTCGATGAAATGGCGGTCTCCCATGCAGCGTGACGTCGTCACCCCCGAGCGGAGGTCGTCTGCAAGCGTCCGAACGGCGCGCAGCGTCAGTTCGCTTTCGCTGTCGTTCATCCTGAACAGATAATTGTCCAGGGTTACGTCTAAAGAAAGATGATTGTGACAATCCACCAGTCCGGGCATTAGGGCGGCGCCGCCGCACTCGACTATTTCGGCGTCGCCGGCCGCGGCCAGCAGTTCGGCCTTTTTGCCCACTGCGGTGACCAGTCCGCCCTCCGTCAGCACCGCGCCGTCTTTCAGCGGCGGAGCGCCGGCCTCAGCGATCAGCAGCCCGCCGCAGACAAGTTTGCGTTGTCCCATTATCCTCATCCCTTTTTTATGATCGTCCCTTACTCGTTCGCCGCGGCCGCCTTGCGGGACTGGCGCCATTTATTGATGAACGGCCACGACAGGGAAATTACCCCGAACAGGAAGAACGCCACCGCGATCGGCCGCGTGAAGACCAGCAGAATATTGCCGTGGAACATGATCAGCGACTGCTGCAGCGCCTGTTCCAGCATCGGCCCCAGGATGAGCCCCAGGGCAACCGGCGACAGGGGCATGTCGTTCTTAACCATCACGTAGCCGATCAGGCCGGAGATGAACATCACCCACACATCAAACATCGTCGTGTCGCAGGCATAAGAGCCGATGACCGTCAGCACCACCACCATTGGCGCCAGCGCGCTGCGCGGCGTCTTCACCACCGAGCAGGCCCCCTTGCAGAACGACAGCCCGATGAAGTACAACAGGATTTGGATGACCATGAAACCGACCAGCATCGTATAGGTGATGTCGACGTGCTTGGTGAACAGGTTGGGACCGGGCCGCAGGCCGTGGATATACATGGCGCCGAGGAAGATCGCCGCCGGGGCGCTCCCCGGGATGCTCAGCGTTAAGAGCGGGATGAGCGAGCCGCCGGTAACGCCGTTGTTGCCCGCCTCCGAAGCGATGATTCCTTCCGGCGAGCCCTTGCCGAACTTCTCCGGCTCCTTCGACGAGCGTTTGGCTTCGTTATAGCAGATGAACGAGCCGATATCCGGCCCGGCCGCCGGAATGATGCCGATGCAGGTGCCGATGACCGCCGACTTCAGCGCCACCCACCAGTGCTTGAAAAGCTCGCCCGCCTTGATCCAGATCGAGCCGACGCTCGGGCAAACGGTGTTCTGGGCCCCGCCCTCGATCATCAGGAAAATCTCCGGCAGCGAAAAGATGCCGATCAGCACCGGCACCAGCGGCACGCCGCCGATCATCTCATGCACGCCGTAAATATAGCGGGGAAAGCCTTCGATAGGGTCCTGGCCGACCGTCGCCAGTATCAGGCTCAGGAAGCCCACCAGCACACCCTTGATCATGTTTTCCGCCGTCAGCATGCACACCACGCTCAAGCCGAAGAAGGCCAGCATCATCGTCTCCGGCGGCCCCACCTTCAGGGCGAAGAGCGCCAGCACCGGCGCGCCGACGAGCAGGGCGATCGAGCTCAGAAAGCCGCCCATCGCCGACCCGAAGGTCGAGTAGTGGAGCGCCTTGCCGGCTGCACCCTGCTTGGTAAGGTAGTAGCCGTCGAAGGTCGTCGGCATCGACGCCGGCGTCCCCGGTATCCCCAGCAGCACGGCCGACACCGACCCGCCGTAGATAGCCCCGCAGTAGATGCCGCTCAGCAGCAGCAGGGCCGCCTGCGGCGTGAGGAAATACGAGACCGGCACGAACACCGCCACCCCCATGGTGGCCGTGAAGCCGGGGAGAGAGCCGAACAGGATGCCGATCGCCGTGCCGGCGGCGGCGACGGCGAAGTTCATCGGTTCGAAGAAGTGTGTAAAGCCGATCAGAACATTTTCCCACATCGTCTTATCCCCCTACAGATCCAGGAATTCGAGCAGCATACCGGGGGGCAGCGACACGAATAAAAGGTTGGTGAACAGAATATACAGAGCCAGGGCGACAATCACCGGGACGGTGAAGAGTATCCGCTTATCCCTCATCCCCAGGTACGCCATGGCCACTATCCCGAAAATAATCGTTGCGAGCAGATATCCGAGAAAGTAGATACTCACGATATGCGCGAAGATGATGGCGATCATAACCGCGACCTGCCGGTTGAGCACGAACGGCGGCCTGTCGCTTCGCCCCCTGGCCTTCATGAACGCCTGCACGAGCAGCGTCAGCGTCAGCGCTATCGCGCACCCCAACAGGATCTTCGGGTAAAACTGCGCCTTTTCGGGCTGCTCGGCCGCATCCCGCCACAGCTTTATTTCGCCGATAAGTAGTACAAGCGCGATGAGGGCATCCGCAGGCACGATCCGCAATATGGCATTAATAGCAATAACCTCCTCCCGGAGCAACCTGCGCGGCCATGCGGGTCCCGGCCCGGCCGGAACCCGCCTGCGGCGCCATAATTGCCCGCGTTATTGCGGCTTGATCCCCAGATCGTTGATCAGCTTCTTGTAAACCTCGAAGTCCTTCTTGTAGAACTCGCCGAATTGCTTGTAGTCCATGAACTTGGGCTCCAGGCCGGCCTTCTTGGCTTCCTCCTGCCAGCCCTTATCGTCGTAGACCTTCTTCAGGGCGTCGCTCAGGATCTTGATAACTTCCTCCGGCGTGCCGGGGGTCACCACAAAACCGCGCCATTGGGCATGGACCACGTCGATGCCTTGTTCTTTCAGCGTCGGGACGTTGGGGGCTAGCGGCGAACGCTCGGCGCTCGTCACGGCGATGGCGACAACATGGCCGGCTTCCATCGCGGCCAGGGCTTCGGAAATCGACTGGCTGGCGCTGTCGCAGTTGCTGCCGGCCACCGCGGCCAATGCCGGGGCGCCGCCGTTGAACGGCATCCGCTTGAACTTCACGCCGGTCGCCTTCTCGACCTTGAGGCGGAGGAAGTCGTGGACGTTCCAGTTGCCGCCCATACCCATGGTGATCTGCTCGGGCTTGCTCTTGGCCAGGGCGATGAATTCCTTCATGTTCTTGACGCCGAGATCCTTGCGGACGACGATGAAGTTGGCGTCGTCCGATACCATCGCTACCGGCACGAAACTCTTCTCGTTGTAGGTGATGCCCTTCATGATAAACTGGTCGGTGAACTGGAACGGCACCAGCGCACCCATCTGATAGCCGTCCGGCTTCATCTTGGAAATGGTGGTCGCTCCTTGGACGCCGCCGCCGGCGGGTACGTTGGTGACGACGACTTTAGTGTTGTTGGGCAGATACTTTTCCAGATACTTGGCGGTAATCCTTGAGGTTACGTCTTGGCCGCCGCCGGCGGAATAGGGCACGATGATCTCGATCGGCTTCTTGGGATAATCGATTGCTTTCTTGGCCGTATCGGCGCTTTTGCCGCCGCCGCCGCAGCCGGCCACCAGCATGACGCTCAGCGCCACCGCGAGCAGGCCCAGGATCCACCGGTACTTCTTGGAAACTACCACTTTACATTCCCTCCCGTTATATTTTTTGGTGCATGGAACCCTAGCGGATGTTATTGCCGTTGATGATCGTGTAGCCCCCGTCGACGATCACCGCCTGGCCGGTAATAAAGCTGGCGCCCGTGATCAGGCTGACAACCGCCTCGCCGATATCCTCGGCCTCGGCCGGCCGCCCCAGCGGCGTCCCGGCGGACAGTTTCCTGGCGAACTCCGGTTTATCGCCTACCCAGCGGGTCATGACCACGCCGGGCAACACCGCGTTCACCCGCACATCGGGGGCGAGAACGAGGGCAAACGACTTGGTGACGCTGATCGCCGCCGCCTTCGAGGCGCAGTAGGCCATCGAACTGCCGCGGCCGGTGATGCCGGAGATCGAGCACACGTTTACCACGCAGCCCTTGTTCTTCTTCAGTTCCTCGGCGCAGGCCCGGATGAGGAAGAAGTGGCCCTTCACGTTCGTATTCCAGGCATTGTCCCAGTACTCTTCCTTCAGGCCTTCCAGGTCGTCCATGGCCACGTGGTCGGTCGTGCCGGCGTTGTTCACCACCACGTCCACCCGGCCGAACTTCGCCATCGTCTCCGCGAACATCCGGCGCGCGTCGGCGTCCTTGGATACGTCCGCCTTGCAGATCATGCCGTCGGCGCCGAGCTTTTTCGCCTCCGAGAGCGTTGCGATCGCGTCGCTCTCGGAACGCGAGTAATTGACGACCACGTTGGCCCCCCTTTCGGCCAGCATCAGCGTTACGGCCCGGCCTATACCCGTGCCGCCGCCGGTGACGATCGCCGTTTTTCCTTTCACGTCGTACATAGTACCACCATTCCTTCCGTGTATTTTCTGCCTGCGGGCCGTTTCCGGCCTCCCAGGCTTGATCAGCTACGTCAGTAATCTTGTTTAATATGAAAAAATCGTTTAAGTAAACGTTTACTTAGGCAAAATTTTATATCCTTCGTTCGCCGTTGCCGACAAGCAGCCGCGGCTGGAAAACGACCTCGCGATTATTGAGTCCGTTGTTCTGGATCCGCTCCAGCATAAGCTCCGCAACCTTGCCGCCCATCAGCGACGGGTCCGAGGCGGCGATCGTCGGCCGCACCGAAAACAGTTCGATGTTCTCGATCCGTTCGTACGAGACGATCGACAGTTCCTCCGGCACCCTCACGCCGTTATTCATCACGTACTTCAACACCCCGACGGTCATCATGTTGTTCATCACGATCATCGCCGTCGGGCGGTCGCTCATCCGCGCCCAGGCGGCCGTAGCCTGGTAGCCCGCTTCCAGCGTGAAGTCGCCGTCGTACCTATACGGGTAGCTGTCGCCGACGTCTATCCCGACCTCGTGCATCGCCTTCTGGAAGCCCAGGAACCTTTCCCGGCCGGTGCTGACGTTCAGCGAGCCGTTGAGGACGAAAATCTTGCGGTGCCCGAGGTCCAGCAGGTGGGTGGTCAGCTCGTACGTCCCCTGGACGCTGTTGCTGTCCACCAGGTCGCCGCGGAAGCAGACGTCGCGGATTTTGCGGTTGACCGCCACCACCGGGATCTTCTTGCTCAGCCCGACCACATAGTCGTCGTTCTCGCCGGTGGTGTTGAGAACCAGCCCGTCGATCTTCTTGCTCGTCAGCAGCTCGAGATAGGCCAGCTCGCGCTTTTTCCTGTTCTCGGTGCTGCAGACGATCAGGCTGTAGCCCTCTTTGTTGACGATATCCTCGACAGCCTTGGCCATCTCGATGAAATAGTTGTTGGTGATGTCCGAAACCAGGAATCCCAGCGTAAAGGTAACGTCCTTCTTCAGGCTCCTGGCGATGAGATTAGGTACGTACTGCAGCTCGCCGATCGCCTGCAGCACGGTCTTGGTGACTTCGGGGCTGACGTAACAGTTGTTGTTGATGACCCGCGAAACGGTGGCGACCGATACCCCCGCGTGCTTGGCAACGTCCTTGATCGTGACTTTTTCCACACTAATCCCCTTCTGTAATCGTTTTCTTATACTAAGATTATCATCATCTGGCGCGGCTGTCAACAGAAAATGCGGAATAGTCAGACATCGCTCAGGCAAGCGGCCGTCCGCCGGCCGTTCGTTGCGGCGCAGCCGGCGGACGGGGCACCCCGTTTACTTCTTGAGCATCGTCGCTTTGCCGTCGACCACCAGCACGCCGTCCTGGTTGGTCACCGTCGTTCTGAATATCAGCCGGTTTTTGGCCTCGATCTTCTCGATGCACTCGACCGTGGCCGTCACCGTGTCGCCGATTTTCACCGGGGCGCGGAAAGCAAGCTCCTGGCCCATATAAATGGTGTTGGCTCCCGGCAGGGCGGTGCCGAGAACGGCCGAGATGAAGCCTGCCGACAGCATGCCGTGAGCGATCCGCTCCTTGAACATCGTCCGCTTGGCAAACTCGCTGTCGATATGCACCGGGTTGAAGTCGCCGGTCACGCCGGCGAAGGTATAGACGTCGGACTCGCTCACCGTCTTGGTCATGCTCGCCTTGTCGCCCACCTTGACGTCGACGAACGGGATATCCTGTACCATAACGGAATCTCCTTTCGTCCCTTAGCGGAGGATGGCCCCCGAGATAACCATCTTCTGCACCTGGTTGGTGCCCTCGTAGATCTGGGCGATCTTCGCGTCGCGCATCAGGCGTTCGACCGGGTATTCGCGGCTG
>JALHDI010000051.1:0-7216 GCA_022839045.1 Sporomusaceae bacterium
GAGATCAGCGACGCATGGGTGTGGCGCGGGAAGGTGACCACCTCGCGCAGCACGCCGTCGATGCGGAAGCGGACGCGGAGGTTCTTGTCCTGGGGCTCGATGTGGATGTCGCTGGCCCGGTCCTTGACCGCCTGGCTGATGAGCGAGTTGACGATGCTCACCGCTGGGGCGTCGTCGGCGGTCTGGATATCGGCGGCGAGCGGGTCGTCGAAACGAATCCTGCTGGCCGCCTTCTCGACCAGTTCGCGCACGCCGTAGGTTTCGTTGATGGCCTGGACGATCTCCCGCTCGGCGGCGATGACCGGGTAGATCTCGCAGCCGGTCACCATCCGCACGTCGTCGATGGCGTAGAAGTTGGTGGGGTCGACCATCGCCAGGGTGAGCTTCTTGCCTTCTTTTTTGAGGGGCAGAACCTGGTAGCGCTCCGCCAGGGCGGCGGGGATGACGGCGGCGACGTCGCTGCTGACGGACGTGGCCGTGAGTTCGACGTGGGGTACGCCGAGCTGGAATTCGAGCACTTCGATTATGCCGTGCTCGGTTATGTAACCGAGGTTCACCAGGGTCTTGCCCAGGCGTTCGCCGGTTTTCTTCTGGACGGTAAGGGCTTTGTCGAGCTGGGCCTGCGTAATCATGCCCGCTTCGACGAGCAGGTCGCCTAGCTTTTTGCGGCTTTTCACCATTGGCACTCCTTCGGGGACGAATAGGCGATGGTTCGTATACTGACCGCAAGGGAAAAAAAAGCAACCGTCAACAGCAAAAAAGTTTGCAAATGGTCGGTTGCACTACTAGCTCGGGTTCAGGCAAGTGCCCACAATACGCCAAGAACTGTCATCGCTCCCATATGTAGCTGATAGTAAAAAGGTACATTCGACATAATAAGGAGCACTTCCTGCAACAATATGTAATTTTGTAACAGTTTTGTGAAAAAAATTTAATTATTTATTATCCGACAATAATTATCCTTTCGTTCGACATATTTTTCACTCCGGCCGGGCCGCTCCTACCCGCGCAGGGCCTTGTCGAAGGCGGCGCGCATGGCCTCCCGGGGAGCTTCTCTGCCCGTCCAGAGGGTGAAGGCGGCCGCCCCCTGCTCGATGAGCATGCCGGCGCCGCCCACGGTCAGGTGGCCTCGCTCACGGGCGCGGGCCAGGAAGGCTGTCAGCGGCGGCGTGTAGATGAGGTCGCAGGCCGCCGCCCCCGGGTTTAAGGACGCCCAGTCGAGCGGCACGTCTTCGCCGACGTTGGGGTACATGCCGAGCGGGGTGCAGTTGACGAGAATGTCGCAGCGGCCGAGAGCGGCGGCGAAGGCTGCGTCGTGCCAGCCGCAGCCGGCGACCGCGCCGGCGGGGAAGGCGGCAGCGAAGGCGGCTGCTTTGACGGTGTCGCGGGCGCCGACGGTTACGCCCGCTGCCTCGTTCGTGAGACATCCCCAGGCGACGGCGCGGGCGGCGCCGCCGGCGCCGAGGATGACGACTCGGCGGCCGGGGATGGTTATTCCGGCGGCGGCAAGCGAGTTGACGAAGCCAGCCAGGTCGGTATTGTGGCCGGTTGCCCGGCCGGCGGCGAAGACGACGGTGTTGACCGCCCCGACGAGTTCGGCGCTGCGGTCGAGCGCGTCGAGGAACGGGATGATGTTCACCTTGTGCGGCACGGTGACGTTGATGCCGGCCAGGCCGGCTGCCCTGAAACCGGCGACGGCGGCCGCGAGGGCGTCGGGCGCGACGGCCAGGGAGACGTAGACATAGTCGAGCCCGGCGGCGGCGAAAGCGGCGTTTTGGATGGAGGGCGACAGGGAATGCTCCACAGGCCAGCCGATGACGGCGCAGACTTTCGTCTTGCCGGTAATCATAGGTACACCTCCGGCCGGCGGTCCTGCCAGACCTTCATAGCTTCCCGCACCACGGCCACGGCGGCGGGGTCGATTTCGCCGTAGACGATCGCCTCCTCCGCTCCGCCGGCGGCCACGATCTCGCCATCGGGCGCTATTAGGAGCGACTGGCCGGCGAAGGGGCTGCCGCGGTGCTCGCCGACGCAGTTGACGGCGCAGACGTAGGTCTGGTTCTCCATCGCCCGGGCAATGTTCAGGGTCTGCCAGGCTTTGGCGCGGACAGCGGGCCATTCGGACGGCAGGAAGATGAGCTGGGCGCCCTCATGGGTTAGCGAGCGGAACAGTTCGGGGAACCGCAGGTCGTAGCAGATCGCCAGGCCGGCCCTGACGCCGCCGATGTCGAACAGGCAGCGGCGGTCGCCGGCGGCGAAGAAGCGTTCTTCGCCCGTCATGCTGAACAGGTGCAGTTTGGCGTAATTAGCCAGCGTCGTCCCGTCCGGGCCGATGACGACCGACTCGTTGTATATCCGCCCATGGCGGCGCAGCGCCAGCGACCCGGCCACGACCGTCACGCCCTCCCCGGCGGCGATCTCCCGTATCCCGGTCAGTGTCGGGCCGGCTTCGTCCTCGGCCAAGTCCGCCACCTGGCGCAACGCGTAACCGGTTGTCCATATTTCGGGCAGCACGACGACCGCGGCGTTTGCGGCCGCCTCGGCGACAAGGGCCAGGCCGCGGGCGCGGTTGGCGGCGACGTCGCCGGCGATGATGCGCATCTGGACCATGGCGATTTTCACGGGCAGCCCCCCTCAGTTAAGACTTTTATTTCATCAAGCCTCTGGCCCGCAGCATCCTCACGGCCAGCCTCTCGAAGCGACGGTGGATGCGGGTGCCGATGAATTCCCGGGCGGTAAGCGGCTTGACCCAGATGGTCATCAGGCCCATGCGGTTGCCGCCGAGCACGTCGGTGAACAGTTGGTCGCCGACCACCACCGCCTCCCCGGGTTCGAGCCCCAGTTCGGTCAGCGCCCGCCGGAAGCCCGTCTTGGCGGGCTTGTACGCCCGCGAGACGAACGGCAGGCCGAAGCGGGCGGCGATTTCCCGCACCCGGCTGCGCCAGTTGTTGGAGACGATCGCCACCTTGAACCCCCTTGCCAGCACATCTTCCAGCCAGACGACGATGGCGGCGTCCATTTCGCGGCTATCCCAGGGGATGATGGTGTTGTCGAGGTCGAAGATCACCCCGCGGACGCCTTGGCCTGCCAGGGCGTCGAGGTCGATCTCGAACAGGGAGTCGACCGCCAGATTCGGGCAAAGCAGACGATACAACGGGGCACCTCCCAGGATTTATTACCAAAAATTATATCACGCCCGCCGGCAAAAGACAAAACGCGCGGAAACAAGGAAAGCCTTACCGTGCGGTAAGGCTCTTGGCAGGTATCTGCGGCGGGATAACGGTCAAAACTGACCGTCTTCGGCGGACAGGTTCTTGCTGAGTTTGCCGATGGCCCGCTTCTCAAAACACGCTACGCAAACAACAGTTTCACGTGAAACCCGGTATACTCGGCGGCGGCGCCATCTTCGCCATGAACACCGGCACGTTCCGGCCGCCGGCGCGGATTATGTTTAGCGCGTAATGGGTCGGCGTATCCATGGCCTCCTCCACCGTCCAGGGCGCCAGCTCCTCGGCCAGCTCCTTATATGTCCGCTTGCTGCTGCTATAGAGGTGGTAATGCGGGCCTGCGGCCTTGATGATCTCCAGTAGCTGCCCCGGGATCTGCTCGGCCGAGTGGAACATCCACACATAGGCGAACCGCCACTTGCGGGACTCCACCGTCGCCGCTTTCCAGGTCCGGGCGCTGCGGAGGTACTGGTGAGGTTCGTCCTGGATCACGAATACCGGGTGCTGTGTCTTGCGGAGTACCATGGCCAGGTCGAGCTTGGTGGCCACCAGGGCGGCGAGCACGTCGACCGCCTCCGCGCCCAGAGTCGCTTTAGGCAGGTCGATGATTATCGCCTTGGGATCTCCATCGATCAGCTGCACGAAGTCGATGCCGTCGGCGGCCTCGAGGCATGCCGCCAGGTAGTCGTCGCCGGTGATGACGTCCAGGCGGTTAAGCACCGGCCCGGCGATCTGGCTCTGGCGCGCGTCGCTCATCTTGTCGTAAGTATCCCAAGTTTCCAGCTCCTTCGCCGGCATCTCGGCCATCAGCCGCCGGCGGTAGGCGGGGTCGGTGAACAGCTCGACGATCTCCGTCAGGCTGCCGTGCGGTACCGCCTTCGCCGCCGATCTGAGGTACCGCATCGTCTGCACACCGGTCTCGTCGCTGGCCGTTTCCACGAAGCTGATGAGCTCACTGGCCAGCCGGCTGCGGGCAGTCGCGCCGTGCTGCACCTCGCGCCAGTCAAGGCTGATGGGCTTGACGCCGAACTGCACCCGGACGATCTTCTCCGGCGGCAGACCGGCAGCCGCCTCCGCGTACAGTTCCCCCCGGGCCGGATCGATGGCGATCGCCGTAAAGCCGTGCCGAACCGCCTGGACGATGAGATTGCCGCCGAAGCCTCGGGTCTTGCCGGTGCCCATGCCGCCGATGACGATCCGGGGCAGGCAGAGCTCGTCGTGGTTGTTAACCGGAATGTGGACAGGCAGCTCCCGGCCCTGGCAGCGAATCCGGCCGAGGAACATGCCCCCCGTGTCGAGGATGACGGCCGGCAGGTCGGTCTCCCGCTGGCTTATCTGCTCTATGGCCGGATACTCCTGCTGAAGCTCCGCGCCGGGCAGTTGGAGGAGCTTGCCGAGCTCAGACGCCGACAGGGTTATGGTGTGGGTCGAGTACAGCGGTAGCCGGTGGCCAGCCACGTCCCTGGCGAAAGCAGTGACCAGCCTCTCCGGTACCGGCCGCACGATGAACTCGTTGTCGGTGCTGGCCAGCTCGTTCAGCGCCCCACCCGCCCCCTTGGCCAACAGGCGGCAGCGCTCCCGGTCGGCGCCGGCGGTGAGGATGCGGATCTCGGTGTGGAATATCGGCTCCCTGATCTTGCGCACGGTGGCCTCGGTCAGCTGCGCCCGGTTCATCAGGGCGAGCTTGGCGAACCGGTCGTCGAACAGGAGATGTTCCGGTTCCTTCTTCTCGGGCCTCATGCCCAGCATGTCGGTGGCGAAGTCATAGACCTCCTGGAGGAGGCCGTCGGCCACCTTGGCGCCATACTGTACCGCCGCCCCCACCGTTAGCTCCCGACGTTCCGGCGGCTTTCCCTGCCGGTGGCCGATGTACGCCTGCATGGCCTCGTGCTCCCACTGCTGACGATCGCCCGGGCGGGCGACGATCTGCACCCTGACGCTCTCCCCTGGCCGTAAGTCCTTAGCCGCCTCCAGGAGGCCGGGGAGCGGGCGGGCGTCGTTGCGGGCGGTGTGGAGGCTGTAGAAGTCGGCGTTTTTCAAGGTGAGGCGGGCGGCGGACGAAACATGTCCGGATGCGGTCGGAATTAGTCCACTATCCGATGCTGATTTACCGGGCTTCGCGGGCCCTGGTGGACTAGGCTGTCCGGAATCGTCCGGAATTGTGATAGTCGCTCTGGGCCACAGCGACGCCACCTTCGTCCGTGCATAATCCTCCCACCGGGCCGGAACCGTCAGGTAAAATCGTATTGCCTCCCGCGCCAGGATGATGTCGAAGGCGAAATGTTCCGGCGGCCGGTAGCCTTCTCGGCTGAAGCAGGTCAACGGATCACGGTAAAGCTCGGCGAGTGACCTGGCCAGGTCGTCGACGTGCCAGTTGCGGACGGTGCGGTCGGGGATCAGCTGCAAGGTCACCAGTTGGTCGCGGTCGACGTGAAAAAAATTGGCCGGATTCACCGGCAAGCACCTCCAATCGCTTTCATATTTTCCCATGAAAGTAATTCGCCCTTTTTTCACTATTTTGTCAAGCGAATTACCACGCCACTTTCAGCACCAGGTATATCACCATCACCCAGTAAGCCAGCCGGCCGGTCCGCGCACCGAGTATGTAGCCGAGTGCCAGCATCATCACCAGGATTGTGGCCGCTGCGTCCAGGTCGCCGCTCCTCGCGATGGCGTCGAAGTCGAAGAAGAAGGTCGACACCGCCGCCGCGGCCGCGCCGAGTTTCAACATCAGCCAGGGCATAGCGCTACCTCACGTCCCGGATCATCGCCATGAAGGTGGGCGCCATCTGCACCAGGAAGTAGCCCCAGGCGCAGTCCTTCATCATGGCCTTGGCCTCGGGCGCCTGGTGCATGATGAAGCGGACGCAGGCCCACAGGAACACGCCGTAGGCAACCGGATCGGCGAGCTCGCGAATCATGCCGATTATCGGCTCCGCCTTCGCCGCTATGGTGCCGGGAGCATAGGCCAGCGCCGTCACGTCGCTGCCGCCGGCGACCATCGCCGCCGTAAGGATGGGGATTGCGCACGCCTCGCCGGGTATCCGGGGTTTCCGCAATATTGCCAGCTTGATGACCATCAATATCCCTCCCTGCGCTTTTTGGCCGCCGCCAAGATGAAGGTCGCCGCCAGGGTTAACCCGATTTTGAGTGCCGCCCAGCATGCCGCGGTGATCATTTGACCAGCTCCTTATCAAAAAATAAACAAGTTTATTTATTTTCGCCGATGATTATTTTGCCGTTATTAAAGTGGACTTGCATTTTTGGGGCTGTCCCAGGCATATGCTGCTACTGCAGCAATAGCCGAAGTCTGCCCCTCAGAAAAACCGCTCCAGCTCGTCGAGAACCTCGCCGACCACGCATCCCCCACCGCCGGCCGCCGCCACCAGGCGACCGGCTAATTTTATTTCGAGCAGCTGCTCGATCATGGCCGCCAGCTCCGGGTCGACGCCGGTCTGCAGCCGGTGCATCTCCCCCCGGGCCTTTTCCCTCACCCATTCGCTGAAGTTCGGCAGTCCGTCGAGGAAGGCGGCCACATCGCCGTCCTGGTCCCGGAGGTAAGCTAGCTTTGCCTTTGACACCGCGCCACCCCCATCTTGTAGTAGCCGGCGGCGTTGGCGAACAGGGCGTCGTCCGCCAGCTGGTAGACGGGGAAGTGCTGCCTGAGCCACCGCTCGAGGAGGAGGGCGCCGCCGCCGGTGAGCAGCACCAGGTCCGTCCCCGGATCATACCGCAGCCACCGTTTGGAGAGGTCGGCCGCCACCCGCCGGGCGAACTGTTCCTTGGACGCGTCCCCCGGTGCTGCCTCCGCGTTGTGGAGCTCCATGATGCCATAGCCCAGGGTGCCGCTGTCCCGGTCGACGTATTGGCGCTGGTTGATGGTGCAGTAGTTGACGGTCCGGCTGCCGATATCGACCACCCGGACCCGCTGCTTCGCCAGCCAGGTGTTGGCCAGGCCGCCGTCGTCGTTCAGCATCGCGTGCCAATAG
>JALHDI010000051.1:7243-27040 GCA_022839045.1 Sporomusaceae bacterium
CGTCGTTCAGCATCGCGTGCCAATAGGCGCCGCCGGCCTCGGGTACTACCCCCACCTGGTCGACATTAAGCCGCTGCCGCTTTTCATTTACAGTGATTTCCACAGGGCCTCTCAGAAGCCCCAGAAGCCTCTCCTTCTCCCCGGGGGTATGCTGCACTACCGGCAGACCCGTTACCACGGAGACAGCCTGGCCAGCGCCAGCCAGGATGCCTAAAGCGGTGAGGAATAGAACCTGGGTTTCGGTGTGGATTTTGCTCTCGGTGGCCATCTCCCGGACGAAGTAGGATTCGTCGGCGGCCAGGTCGGCGACGAAGTATTTCCGGCCGTTGATCTCCACTTCATAGTTCCCGCCGGCGGAAAGTTTGCGCTCCCGCCACTCCCCCACCTGGCTCCTGAACTCGACCCGCTTGCCGGCCGTCACCGCCTTCACCCGGTCGCGGCCGACGTCGATCCCGATGACCTGCATCCCCATCCCCCCTATATAGGTTTCTATATTTTGTGCTATATAGATATGGTACCCCCCAAATAAAATTGCCTGTCTACTAAAAAATATTTTGGGCATAATAAAGCCCGGATGATTAGTCCGGGCTGATCAAGTCTTCCATATGCACATCTGGTATACGTTCCCTCAGTTTCAGGAATATTTTATAAAGCGATTCAGTATCCGGCTGCGTCTTCTGCTTCTCCCACCGGTTCACGCTCCAGGCGCTGAAGCCCAGGAAGTCGGCAAAGTCCTTTTGTTCGTCAAACTGTAACAGATGCCGGTAATACTTCAAACGGTTTTGCATGGTACCACCCTTGTCCCAATGTCTCCTTTAGTGTTATTCTTTATATGGAAATAAATTCCTGTTTGGAGGTATGAATGTGAGAAAAATAATCCTGACCGTGATGTGCCTGCTCTGCCTCACCGCCGTCGCCTATGCGGATTCGGCAAGCGCGATCCGGGTGGAAGCGCCGGTGCTGTATGCTGAATACCGGGACAACGGAGTGGCCGCGGACGCCAAGTACAAGGGGAAAACTATCGAGGTCACCGGTACCATCGCCAGAATCAAAAAGGACATCGCCGACAATATCGTGATCGAGCTCAAGGGCCCGGGCATGTTCGAGACGGTGAATTGCACCTTCGGCGACAAGTGGGCCGGCAAGGTGGCCACCCTGAAGAAAGGACAATCGGTCGTCATCCGAGGTACCGGCGACGGGTACTGGGTATCCGTTTTCGTGGCGAACTGCGAGTTAGTGGAATAAAAAAACCCCCGGCGCTCGCCGGGGGTTTTTCTTGTGTACTATTCTTTCTTGTCGTCGGGTTCTTTGTTGGTGCAGTTCAGGTCGATGCTGCCGCACCCGAGGTGGCCACGATGGGAGCCGATATTGTGGATGGCGGTCTGGGCGCCGTAGAGCACCGAAGCATCGACGCACTTGTCGGCCTTTTTGCAGCCGTAACAGGGGGTGTTCAGGGCATAAGACATTGTTTTTCCTCCTCTTATTTTATTAATTTGCCAGCCGCTACGCCGGCGACGAAACTAATAATACCGGTCTCAACCTTCTCCTTCTCTTTCTTCTTGTTCAAGTCATCCAGGGCCTTTTGCTTGTCGCGATCATACTTCAGCCGGTCGATTTCCCGCTCGGCCGCCAGGCGGGCGTTCAGCTCCTCCGTCACGTCGATCGTTACCCTGGTTGTCTCGACGACCTCCAGCATGCCGTCCTCGCCGAGCTTGACTTCCTTGACCCCGGGGGGCAGCGGCAGGGGCTGCTCCTTGCCGTCCACCACGGCATTGATTTTATTGCCGCGCCGGACGACCTGGAGGATAGTGTCCTTTTGCTCCGGCTGGCTGTAGGGCTTCACGGCCACGCCGGTGCCGCCGGTCACGGCCGCGTCGATCTTCATCGGCTCCGGCTTCCGCAGTTCCACCGTCGCCGGCTTGGTGACGGCCGCCTTGTAATCCTTCCATTCCCCCCAGGCGAAGAAAGCGACAAAACAGGTCAGGGCGAGGATCAGCAGGAACTTCCACTCCTTACTCAGCCACTCTTTCATCACGGTGCCTCCTTGGAGTATTCCTCCACGATGAAATAGTCCCGCCTGACACTCGGCAGCGCCTGGATCATGCCGGTCCACTCGGCGTAGAACTCGCCGGCCTGCGAAAGCGTCACATCGGCGTGATATTTGCCGGCGTCGTCGCGCTGCGGCGCATGGGTGGCAATACTGGCGAATTTCGCGTTAAGGATGGACATCGTCACCGTATCGGGATCGACGACCTGGTCGGCAAAATCGTAAAACACCGAAGAAAACCGTACTGTATTGCCCTTCTGAAATTTGTTATTCACCCATTTGCACCTCTATCCGGCGAACCTTGGCCGCGCTGGCCAGGCGCCTTGATTTCTCTGTTGTGGCGATCTCGCGGCCGGCCGCGGTCGTACTGATAATACGCTCCTGACAGGTAGTTTCAGCTTTGCGCGGTTGTGCTTCGACGTCTCGGATGTAGCATTTACCGGTGTTCAGGATCAGGATGTCCTTGGTCACGCTCGCCAGGTTATCAACCTCGTCACCGACGATGGCCTTGATCCGGGCCCACCCTGCCAGGCATGAGCCGAAATCCCATGTCCCGTAGAACGAGTTCGCCGTGCGATGCTCGAGGATAATTGGCCAGCGGACGCCCTCAGAGTCGATGACAGCGATATCCTGGATGGTACCCAGGTTTTCGGCCGCCTGGATTGTTATCGGCGTAGCGCTGTGCTTGACGGTCCAGGTCGGACAGTAGATTGCCACTACCGGCGGCGTCGTATCGAGGTCGAGGATGAAATAACTAGCCATATGCCGACCACGTCCCTGCGCTGTTTTTGCCGTAGACGTTTATCTGGTAGGCTCCGTCGCCCTGGGAAAGTTCGACGGTTTCGACGTCGAAGGTTATGTCCGTGTTTGCGGGGATAGGCGTGCCGGGGGTGAGTTTTCGCAATTCTAAAACGTCGACATACCAAAGAGTCTCGGCCCCTGACATGGCAATTTGCGGAAAGGCGTTTGTAAATGCAGACGGGATGGTGATGTCGACGGAATACTCCACCCACTCGCTGCTGGCCGCGACCGCCACTTCCTGTCCATCGGTAAAGGTAAAGGTTGCATAGTCCATTAGTCCGGCTGTCATGGTGCCGGCATCGCCCTTATATTTGACTTTTAGCCGGTAGACGTCGCCGGCTTGCCCATCCACGAGGACCGCCGCCCCGGAAAGGTTTGAGAAGGCAAAACCGCTCTCTGCTGCTGTCGGACTAACTTGGAGGCAACTCCCCCCGCCATATCCGCCGCTACTCAAATAAGTCAGGGTTGACTGCATTGGATTGAAGTCCTCGGCAACAATGGCCGCGCTGGCAATCTCGCTGACGTCGGCGTTCACGAGGTTCGCGCCCTCTGTCAGTGGCGTCGTCCCGTTCCCGACCAGCAATCCCTGGCCATGGCCGGCGCCGCCCGCCCTGGCCTCCCATTCGACGAGGGGGGTGTCGCTTCGGAAGGTGACGGTCGAGGTGGTGGTGCCGGCGACGAGGCCGAGTTTGGTCCGGGTGGCGTTGGTGACGGTGATGATGGGCAGTTCCTCCATCCACTCCATCATCTCTATTTCGGCGCAAACCCAGTACCCAAGTCCTACAGGGCCTGTCGCTTTTAGCGTCCACTGGGTATAATCTACCTCGCTGGTGGTTATCTCGAATTCGTGCCAAGTATCCGACGAGTAGGCCGAAAATGTATATCCAGTTTGAATGTCATACCATGTTACCCCGTCGTTGCTAGCAATGGCTTTAACCGCAGCGGGGACGGTGGAATAACCTTCGGCAAAAAATATGCTTCGATGCCTAATTTTCTTTATTTTTCTTCCAATTGTGTGCTGATAACCAATATATGCTACGTTTGCAACGGCACTCCCAGATTGGCTCGATTGCCAAATTGTTGAAAGGTTATTATCAAATGCGTTTGACTTGGAGCTTCCAATTCTGTCGCCCCCGCTTATCGGTGTTCCCCCGGTGCAAAGGTCCGCTGTGTAGCCCATGACTCACCTCCTCCCCGGCTAGGGACGGCGGCAGCCGCCCCTATACGCTCCAGTTCCCGGCGCCGTCCTTGATGAAAACCTTCACGATCTTGGCGCCGTCGCCGCTGCTGGCCGTCTCCAAGTCGGTGCCGTTGATTGTCACGTTGATAACGCTGGCGGTCGTCCAGGTTCCGGTCCCGCTGGTGTTGGTGCTGCCGGCCGTCGTCGGGATGACTGTGCCGGTGTCGTGCGCCGCGCCGGTGCTCCCCACGACCTTGACTTTGTATTCGGTGAAGTCCTGGTCCGCCTGGAAGGAGAAGGCGGCGGTATTTTTGCCGGTGATCTTTGATATCTTGTTGACGTCCGGCCCCGCGATGGCGGCGGCGGGGATCGTGGTGTCGAGGGTGATGGTGTCCGAAACCTGGGCGGATTCGTTGTAGACATCATCGCGGATTTTGCCGTAAAGAGTTTTTGCCCCGTCGCCGGCTGATAACATGGCCTGGATCGATTCCTGGTAAGTGATCCAGTTGCTGGCCCCCTCTGTCGCCTGGATATTTGCGTTGTAGGTGGTGTCGACATTGCCCCAGATTTTCATCTGGAGCTCGTCGGTAGCGGGGGAGGACAGGGCGACGGTTACTAGCTGATTCGTGCAAAATTGAGCGCCGCCGTCGATGGTCATCGTGGCCGAAGCCGGCCCAGTGGTGTCGAGGGTGATGGTTACATAGCTTGCCAATTAAATCCCTCCTGTTCTACAGGCTACGGGTGACAAATCCGGCCAGCCAACCCAGCGCCGCGCCGACAACGGTATACCGCCACTTGAGCCAGGAAAGCTCCGCCCTGGCCTTCTCGTCGAGCTTGTCGAGCAGCTCGGCCTTGCCGGTCAATATCCCGGCAACGCGCCGGAGCCATTCGGCCAATTTACCCATTATCGCACCTCCAATTTTTTATCTGGCAACATACGTGATGGATTCCCCTCCATCGTGGTAATGCACGACGCAGATGCCGGTCCCATCCTGATACCGGATATGAACATACAACCTGCCGCCGTCTCGGTTGCTGCTGACGCGGGCAATGGGCTTGTGATTGTACATCTGGACGATGTCCTGAGCGTTCACGCCATTCCCCCCAGTATCGCCGCGGCCATCTGCCGGATGATCTCCCCTCCCTGGCCAGCCGGCACGCCGGGAAGCGCCCAGAGGTCCCACCGTTCCCAGGTCGTCGCCGGGCCGTAGTCGTCAAGGTCGGCCTGCTCCGCGTGTGTCCGCACATGGGCGAAATCCGGCAGCAGGCCGAGGCCCTGGCAGAGCGCCGCCACCACCCGGGCCATGATGTCGACCTGGACGTCGGTCGGCGGCACGTTGCCGAAATCTACTCGGCCGTCAGCGTAGGCCACCGCGTCAGCACAGCAAAGAATCGATACGCCGACGCTGCCGGTGTTCTGCATGTAGGTGTGCTCGCCGGTTTCCGTCAGCGGCATGGCCACCAGAATCCGGCCGTCGCCAGTAATTGAGATGTGATACTTCGAGGACGGGTTGTCGTAATGGCCAGCCGACCAGTGCAGGAAAATGCGATCGATAGCGCCGACCGCTTCCTCAGCCATTGTCCGGATGTCCGCCAGGCTTACCTGCCGCATTAACTCCACCACCTCCTGTTGATTGCGTCGGCGTGCATCTGCTCGTCGGCGTCGACCACGCCCCCCGCGGCGTGTTCAGATAGCTGTTGACCAGGTGCATGGCGTACGGTCCGCCGCCGCCACCGCCGCCGGTGATGGTGGCGAACACGCCGTAGTTGGGCCAGTGCTTGCCGGTTTGGAAGAACAAAATGAAATCGGCCACGCTGATGGCCGCGAATAATAGCAGCAGCACCAGAGTGGCCAATAGGGCCGGTTTTGGGATATGCTCCTCACAGAGTAGACCGGTTATCCAGTTCATTTCACGAACACCGCCGCCCATGCACCGGCGCAGGCTAAAATAGCGATGATGATGGTTATTTTTTCGTTGTTACCCTTCTCACCCTTGTCCTGGCCTGACTCTTTGCCGGCGGCCGTCGCCGCCTTAACTTCTAAGTCCCCGGTCTTTTTGTAAAGGGTATCGAGGTCTTTGTTGATAGCTGTCTTGCAGTCGCTACAAAATCGCCGCTCCGAGGTGAGGGTACCTTCCAGGCTGGCTATTTTTTTGCCCTGTTCGGTAAGTTCCTCCCGGATGCCTTTGAGCTCTTGCAGGATTAACTGCTCAGTGTTCGGTGCCATTTCGCCCCCCTTACGTCCGCGGCGCCCGCGGGCAGCCGGGTTTCGTGCACCGTCCGGTGGCTGTGTCGTTCGGGCTGCCGCAGATCATGCAGTATCCGGTATTAGCTGCCACTATAAATCGCCTCCAATCGTGTGACATATTCGGCTTCCAGGGCTGCTTTGTCGGCCACCCTGGCGGCGACCGTAGTGCTGTCGTCGTTCATCTGGGCTGTGGTGTAGGCGTCCCGGAGAGCGGCGAAGCGCGGCGCGAATTCGGCATCGAGGGCGGCGATTTGCTGATCCACCGTAAGGACGACCGGCGCCGGCGTCTTGGCCTGAACCTGGTTGTCGGCCGTGAGTTCGGCGTCCATCAGCGGTATATCGGCCGCGCTCGCGACGGCGATCTCGCCTCTGGTGGCTAAGTCACCGTGGTTGGGTTCCGAACGCGACATTGCGACCGGCTGCCGTTCAGCGTTAAAAACATACCACACCATCTACGCCACCCCCACGATCAGGTAATTTGCAGTCCCTGGGTGCCACTCGTAAGCGTCAGGATCAAGGTCGACATCCCAGACGTATTCGCCCACCGTGACTACTCGTGTCGATTGGCTTACTTCGCATACTAGCCTTATATGAGCTTGCGAGAGGTCTTGCTGCATGTCCCAGGTGTAATTCGAGGGATTGTTGTAGGCCATGCTTACGATGATCCCCAGGTGTGAGGTGCATCCACTCGGCAAGGGTACGGCGTTGCCATGGGCGACAAACCCAGTGCCGATAGTAAAACCATTCACAGCAGATATAGTTCCGTCAGCGGCAATCGTTATGTTGGTGCCTTTCTTGACGCCACCCAGCACTGTCGCCGTCGCAACCGGTAGCGTGTACGGGGCCGGGGCAACGAGTGCCGTCCCGTTTGCTCTCTGATAGACCACACACCGCCAGACATTTCCGCCCTCGCTCACAAACACCGCACAATCCCCAGCCGCCGTGACGATATTAGCTCCGCCAGGCAGGATAAGGTACGTAGCGTTGTGGGTCAAAGTCAGCGCGCCTGCAAATCTGACAATACGCCTCGTGCCGGCTTGCACGGTCCCGAATCTAGTGATGGTCGTGGTACCGGTGATCCTGACGTAGTTGCCTGTCGCTGCCCCGATGTTGCAGGTGGAGGCCGAGGCGATATCCGTGCCCTGCGCCTCGTTGATCGCACCGGTCATGGCGAAGCCGCCGCTGTTGGCCAGCGAGTTCAGAACCGTCACGAGGTCGGCGAACACCGCGTCCGAGACGGTGTAGCCTTTGTCGGCCAGCGACTGCGCCAGCGCGGCCGCCATCATGGTGGCCTGATAAAACAGCTTATTGTGTATATTGGACGGTGCAGCGCCCGGAGTTGCCGGGATGCCGCCTGTCCTGTACGTACTGGCCGCATAGGTCGCGTCGTCCATCATATTGCCTTTGTTAGAGTTAAACGGCAAAAAGTTGCTGCTCCCGGCCATTCAGATCATCTCCTTAGGTGTAATTAGCCCACCAGCCGACATCGTAGCCGTCCAGGTAGTCGCTTTGCTGGTCGTAACCAAAAACCGGCAGATGGCCCCAGGCGAAATTGATATGCACCCCTTCCGGCTTCGGAACGATATAGCCGTTGGTGACGAGTTCCTGAAGCAATGGGGTATAATCTCCGGCCAGAGTGACGAGCATAGTCATGTCCTGGTTGTCGTTTATGACAATGAGAAAGCCTGGGAATAAAGCCTCCCAGGCGGATACCAGTTCGGGGATCGTCCCTTTCCAGTGGTTTTTCAGTATCTTCGCTCTCAGCACCATGCGATAGTTGTCGTCGTTTAGCACCGGCCCGCTGCCGTCCGAAGGGACGAAATTGACCGTGCGCCCCTGCCCCACCAGCACGCCGACGACGTCGAGCTGCACGCCGACGGCGTTGTCCAGGTCGAAGGCATTGACGATATCGTCTATGGTGCTGCTGACGTTGTCCAGCACCTCCAGCGCGGCCGTCAGCCAGGCAAGGAATTTGGTGCTCTGGCGATACTGCGAAGTGATGAGGTCGAGATAATAGCTCACAGGCCTGCTCATGCCGTGTCCTCCCTTAGGTTGGGTTGACCGTCACGTACGCGATCGTGCCGCGAGTGACCTCGTTGATCGCCGTAACAATGTCGCCGGTGCCCTGACTCTGGCCATGTTTCGCGGCGGTCAGCGATGTAATCTTAAACTGCGGCAGCTTCTGGTTAGGCATCACGGCCAGAGCGGCATACCAAAGGCTGGAGTTGGTCAGGTCGTCGCCGATCTGTAGGCCGTTGAGATAATTGACGATTGCCTGCTTGATCGCTGCCGTTGTGGCATCCACATAGCCGGTAAGCCGCGTGACGTTAATCACGACATCGATGTCGACGTAACTGGGCCGGTAGAAACGGATGGTAGTCAACCGGCCGAAGGCGTCGTAGATTTCGGTGCTGGTCGTGCCGTTGGTGTAGCATCCTGGCGTCTTCCGACGGTAGATTTGCGTCGCTATATCTTGGTCAGTACCACCCTCGACGACCGCCGTTATGCTGTGAGCCGGCAAGCCGGCGGCATCTGTGACGTTGGTGTCGTTTTCGTAAACCCTGTACCGGGTCACACCGCTCACATCGGCGATGCCCGCAGTGGTTCCCTCCACCAGCGCCTGGCTCGGCAGTTCGGTGCTGATGGCCTGTCGGGCGCGAAGCTCGGCATCCTGCTCCACCGGCTGACCAGGGATAGCCGCAGATTCGTTGGTCACGCCGGTCCAGCCTCTGGTCGGCTTGACGATTTTATTGATGTCCCCCGGCAGGGCGGTGATGGCTCCGATGGTTTCGCATTCGGCGGAAATTATCGTGCTGCCGCCGGCGCCGATGGTAACCGCCGCCGGTAAATCCCACTTGTAGCCGTTGATGTCACCGACGACGCCATTGGTGATGACCGTGCCGGCGGTACCGGTCAGAGTGACCGGGCAGGTCGAATATGAAGGCGTTTTCGGCTTGATGCCATTGATCTTTACTATGGCAGCCAGGCCGGCGCCGATCGCCGTCGCAGGACTGCGGTTGTTGTATGCCAGCTGGGACGCCTGCAAAGTGTCGGATATCTTAAGAGCGACCGTTGAGATCCATTGATAATCGGCACTATCGTTCCCGAGGTAGATGTCGTTCCCATAGATCGCCTTGGCTTCAGCGATCATCTTGTCGCGGATATCGGTGTAGGTCGGTATATGCAGCCCGGCGGCGTCGATGTACGGGGCAAAATATGCCACTATGCGCTCGCCTCCTTAGTCGGGTAATTTGTCACGGTGACTTTGCCATAGACGGTATCGACGACGGCTCTAAATTGGTAGGCTCGCGGGGCACGGTCGAAGCTGCTCGTGAAGCTGGCGATCCCGGTCACATTCTCGGTACCGAGAATCCGGGCCCTTATAAGCGAGTCGGCGATTCGGGTGTTCTGGGCCCCGGTCGCTCCCAGGATCGACTGCCAGAGCGGCAGACCGTCCTGTCTGTCCTCCCACCATTCCTCGAGAAGGAGCTTCAGGCGGGTCATGATCGCCTGGCCTACTGCATCGATATCGCGGAGGAAATCCTGTTTTCCCTGCCCGAAGGTATAATCGCCGTTCGCGTCAAGCCGCCGGTAAATCATACGACACCTCCGGTATTGCCGCCGCCTGGTTCAACTCCGCTGTGGGTGTGGTTCATGAACACGCGGCCGTTGATGTTGACGGCGTCGGTGGAATCAGCGTTCACGTTGACGGTGCCGCCGAGCACGTTTATGGTGCTGCCGGCAACTTCTACCATTGCATCGCCGGCCTCGTTCCGCAGCTGTGCTGAATTTGCCGAGTAGCCTGACACTACCCTCGGCTGCGACCATATGCCGACGATGGCAAAACCGTCGCTCAAATCGTGCCGGCGCCGGTCGACCTGGTTCTGTACCCCGCCGCTTTGCCACCAGGCGTCCATGCAGTTGTCGCCGAAGACGACCAGGCATTCGTCGCCAGCGGCCACCGGCAGCGTCAGGAGATACCCCCCGGCCCGCGGCATGACCACCGGCACGTCGACGAGCTCGGGGATCTCCTCGTCGGTCACGTCGCCGCTGATGCAGATTCGCTCCCGGATGGCCAGCTGCACGGTCGCCGTCTGAGTGGCCGCGTCGAAACTTTGGATGATGCCGGGGGCAGCCACGCGCAGGTCATAAAGCATGGCCTCCATCATTTTGCGGAAAGTCTCCGTCTGGTCTCTGTTGATCCTTTCGGGAATTGGTATCATAAGCCACCTCAGTATGGATTCTGTCCGGCGTTGGCCAGCATGGATACCAGCCCCCTGCCGTTGCGGTTCACGCCGACGATCGCGGAATACCAATCGTTGCCCCTCGTGTCGCCGTAGTGGGTGACGTTCTGGACCTGGTACTGGCCGTCCTGGTCGAGTATGACAGGCAAGAACGAAACCTGAGGCGTGTTGCCTTTGACGGTCATGATCTGGCTCGCCTCCAGCTTCATCTGCCGGATATAGGAGTTGTCAATCTTGACCATCGTCCTGAGCTTGATGCGCGGGTCGAGTAGGCATTTGAAGTTTACGCCGTCGATGGTCTGCTGCGGCGTGCCGATGAGACCGTTTTTCGGCGTCAGCACAAGGGCTTCGCCGGGCGGGATGTCGGTCAGTTTGGAGACTACCAACTGCCCGTTCTCCACCCAGTAGGTGCCGTTGTTGTCCTGGGCGACCTGGCGGAAATACTTTTTCGGCTCGCCGAAAAACACCTTGCCCCGGGGGAGCACCTTGTCGCCGATGTCGGGCGAAATGTGGGCGACTTCCAGCGGCACTTTCGCCTGGCCGGCCGCATAGTTGATGATGTCCCGCTGGTTGATGCCTTTGTTGGCGGTCATTTTGACGAAGTTGAGATTCAATCCCTGATCGCCGTCAATGGCGACGATCATCAGGCGGTAGTCGACGTTGTTTTCGTCCTTGTCGCGGATCGCCTGCACGATTTCGCCGTCGAATATCTTGCCGAACCGGGAGTCGGACTTCACCTGCTTGGCCGGGCCTTTCTCCTGCGTCTCGAGGTAGCCGGAATATCCGGCCTCGATGATAAGCCGGTCGCTCTCCTCGATGATCATGTTTTCGGTCTGCACCGACAAGTTGTGCGCGGTGAGCTCGGCGAAATTAACAGGCGAAAGGCCGATATGCGAGACCTTGAACACGCATCGGAGCATCGAGACGTCGATGGCCTCCCCGCTCTTCTTGGCGATCAGGATTCTGCACTTTCGTCCCCAGAGGTATTCGGTCACGGCGTGTCACCCCACACCAGGACGAAGTCCGTGCCGAGGTTGGTGTCATCGGGGTGATCCGCCGACGAGTTGGCCGTGTTGATGATGTAGGCGCTGCCGATGCCGAGGTAAGCATGCTGGGCGAGGATATTGGCAGCCGGATATTTGCCGGGGACAAGAGGCACGGAGTCGAGCAGCAAGTTTCCGTCCGCGTCTTCGATGCCCATAATCCAGCAGCCGGCTTCCTCGTTATAGCGGAGGTCGAAGGTGAGCGTTATGTTTTTGCCGTCGACCGTCAGCGTCGTCTGAAAGGTTTGGTTCGGGTCGGTAGTCAGAGGAATAATTTGGTTAGCCATACTCAACCTCCAGGTTCATCGATAGCCGGACTTTCCGCCGTCCCGGTTGTCGCATCTTCAATCTGCCGCAGCACGGTCGGCGGCGGCTCGGTAGCCTGCACGGTTCCCTTCTGCGTCTGGCTGGAAGCCTGCGGTCTGGCGCTAACCGTGGTCTTGGCGACTTCGACGACGAATATCTCGCCGAATCGGATGATACACCGCAGGCCGAACTGCGTCTTGTAGTCGTCGGGCGCGTTTATCTCCTCGATCAGCATGTTCTGGTAATAGTTGAGTCTGGTCAACACTTCGAGCGGTAAACGGGCATGCTGGAGTTTAAGCAGCGTCTGGTAGGCCGATATGGACTTTGTCGGACCGTCCGAGTATTGGCCGGGAACCAGGCTGTCCATGACGTCGGACATGCCGATCTCCATCACCAGCTGAGCGGGCAAGTTGTAGGCGTGGTCGGTGATGTTGGCGCCTGTCTGAACCGGGTGTTCGGTCTTTCGGATGGTGCTCGTGTGCTCCTCGCGGATGATGGCGTCGAAAAAGTAGCCCCCGATGTTGCTCTTGACATAGACGAGCTGCTCCTGGTCGCTTGGCAGCCCGCCCCATTGCGGCGGCCGCCACGGCCCGTTCGTCGTCTGCGGAGTTTCCACGTCCTGCGCCTGGGCGGTGAGCAAACGGAGAACATTCAGGCCGGCCCAGATTCCCGATACGCTGTTTATGCTCATGTGCCGTACACTCCCGCCAGCTCGCGGGCCTGCCGGGCGTATACCCGCTCCTGCGCTGCAACTATTCCGTCGGTCACGGCGCTGCTGACTTCCTCCATGGTAGCATTCGTCCCGCCGATGTTAATATCGATCTTGTCGATCATAATTCCGCCAGCAGGCCCGGGCGAATTCATTTCAGGCGCATAGTACGCCGCCGCCGGCCGCGCTGTCGGCTCAAACACCGACACGCCAGGCTCATCGCCGGAGTATACCCACGCGGGAGGCGTGCACGTAGCGGCCGCCACCCGGCCGTAGCCCACGATATCGGGGAAGTTGCTTATGGCGCGGTAGCCGATGCCGGCGGAGCCCGACTGCAGCACGAGCCCATTGCCGGCGTAGAAGCCGACGTGCGTCACATGGTAAGGATTGTCGGCGTCGAACTCCTGCGACGTATGGGTGTTCATGAAAACGAGGTCGCCGGGCCTGAGCTGCGAAGAATCGGTGAATACCTTCCCCTGATCCTTGAGGGCGGCATATTGCTCGTTGGCGAGGCGGGGCACTTCGATGCCGTTCTCGCCGAGAACGTACTGGGTATAGCCGGAGCAGTCGAAGCCGGTGTCAGGCGAGGCCCCGCCCCAGACGTAGGGCTGCCCGAGGTACCGTTCGGCCGTGGCCTTTATCCCTGACCATTGGCCTCCGCCTTCGCCCGGGCTGGTGCCGGGAGGTCTTCCCCTGACCTTGTCCCAATCGTCCTTAAGCTCGTCCATCGCGCCGAGGGCAAACTCCTTCGCCTTGCCCCAGCCCTGGGTGATGAGGGTGAGAACCGTCCAGACAAGGTACGCCAGCAGCTTCGCCACGAAAGCGTTGATCTGCCAGAGCTTTTCGATGATGTCGCCCAGCTTGGTCAGCCAGTTGCCGGCGCCGGCCGCCTTCATGTTTTGCGAGAACTCCAGCAGCGCTTTCCAGAACGGCGCGAGTGTCTTCGACGATTTGCGGCCGTCCATGTAACCGTAAAAATCCTCCAGCATAAGCAGGAGGAAGGTCAGCGCCGATATGAACCATCCGACCGGCGACATCTTGAGCGCCACGAACAACGCGCCCAGGAAGCCGATAATCAACTTTATAGCCCTGGGCAGCATCTGGAAACCGTCGTAGATGTCGCGGACGAACCGAGCCACAGCCATGGCGACATTGACGACGTTGGCCAGCCAGGTGGCGACCTTCGCCGTCCATACCGGCATATTCCGTGAAATAGTATCGTTGATATCTTTCAGGGTATCTCTGACGCTGCGGGTGGGGTCTAGCATCTTCACGAGGTGGTAGGTGATCCACTCCAGGGCGTAGGTGGCCTCCATCCGCAGGCGCTTGAATTCGAAAGTAATCTGACGCACATACTGCAGCTGGTCGGCGGCGTCTCCCGGCGTCTGCAGCTCGCGGCCCATGCCGATCAGCGCCAGGTACTGCTGCCGCAGCTCGGGGATATATGCGATGTCCTCGACGGACTCGCCCATGGCGTCGAGGCTGATCTTCAGCTCCTTCGCCTGCTGTTTGGCCATCCACATGTGAAGGGCGAATTTCTGGTACTCCATATCGGCCTTCGCCACCTGGACGACGAGGCCGGCGGTCGCCGCCGTGATGGCCGCGATCGAGCCGACAACCGCCGTCGAGGCGACGGCGAAGTCTCGCGCCATGCCGCGGGTGTTGGACTGGACAACTTTGCCTAGCTCGTCGACAGCCCTTTTGGCCTGGTTGAATTCGTGGTTATCAACCTGGAAGCCGAGACTGACGAGGTATTCCTTTATCACATCCAGCATTATCGTCCAGTCCTCCCTTGTTCCGCGG
This sequence comes from Sporomusaceae bacterium, assembly GCA_022839045.1. The sequence continues at coordinate 21,625 of JALHDI010000051.1, forward strand.
CCGCCTGCGCCCGCATCTGGTTTTCCACTTTGACGAGCAGCATCTCATGAGCGTCCAGGAGGTCATCGATGGTGTAAGTTCCGTCCCATACCTCGTGCTGCCGCCACATGCCGGCCATCACCGGCGCGTACAAAAATTCGTTTACGTTTTCGCATCGGCAGGGCTGGTATCCGAGGGACTGAGCATGCCCGTCAGACTCAACCCTTTTCCGCCGAAAAAACCCGCTAAATTGAACGACAAGACGTTGAACAGCAACAAGACCAGAAGGCCGGCGTCGTCTTCCAGCCCTTCGACGCCATAGGCCCCGGTGTCGGTCACGGCCCGCACGGGCAGCTCCTGGCCCCCGGCTTCCTTGATTTCGAAGCAGGCGCTCAGGCAATCCATGACCAGCTCCCGGAATTCCTGCTTGCCCATGAGCGTCAACCCCTGACGCTTCTCCATCTTCGGCAGGCCCAGCATGCCCTCCAGACCCATGGGCAGCGCCTGCATCAGGACTTTGTACCCGATATAGGCGGCGGTGGTGGCGTCCAGTTTGCATATTTTCCAGCGCCGCCCGCCTGCCTCGATGTACTTGAATTTCTCACGTTTCTGAATTTCCTGCACAAAAATCCCCCTATGCCGTTAGGCTCTGGATGTCGCCGCACATCAGCACCCAGGATACCCGGCCGCCCTGGGCGGCGTATGTCTTGTCGGGCACGTTCTGCGGACTGATGCCGGTGCAGATATGGCTGGTACCGTCCGAGGTGTTGCGGAGGGTACAGGCAGCCTGGGCCCACTCCTCCGTCGGCGCATACTTGACGTAGTTATACCAGCCGAGCAGGAACTTGTGGACGTCGCTGGTCTGCTGGCACTCGACGGTGATCTGGCCGTTGTCGCCGACAATCTTGCTGATCATCACCGCGCCGTCGGCCGCCATGTCGTGCGCCGTTTTCTCCGTCGCCATGTGGACGATGACCTGGCCGACGCCCTGGCCGGTGAACACATAGGCGCCAAGCGCCGGGTGGGCGAAGGCGCCGGAGAGGTCGGTAAAGCTATACGTCGATCTTCCCATACTCTACCTCCTAGCGGTTCACATAGACGCCGATGAGGACGCTATGGATCGCTCCAGCTTCTTTGACCGCGCAGTAGATGGGCGGCGATTTGCGGGCTTCGCGGTCGGCCCGCGACTGGCTGCTGACCGGGGGCGCCTGAACCAGGTAGCCTTTGTTCAACGTGTCGCCGGGGTTGAGGTTCAGCACCTTCTGGCCGGTCCAGGTGCCGGGGGCGAGGAAGCCGATGGTGACGGAGTCGTCACAGGCCTCGTTAACAGCGTGGATGATCTGCGTCACACTGGGGTCGGTTTGCGGAATTTTCGGCGTGCCGTAGAGGAGATCCATGACATTGAGCTGGATGTCGTTGGTGAGCATGTCGAGGTTGATGATCTCGTCGAAGAACTGGCCGTTGACCATCACGCCTTCCTCGAGCATGTTGTAGTAGGTGCCCCGGTTGACGTACACGTTGCCGTTGGCGTCCTTGATGGCCTTGACCTGAGTTGCGTCGAGCGATTCGGCCGTGACGCCGACCTCCTGCTTGAACTTCAGCGTGTAGGCCGAGTTGGCAAGACCGGTATTGAGGCCCATGGCGTCGCCCATGGCGGAGGCCGCCGCGTAGGCGCAAGTGCTGGAATACTGGACGAAAGTGCGAGAGTATTCGAGGGCCTGCAGGGTCAACAGCACGTTGCCGGCGGTACCGCTGGGAACATCGGCGTCCTGGGTGGTGCCCATGTACACGGTGGTCGGGGTAGCCGATTCGACGTAGGCGGCGATCGCCAGGTGGTCGTCCTTAGCCGCACCTAGCACCGTGGAGGCGTACCAGTCGCTGCCCTTCGCCCGGCAGGCTTGGACGGCTTGCAGGCAGGTTTCCACAGCCTCGGCGAAGGTCAGCTCCACAGCTGCGCCGGTTGCGGTCGCCTGTTTATCGAGGGTGACGGTGCCGGCCACGGTATCGATGCTCAGCACCTTCGTGGCAGCCGGGATGCCGGCGCCGGTCACGGTCTGGCCGATACCGATGCCCAGGCGGTCGGCAGGCGTGATGACGGCGCTGTCCTCGGCAGTCGCGCACGTAGCCGTAAAGGAAGCCGTCGTGTTTCTGCGGCCGACCCACAGGAAAGTGGGTGCCGGGCTGGCGCTGAAATAGAGCTGAGCGGCCAGCACCTCCAGCGAGTCGTTGGGGAAGCCGTCGGTCAGCATATCGTCGACCGCTGTGTACTGCCGCATGCGCTCATAGGTGGATATGACCTGGCTGGTGCCGACGATGAGGCCTTCGTTAAATGACCGGCGGGGCGCGGCCGTCGGCGAAATGTAGACCTTGATATCGACAACAGGGTTGAGGCTCAGTGTTTTTACCATTTGTAGGAATCACCTCGCTTATTCATTAGGTTCCACGTTGACAACGGCAGTGTCGATCTCACCATCCTTGTCAGCGTACACAGTGATTTCGGCGCTCTTGATGACCGGCACGGCGATGTTGCGAGCCACATGCTCGTTGAATTGCATCGTCAGATCCGTCCGCTGCCACCACTGGCCGTTATAGAGCTCGGGGTTTCGATGGGGGGCGGGGATGTCCGGCACGAGGTAGACGTTGCTGAGCGCGAGCAGGTCATGGATCTCCTGGTGGAAAATTTTGTCCTTCAGCGCCGCCGCCCGGTCGAAACTGCGTGGGCCGTAAAAAATCCAGGATACGCCTATCACCCTGGTATAGGTCGTCTCCTGGTTGACGTTGTCGTCGTCGAGCGGCGTGATCTTGACCTCGCGCTGCCGATTGTATTGGCTATCCGGTTCATAGACACGGAGGAAAGCGATGTCCTCGTGCACCTTCCACGCCGGCGCGCCGCCGGTCGGCCAGGACACACGGACCGCGTCGGGGTCGGTTTTGGTGTTGATGCCGAGCGCCTGGACGGTCACGGCGACGAATAAATCCTCCAGTTGCTCCAGAGTCAAGAAGATGTCTGCCATCTAATCACCCGCCATTCTCGCGCCGATGGCCTTCCAGTAGCCGAAGTCGCCCCAGGGCGCCACCTGGACGATGCGGTACCTCTCGCCCCGCCATTCCGGCTCGTCGGACGTGCCCTCCTCGCGGGTGGTGAATATCTCCCGGTCGGAGTAAAAGCACATCATGCCCTTCACCCGGTCGCCCTCGGGTACCTGTTCGAGGTCGCGCGTGGTAGCCACGGTAACTGTGCCGTATGCCCTTACCCGGTACTCGGTGCCGGGTACCCAGCGGCCGCCCACCCATGCACCCGGGCGCCGCCATATCGGGTATTCCTGTGCGAAGTCCGGATCGAGGATGACTTCCGACACGTCAAGCATTGTTCTTATCCTCCCGCACGACGTAGGTTAAGGCGTTTCGCATCTGCCCGGAGTCGATCAGCACGCGGCTCAGCGGGTCACCCGCCTCGTGGGCCTCCTGGATTTGCTTCGGGCTCAACCTGGCTGTTTTACGGGCTACCGTCGCCGGCGAATTCGGTGGCCAATTGTTGCGCGGATCGGTGAACCACCCTTTGGCGATATCCCTGCCGAGGGCGCCGACTTTTTTCAGCTGCTGCCTCGCCTGTTCCGGCCGACCACTAAGCACGAGTTTGGCCGCGACCCCCAGCTGCTCGCCGAGTTTTTCCTTGTTGTCCGGCGCCTCGATGGACGGCTCGATTGACGGCCGGGCCGATATGCCGCGCAGCGGGCTGCCGTGGGTATGGATGTAAAGGAGCTCGGCGTTGTTGACCCGGTCCTTGCCGCGCCGGCTGATCTTTTCCTGCGGTATGCCGACCAGCACATCCATACCCATCAGCGCCGCCATGTCCTTTTTGATTTTCTCAACACCCGGGCCTCTCTCGGTCATGCCCACTTTGCCGCCTACCATACATACATGCCGCCCTTGCCGACGAGTTTGCCGATCGTAGCCAACTGCTGGCCGAAGACGGTCAGCTTCCAGGCCGCCCAGCCGTCTAGGTCGGCGGCGATGGATTCATAGCTCATCGACACGTCGCCGGCTGCCTTGGACGCCGTCAGACCACGGGCCTGGCCGGCGGCTACCACCGCTTTGGCGGAAGCGCCGGTCGGCGTCATGGCCTGCAGGTAGAGGGTGGAGAAGTGGGCGATGAACAGGCCCATGCCGACCTTCCAGTAACTGCGCCAGCGGGCCTCCTTGATCGCGGCGTGGGCGAGCGCCACATAAGCCGTCAGCATTGCGGCCGGCAGCAGCGGTTCGCTTTCGGTGCCGAACTGGGGATAGGCAGAAAGAAAATCCGCCACTGTATATGACGGATTTTCCCCTGCCCGGATGTTCGCGGCGTCCGCGATTATCTGTTGAGCCATGGCGTCGGTGTTGATACCGTAAGCCATCGGGATTCCCCCTTACTTCTCGGGGCTCAGAGTGATGCCGGCTTCAGCCGCTTCGGCGACTATCGCCGCGGCTTCGTTCGAATCTTGGGCGGCGTCCAGCCTTTCCTTGAACCGTTTGGTCAATTCCTTTTTGGATGGCTGCTTGCCTTCAGCCTTCAGCTCAGCCAGCCTCTCTTCCTCGGCTTTGATTTCGGCGCGGATGGCGGCAAGCCGCTCCGACTCCTTCAACACCGCTTCGCTTTCGCCGGAAGCAGTGAAAGGTTTGAGGATGCCGGCCTTCTTCGCCATCTTGAAGTAGTCGTCATCGGCTACCCAATCCGGCAATTCGCAGAAGCCGATGGTTGTCTTGGCTGTGATCAGCCTGCCGCTGTTATCCTTTTCGCCGCGGTCGAACGAGAGGCATCTGTCGGCTAATACCTTGATCATGGGGCCCTCCTTATATCCCGTCCAGGTAGTAGGCGCACTGGGTGTACAAGAACTTGACCTGGCCGAACTGGGCGGCGTACAGCGTCTCATAGGAGGCGCTGCCGACGTTGGGCGCCGTCATGACGCGCGAGAGCGGAACGGTCAGATCCATGTTCACCCGGTTCTCCTGGTTAACGTAGCCGGCCATGCGCTGGGTGTCGCCTACGCCGGCGCCGATGCACCAGCGACTCGGGAAAATGCCCATCTTTCGGCCTTGCTTGGTCGCGATGTTGTTTTCGAGCACATAGTCGAGGATCGACCGGTTGCCGGCGGTGCTGACGATAGTCCTGTTCGCGTAGGCATAGTTGGCCGGGTCGATCAGGATGTGGGTGGCCATGCCGGTTTCGTCGTATTCGCTGGCCGTCCAGGTCTGCACCAACACTGTGTCGATATCGGCAACGATCTCCATCGCGGATTTGTTCGCCCACAGCCTGGAGGTACCGGCGGCGTTATTGGCGGCCAGCGCCGAAGTGACGTTCGGGTTGTTGACCAGGCCGTAGGTGCCGGTCTTGCTGATGCCGATGTAGACGTTCCGGTCGAGCATCTTGTTGTAGTTGAGCCGGAGGCCATCGTCG
>JALHDI010000181.1 GCA_022839045.1 Sporomusaceae bacterium
CGCCGCACCGGCGCCATCATGAGCTACATCACCAACGACGTGGCCGCCCTCCAGGCCGCCCTGGTCGAGAGCGTCATCGAGATGATCACCGAAGCCTTCGTCCTTGTCGGCTCGATTATCGCCATGTTCGTCCTCCACTGGAAGTTGTCCCTCCTGACCTTCATCACCCTGCCGCTCGTCTTCCAGGCCATCAACGTCTTCGGCAAGAAACTGCGGCGGGCCGGGGTGGTCATGCAGGAACGCGCCGCCGACATAACCTCCGTGCTCCAGGAGACCGTCCTGGCCGTGCGGGTAATCAAGTCGTTCGTCCGCGAAGACTACGAGATCGAGCGCTTCGGCCGCGAGAACTACCATAACTTCCGGGCCCAGATGAAGAGCGCCCAACTCATGGCCACCCTCACCCCCCTCATCGAATTCCTCGCCGCCATCGGCGTCACGGTCATTATCTGGTACGGCGGCCACGAGGTCATCGGCGGCAACCTGACCACCGGGGCGCTCATGGCCTTCCTCATCTACGTCGTCAACCTTTCCAACCCCATCAAACGCCTCAGCCGGGTATACGGCAACATCCAGAAGGCGCTGGCCGCGGCCCAGAGGGTCTTCGACGTCCTCGACACCGAGCCCGACATCAAGGATAAACCGGGGGCCGCCGACCTGCCGCCCATCAACGGCGAAGTCGCCTTCCACAACGTCAATTTCGAATACAAGCCCGGGGAACCGGCCCTGGTAGACATATCGCTCACCGCCAGGCCCGGCCAGGTCGTGGCCATCGTCGGCCCCAGCGGCGCCGGCAAGACGACCATCGCCAACCTCATCCCCCGCTTTTACGATCCGTCCGCCGGCTACATCGCCATCGACGGCATCGACATCAAGACAGTCACCCTCGCTTCCCTGCGCCGCCAGATCGGCATCGTGCCCCAGGAAACAATGCTCTTCAACGGCTCGGTGTACGAAAACATTCTCTACGGCGACCTCGACGCCCCGCGCGAGGCGGTCATCGCCGCCGCCAAGGCGGCCAACGCCGACAACTTCATCATGGAGATGCCCCAGGGATACGAAACGCAAATAGGCGAACGCGGCGCCAAGCTCTCCGGCGGTCAGCGCCAGCGTATCGCCATTGCCCGCGCCATCCTCAAAAACCCCCGCGTCCTCATCCTTGACGAAGCCACCTCGGCGCTCGACACCGAAAGCGAAGCCCTCGTCCAGGAAGCGCTGGACAAGCTGATGGTCGGCCGGACGTCGTTCGTCATCGCCCACCGCCTTTCCACCGTGCAGCGGGCCGACGTCATCGTCGTCATGGAACGGGGTCGGATAATCGAACAAGGCTCCCACGCCACCCTCATAAACACCGGCGGCCTGTACAGCAAGCTTTACCAGGTCCAATTCGACACGCGGACGGAGGCTCCGTCCAAAGAGGTATAACAGATGAAATTCCTTTACGACATCCTGACGATCCTCCTGGTCGTGGCAGCCATGCCGGTGTTCGTCTATCGCCTCATTCGCGAGAAAGGCTTCGGCGAGCGGCTTAAGCAGAGCTTCGGTTTTCTGCCGTCCGGGGCTCTGACGCCCGTGGCCGGCAAGAACTGCCTGTGGCTGCACGCAGCCTCGGTCGGCGAAATCGTCGCCACCAGCCCGATCGTCAGAGAAATACGCCGCCAGCTCCCCGGCAGACCGGTACTGGTCTCGGTCGTCACCGCCAACGGTTATGAAATGGCCAAGCGCATCATCCCCGAAGCGGACAGCATCATCTACTTCCCGCTCGACCTCCCGGGGCTCAGCCGGCATGTGATAAACCGCATAAAGCCTACGCTGTTCATACTGGTCGAGACCGAGCTATGGCCGAACTTCCTGCTGTCCTGCCGGGACCTCGCCATCCCGGTCATGATGGTCAACGGACGGATCAGCGACAAAAGCGTCGGCAACTACCGCTACCTGTTCACCATCCTCGACCGGATGCTCGACACCGTCCACCGCTTCTGCATGCAGTCCACCATCGACGCCCAGTACATCATCCGCCTGGGCGCCAAACCGCGCCGGGTTTTCGTCACCGGCAACACCAAGTACGACCAGACGCACACCGAAATCAGCGCCGCCGAACGGGAGCAACTGTCCACCATGCTCAAACTGCCCGGACAGGCCCCGGTCATCGTCGCCGGCAGCACCCACAAGGGCGAGGAGGAATTTGTCCTCGCCGCCTTTAACAAAGTAAGGGAGAACATCCCCGAAACCCGCCTGATCCTCGCGCCGCGCGACAACCTGCGGGGCGGAGAAGTCGCCTCCCTGGCGGAGAAATACGGTCTGAATACCGTCCGTCGCACCGACCTCGACAAGGCGGACGGCGGCCAAAACGTCATCGTGCTCGACACCATCGGCGAACTCGGCAGAATCTACAGCATCGCCGACGTCGTGTTCGTCGGCGGCAGCCTTGTGGCCACCGGCGGCCACAACATCCTCGAGCCGGCGGCCCACGGCAAACCCATCCTCGTAGGCCCCCACATGTTCAACTTCAAGGACAGCTACGCCCTCTTCAGCGGGCAGGGTGCCTGCGACACCGTCTACGACAGCGCCGACCTCGGCGACAAATTCGTCAGCCTGCTCGGCGACGCTGCCGCCCGGGCGGAGATGGGCGAGAAGGCGCTGGCCATCATCCGTGAAAACCAGGGAGCTGCCATCCGCAGCGTTCAGCATATCGGCGAAGTACTGGCGTCACTCCCCCCAGCGATCGTGAGGGATAAAACATGATCCGTCATGAACCTGTCCAAGTCTATCTCTACCAACTGGTGCACGGCAAGAAGCGGGGCCTGGTGGCCGCCGTTCTTCTCAGCGTGCTCCGGTTCATGTCGTTCGTCTATGGCCTGGGCGTCGACATCAAGCTCGGTCTTTACAAGGCCGGGCTGCTGAAACAGCATAAACTGTCCTGCCGGGTCATCAGCCTGGGCAACATCACCGTCGGCGGTACCGGCAAGACTCCCACCGCTCAGCGCCTGGCAGCCATCATCCGCGACCTGGGCTACCGGGTCGTCATTCTCAACCGCGGCTACCGTGCCAAGTGGCGGGGCCAGGTCGGCCTGGTATCCGACGGCCGACGCATCTACATGTCGGTCAACGAGGCCGGCGACGAGGCCTACCTGCTGGCGAAGAACCTGCCGGGCGTGGCGGTCGTCATCGGCAAGAACCGCAACGTCACCGGCGATTACGCCGTTGCCAACCTCAAAGCCGACTTCATCATCCTCGACGACGGCTACCAGCACTGGCAGCTGGCCCGCGACCTCGACATCGTCCTCATCGACAGCATCAACGTCTTCGGCAACAACTTCCTCCTGCCGCGGGGAACGCTTCGTGAGCCCCTGACTCACCTCAACCGCGCCAATGCCTTCCTCCTTACCCGTGTCAACCAGGGCACCGACAACGCCCGCGACATAATCCGCGAGACCCTC